>CACFAF010000005.1 GCA_902564245.1 uncultured Pelagibacteraceae bacterium | reverse complement strand
TATCTTATAGGATTATGTGGTTTTTTAAAAATTTTTTTATTTCATCTGGTTTAAAAAAAGAAATAATAAGATACAAACCTTAAATTATTTAAAATACTTCTTTGATTTAAAAGTTTCAATTTTATTATGTAATACATTTTTATAATAAATAATTTTTGTAATAAGCTTTCTAATTATGTGTATTTTTTTTAGATAAGTTATTTTTGACTCTTCTCCATATCTATAATCCCAGTGATTAGCTCGTTCAGCATTATTATCAACCAGTTCATTTTCCACACATAAATTTCTGTTAATTTTAAATAATGCAAATCCTTCAAAGAATTGTATTGAGTAAATATATTTATTTAAAGAATATTTAAACTTGTTCAAACCTAAATACAGATTATAGTTCATATCATCTATTAATTTCTTTGAAAAATTAATGAATGAATATTTTTGTGGATTTGAAAATTCTTTCATATAACTTGTATGCGTATCTTCAACAACAACCATTCCCCCATCATTTATATTTGGAACGCAACAAGCAACTGTAATAATTTGTTGTTTATTAGTATGTCCACCATCATCAAGTATTAAATCTATTTGTCCAACTTCCTTAAAAAAATTTTCCCAAAAAATAGGATCTGATTGATCTCCTATAAAAATTTCAAAACCATCTTTTTCAAATTTTTTACAATCTGGATTCATATCTATCCCAATTATTCTTGCATTTTCGCCAAAAAATTTTTTCCAAATAAATAAACTCCCTCCATTTAGAACACCAATTTCGACAAAAGTAATTTTTTTATTTTTGTAAGGGGCAAATATTTCATCATAAACTTTAAAGTATTTTTTAAGTTTATAAGACTGATATTTACTGTTATTAAATAAATCTTCAGTTTCAGACATATATAAATATCAACATATTTAAATGACTTTATATTACAAGTTAAAATATTCGTTATTAAAAATAATATTAATTCATTTCTTTTTTTAGGAGAACTTGATTGTATAAATATATAATTTTATATTTATTCTTATTTTTATTCAAAAATAAGTTAATTGCTGCAGCTACATTTTCATTATTTTTATAATTAGGAGAAATAAAATTAAAATCATCAAATAAAAGATATCCATCTTTTTTAAGATATCTATCAGCGTTTGAAGAGTCTTTGATTACTTGATTAAAATCATGAGATCCATCAATATAGATTAGATCAAAAAACTCATCGTTATCTTCAAAAAAATTATCAGAATTATTTTTTATCTTTTTATACCTGCTATCAAAATTTTTAATATTTAAATCAAAGTTATTTTCTATATTAGACATATTTTTTTTATCGTGTTCATCCGAACCTTCCCATGTATCTACACAAGTTATTCTACTTTCATTAAAATATTTTAAAAAAAAAATTGAGCTTCTACCTTCGTAGGAGCCAATTTCTAAAATATCAATTATCCCTTTTTTTTCATTAATATTATTTTCAAAATAACTTATTAAGATAGGAGTTTTTTCAACAAACCAATCTTCTCCTATAAACTTATAATTTAGATAATATTCCCAAACATCTAATTTATTTTTTGATTTAAAAAAGTGGCTATAAAAATAAAGTATTATAAATTTTAACGATATCTTATTTTTAAAAAAAAATTTAATATCTTTTATAAATCTCTTTTGTTTTTGAATTTTTATCTTGAAGGAATATAGAAATTTAATATTTCTTATTTTTGGAAAAACTCGCATTAATTTATTTTATTTTATCTAGATAATATTTAAATTCTTTATTTCTTGGTTGATAATTTAAAGCAATCTTAAAGCAATCTTTAGTTGTTTTTGGTAAAGACTTGTGTTTTCTTTTTAGAACATTTTTGTCTTTTAAAGACATTAATCCTGCCCAAAAATTTAAATATGGATCCTTAGGATAAAAATATAAATATTGAAATAAGCTTCCTTTAGTAGGTACTTTCAGTTCGATTTCTGAATTCTTTATCTTTTCATTAGATTTTATATCAATTTTTTTACCAAAATTTTTAAAACTATTAAAAAATTCTTCACCACTTTCATCCAAAGATTCAATAAATAATTGAGCACCATAGTTTTTAATATTAGTTTTCTTAAGTTTAGAATTTTTATACTTCCTATGTTTTTTTTTAAGACTCATCAAATCTTTATAAATTTTTTCTAAATCTTTGAAGCATACTGTAGGCGAAAGATTTTCTAATATGTGTTTATTTGCATTATTTCCAATTCTTCTTCTTTTTATAGGATCTGAATATAATTTTTTAATAGCTTTTACATAATCATTTTTATTATTGACTAAAATACCTGTATTTTTATTTTTAATTATTTCTTTTTCTGCATGATTTGAAAAAGCTACAACAGGAATTTTTGAATACATCGCTTCTATAATCGCTTGTTCACCACTTCCATAATGTTTTTTATTAAGTGGATATCCCAACACATCTGTAATTTCTAATATTTTTTTTATATTTTCTACAAAACCTTTAAATTTGAATCTTTTATTATTGTATTTTTTTGCTTGATGTTTAATTTTTTCTTTATCAAAACCGCCACCACAAACAAGAATTTTTGTATTAGGTGTCCTTATTGCATCTGACATTTCAAGAAAATCTTTGTGTAATTTTGAGTAATCTAAAGTACCAATGTAAGTAACATTAAATCCTTTGTGAGCTTTTGGTTCAATTTTACCAAAACGCGCAAAATCAACAGGGTATGTTACAAATTTTAATTTTTTAGAGCGATGAAAATTATTTTTTGGGTTAAATAAGTAGTGTTTCCTTGTTGCTCTAGTTGCACTGAGAAAAATGTCTGAAAAATCAATAGCATTTTTTGTAATTACACTTGGTCTTGAAAATCCATTTGTATGAGAACATAATATTAAACGAATAGCTGGAAATTTAAAGTTACTTAGAAATCTATAAACCTGTGGATGATTCCAATATTCAATTTGAACAATATCAGCTTCGATCATTTTTTTTTTTATAAAATCATCTTTTTTTCCAATATGAAGAAATCTTAGATATTTTGAAAACATATTTTTTGCTTCATTAGTTAAATGTTTTTTATCAGTAATGATTATTTCGTGATTAAATAAAGATTCTTTTCTATTAAAATATTTTAAAGTAGATAATAATATTCTAGCTAGTCCACCTGGCAGGTGAGGTGTAATGTGAAGAATTAAAGGTTTAGCCACTCTTAAACTCCAAAATTATGTCTAAGATACGTAAGTTTTATGAAATCTAGATAAATAAATTTTACAGTCTCTACAATAGTCTAAATTTTTGTAATCATTTGATAACCACTTGTCTCTGTATTTATTAAAACCTTCATTATTAAATATTTTTACTGGATCTTCATGGATTGCATTACCCAGTTTATAGTATTCAGCCTGATCTGCACTACAAAGAGCTACATCACCCGAAGCAAAAATACTAAAACGGCTAAATAAATCTGGACATCCACCTATATCTTCAACTTCATGAGCTTTAATATACACATTGCCATCACCATTTTTTGGAGTAACTAATTTATCAAAAGTTCCTTTTTTAATTTCTTTTGTGAAATGAGCCTCATGCTCATCTTCCATAGAAGAGTAATCATTAACTTTCATTTTATCAAAATTTTCCACTTTACCCCCAGTGTTGTGGACATCAAGTCCAAGTACATCGTCACCTTTTTCAGGACTTAATAATTTTCGCCAGTATTTATTATAATCCTCCCACTGATGATTATTTAATTGTTGTCTAATCATTCTGATCAAAACTTTACAGTTAGCATTAAGTTTATCTCTTTGCTCAATAAAAAATTGAACATTTTTATAAGTTCTTTCAAAATTTGTTCTTGGTCGAATTGCCTCTAAAACTTCTTTAGTCAGTCCATCAATAGATGGAATTATACAATTCAATCCTGCTTCTAATAGTTTTATTGTCATTTTTTCTGTAAGAACACTACAATTAGATGTAAATCCAACTTCTTTAAATCCTACTTCTTGTTTTGCAAATTTAACTTTTTCAGGGAGATTTTTGTCCAACAGAGGTTCTCCACATCCATGGAGGCTTAGGAATCGAATTTTATCTACATAAGGTTTAAATTTTATAGTTATAGATTTAAATGTCTCAAAACTCATTATTTCAGCTGGACGGGCTTGTCCAGTATTTGAAAGTTCATCAGGTGCATCTTTAGCAAAATCTGGTACAAATTTTATTGTACACATTGGGCATCTTGCATCACAAAATCTATTAACTGTCTCAATTTGGACATGTGTAGGAATATATGTCATTAGCAATTTTAATTTATAATTTAATTCATTTTAATCAATAACTATTTTTAACACTAGATTAATCGAATTATGCACTATATTTATTTATCATTTAAATAAATATGCTTAAATTAAAACTTTATATAGTCAATATAATCATCTTTATTATATTTTTTGCTTTTTCAGATATAATTTTTAGTAATTTTATATTTACCCAGAATGTTGACAGTAAATGCTACGAATATAGCAATAAAGGAAAATTTTATGGGCTTAAAGAAAACTGTTTAGCGAATATGAGAATTGTCTCAACATTGCCAAATTTTAAAATAGAAACAGACAATAATGGATATAGGTATTCTGGGAAAAATGAGTACAAAAAAAACAAGAATATTATTTTTGTCGGCGATTCTCAAACATTTGGATTAGGGTCTAATTGGGAGGATACATTTGTTGGTATTCTGGAAAAAAAACTAACTGATTATAATTTATATAATCTTGGCGTACCATCTTATAGTCCAACTGTTTATAAATATAGATTAGAAAATTTCATTTTTAAAACTAATAAACCTATTGAGAAAGTTTTTGTATTAGTTGATATAACTGATGTTAGAGATGAAAATAGCAGATGGAGAGAAGATAGTGGAAAACCATATTTAATTTCAGGCATTAATAAAAAATATCAAAAAAGTAAGTTTAGACAATTTAAACATGATAATTTTAAAGGGATGTATTTGATTGCTAGCAAACTTAGAAAATTTTCAAGGCAAATAAGATCAAAAAAAACCAAAGATCAAAAACAAAAAATTTATAAACCAGTAGAAGGGAGTCCTTCAGGTGCATTTATTTATACGAATTTTTCTGAACTAGAAGGTTGTAATACAGAAGAAAAACAACCAGGTTCATGGACATGCGGAGGAGTAAAACAAGGACTGTCTAAAATAGAAAATAAAATTATAGAGATAGGAAATTTATCAAAAAAAAATAATTTTGAACTTTATTTAATTACAATGCCTTGGCCTGATACATTGAATTTTGGTCAAACAGTTTTTAATTGGGAAAAATTTAATAACAATTTATGCAAAGTTTCAAAATGTAAAAAATTAATAAATGTATTTCCTGAGTATTCTGAAATAAAAAAAAATAATGAAAATTGGCTGGAACAGATCTATCTGCCGTATGATGTCCATCTTACAAAGATTGGTAATAATATAATTGCTCAAAAAATATTAAAAGAAGTATTTTCTAAATAATTACCAACCTAATTTTTTAATATTTTCAAATATCAAGCTAGAAACCATTTCAGAACCCTTTTTTGATAAATGATTTTTATCGTAAAAGAAAATATTGTTAGTATCGTTAAAATAACAATTTTCTAAATCACAAAATATCTTATGAGGATAAACAATTTTATAATTTTTATTTTTTATTTTACTTAAAGTTTTAATTGATTGATCTGATTTTTTTAAAAATTCTTCTATGGGGATTGATAATCTTATATCAATAATTTCACTATCAAATTTTTTTAGATTATCTAACATATTATAAATTTCTTGCGAAACCGATTTTTTATAGGTTGGCATCGGTGCCAACTGTATAATCTTAAAATTTTTATTTAAAAGATTATTGATATTTTTAAGATATCCTTCTTCTATACCAATATCTTTTTCTATATGCTTAAAATTTAGATCATTATTATCAATATAAGTATCGAGCATTCCACCAGTAATTATTATGGAGTTGGGGTTTTCAAATATTTTATCAATTCTTTTTTTTTGAAAGTTATTATCACAAGGAGTTTCTTTGAAATTTTTTTTTGCATTTGATTTATATACAAAATTATAATTAGGTAAAAAATAACAAGCCGAACTATTCATTGTTATTAAATTATATCCGTTTTGAAGAAATTTATTTTTGATTGATCTAGCTAATTGTTCCATCGTGGAGTCGCCAACTAATATTATTTGTTTTGAATTTTCTGGTAAAGAAAACTCACAAAAGTCTTTTTTGTCATACCAGCCATAACAAAATTTCCCCTCTTTATCCTTTAAATTTAACCATGGCTTAAATTTTAAATCCTCTTGAAGTATTTTTGGAAAATTATTTTGAGAAATATTATTTATTTTATTTAATAGATTTAGATTAATTAATATTAAGAATATTAAACTAAAACTTATTATTATTAAAAAGTTTTTCCGGTTAAATATTTTATTTCTAAAATTTCTTTCTACTAAATAATATGAAATAATTGATAATGAAAAGGTTAAAACTAGCCATTCAATTTTATCAAAATTGGATGGTTCCAAACCTTTTATTCTTCCAAAAGCAAAAATAGGATAGTGCCAAAGATACAAAGAGTAAGATATTAGTCCTGTTCCTACTAAAATTTTAGAAGATAGAAACTTTGTAATAATTTCATTTTTTTTGGCAAACCAAATAATTAAACAGACACCTATTACAGGTATTAATGTATAAAAAGAAGGATGACGAGTTTCTTCGTTAAAGTAAATAAATGATAAAATTATTAAAATAAATCCTAAAAGAGTAAAAAATTGATTGTGAATAAATTTATTATTTTTTCTTAAATTTTTAGTTTCATAATAAGATAAAATTACACCAGCCATCAATTCCCAAATTCGAGATTGAATCATATAAAAATTTAGATCAATATCTCGATTAGAAATATGATTTGAGTAAAATAAGCTTGCTAAGATAATTATTAAAATAAAAAAGGGTAGAAGTTTCTTAAAATATCTTATTACTAAAAATATAGTTATAGGAAAAAAAATATAAAACTGTTCTTCAATAGATAATGACCATGTATGTAAAAAAGGCTTTAATAAAGCTTCATCAGTTCCATAATTTAATCCTTCAAAATAAAAATAAAAATTTGAAGTAAAAGCAATTGAAAAAAGTATTGATTTTGAATATTCAATTAAACTTGATGGTAATAGATATTTCCAAGCAAATATAAACGAAATTAATGAAACAAAAATAAGTGCTGGCAGTATTCTTCGTGCTCTTCTTTCATAAAAATTTGAAAAGGAGAAAGTTTTTTTTTCATTAATCTCTTTAAAAATTATTGAGGAAATTAAATAACCAGAAATTACAAAAAAAACATCTACACCAATATAACCTCCTGTTAAAAGATTATTCTTGAATAAGAAAAATTCAGCGTGATATATAATTACTGAAATTACAGCTAGTGCTCTAAGGCCATCTATTTCCGGTCTATAATTAATTTTAATATTCACAATAATTTATTAAATTACTTAAAATCTGCTATATATAGCTCAGAAATTACTATAGTTTAATTAAAAAAAATTGTTATGAAAAAAATTGTATTAATCATTTTATTTCAATTGTTTTTATTAAATAAAATCTCATTTGCTCTTACAACGGATTTTAAGTATGGCAATACTTATGAAGGAACAATAAATATAAGATCAGAAACTTTTGATTTGCCTGCAGGTAAATGGAAAGTTATGTATAAAGAAAGATGGTCTGCAAGAACTGTTAAGTATCTTTGTGTAGGTTTTGCTCAGGAAGAAAATAAAATATTTAAAGGTTTTTTTGAATTTTGTGAACTTGATACAGGAGGAAGATATAATGGAGATTTTGGTGCGTATTTGATCCGAGAATACAAATATGGAAAATATGATAATTGCACAGAAAGACCAGAATATACAATTGCAAAACTATTTTACAAAGGAATGGTAAGTAATTGTTTTTTAGTTAGACACCTTGACTTTAATAAGGAACTATATACTCCAGATGATCCAGAGGACGAAATACGAAGAGTAAAATATGTGACCTGGATAAGTGAAAATAAGATTAAAATTCCACCAGTGGTCTTAGCAAGTTCACATACTTATTTTGCTCCGGTAGTAAAAAATTACGCTTTAGACTTAACCTATATTATTAATCCTAAAATTTTAGGTGCAACAGACTCAAAATTTAATACTGAATTGGAAAGTGAATATCATCCAAAAAACATTGATAATTTTCCTGATAAAAGAAAAATAATGGATAAATGGATTAAAATTTCTGCAAAAAGACAATCTGATTTTGAAGTTATGCTTAATGCCAGAGAAAACCATAGGCATGATTTAAGTGAATATATCGATATAAATTATAGTAAAACAAATACTGAAAGCAATCTTGATGATAGAACTATAGAGAAATTAAGGGAATTAAAAAAACTTTTAGACGAGGGTATTTTAACAAAAAGTGAATTCACAAAAGCAAAAAAAAGATTGCTAAAATAGAAATGAAAAGATTATTTTTATTTATACTAATTTTGTTAAACAGTTGTAGTTATACAAATAAAGAATTTACACCTAAAGTTGTAGATATTAAAGATTACAATATTTCTGCAACGGTAAATCAAAAATCTTTAAAAGTCTGTGAATTAAAACTTGTTGTTACCAATATAAATTCTAAGTCAGATGAACTGTACGTTGAAGTCACAGCTTATGATAGAAAAAATAGAATAATTGGTTTGTTTAATTATGTAATTGATAATGTTAAAAAAGGGAACAAGATAACAAGAGTAAGTAAATTTGAAAAAACTGGTTTTTGTAACATAATAAAGAAATTAGAAATTTATGGAGGATAGATGAAAAATATTTTTAAGTTTGTATTTATTGGTTTATTTTTTTTTACTCCAGCAAAATCATCATCTTATGGCTCTGGAGAATTAACTTTATCTCCAGGAATGGTTGATTATTTTATTTATTATTTAAGAATAAAACCAACTCCAATGGCCTTTTATGTAACAACTGATGGTATGGATGGACATCATTGGATTTGTCCAGCAGGTAACTGTCAAACTCACAATGTAGGTAAAGGAGCAAGAACATGCGAGCAAGATTTTGATAAACCTTGTAAGCTTTTTGCAAGAATGAGAGATGTTAAATGGAAAAATGGAATTAATCCAGGCAAGGGTAAACAATCCAGATTTAAAGGCAAATGGACTGATGACGAAATTATTGCAAAATTAACTGATCTTGGTTTTATAGGTGGATATTCAAACAATACTTCAAATCAATCAAATTCTTCAGAATCATCTTCTTCAGATTCAAGCATGATAACAGATGACACTTTAAAAAAATTAAAAGAATTAAAAAAACTTTTAGATGAAGGAATTTTGACAGAAGAAGAATTTACTAACGCGAAAAAAAAATTATTAAAATAGTTTAGTGAAAATTAGATTTTTTTTAATCTTCTATTTTAATCTTATTTTTTGCAATCTAGCAGTATCTAAAATTATAAATATCGATAACTTAATTAGTTTAGATGTTCCAGAGAATCATACGTATACTAGTTATCAACGTTATGAGGATTTTAAAGATTTTTTTATATCTCTAAATATTCAAGAAAAAAAAATAAATATGTTTAGTATAGCACCAACAAAATATATTGATTTCATAAAAGAAGTTATAGACGGTCAAGATCCAATGGAAAATAAATATATAAAATCTGTGATAGTAAAAATGGAAAAAAAAAAATTTAAAGATGAGGTTCATCAAAGCAAATGGCTCATCTCAGAGATGAAAAAAATCTTCAAAAGAGAAAAAATTGATTTTGTTACAGATCTTTTAATTATAGATAAAGGACTTTATTCTATTTTAAATGATTTAGATTCTACCGATGATGAATTTTTACAAATTGCCAAGAGTCTAAAAGATATGAATAATTCAGAACTCATTAAATCAACAAAAGAAATCAGAAAGACTTTAACTTCATTAAGTAGAGATAATAAAAGTATCCTAATAAACGAAGATATGACAATAATTTTAAATAGATTCAAAATTGCCAGAAATCAAAATGAAAATCTTTTTTTAGAAACTAATGGAGATCTAATATACATCTTAGGAGCAATGAAAATAGAGGTAAAACTTAGCTTTTTTTTTACAGAAAAAAACAATAAAACCTTTTTGGTAGGTTCTTTTTGTTTTGTAAATTGTTCAAAGTTTAATAATAAATTTGATAAAATGTTAAAACCAGCTTTTACAAAAATTATATCAACAACTAACAATAATTCAAATTCCAGTGAAATTATAACTGATGATAAAATAAGAAAACTAAGAAAATTAAAAAAACTTTTAGATGAAAATGTATTAACTCAAGAAGAGTTTAATAAAGCAAAGAATAAAATTCTTAATTAGTTATAATTATAGTTGTTTGCAAAAAAAATTAAAAGTAGTATATATCATCGTGAATTCAATGGCGGGGTAGCTCAGTTGGTTAGAGCGCGGGACTCATAAGCCCGAGGTCAGTGGTTCGATCCCACTTCCCGCTACCATTATTTTACAAAAGTATCATTAAATTGGTTAGATACTCTTACAAAGGTAGTACATTTACTTAATTGCTTTAGAGAAGGCGCGCCAACATAGGTACAACTACTTCTGATACCTCCAAGAATATTTGAAATTGTATCTTTTATTTTTCCTCTATATTTAACTCTGACAATTCTTCCCTCACTACTTCTGTAATCAGATAAGCCACCATAATGTTTTTTGTTAGCTGTAAGAGAACTTGATCCATAAAATTCTATATATTTATTTCCATTAGTCTTTACTACTTTACCTTTACCCTCATCATGTCCCGCAAGCATTCCACCAAGCATAACAAAATCTGCGCCAGCACCAAAACCTTTTGCAACATCTCCTGGACAAGTACAACCACCATCAGCAATAATATGTGCTCCTAAACCATGAGCTGCATCAGCACATTCTATAACTGCACTTAACTGTGGATAACCAACTCCAGTTTGAATTCTTGTTGTACAAACGCTTCCAGGTCCGATACCAACTTTTACTATATCAGCTCCACTTAATATCAGTTCTTGAGTCATGTCTGCAGTAACAACGTTTCCAGCTATTATTGTTTTTGTTGGATATTTTTCTCTAACAGATTTTATAAATTTACTAAAACGTTCTGAATATCCATTTGCAACATCAATACAAATAAATTTGATGAAATTAAATTCTTTTAATAATTTATCAAGCATATCGAAATCTTCTTTTTTAATACCAACACTTAAAGCAATATTTTTGTAAATTGATTTAATCTTTTTGTATTGATTCAATTTTTTAAGATCATGTTGTTTAGTTAGACAGGTAATCATGTCATATTCAGACATCTTTTCCGCGACACCTAATTCGCCTACGCCATCCATATTTGCGGCCATGATCGGAATTCCTGACCATTCACTATTGCTGTATTTGAATTTGTAAGTTCTTTTTAAGTCTACATCTTTACGACTTGATAATGTGCTTCTCTTAGGTCTAAAAAGCACATCAGAATAATCAAGCTTTATTTCTTCTTCAATTCTCATTTAAATTGTAAGTTATTATTATAAAAATTAATTTCAAATCAATAATTTGCTTGTGGATAAGTTTTCAGTTATCTAATCTCTAAAAATTAGTTTTTTTAAATATTTAGAATAATCACAATTTCCATAAAATTTTGTGGATTGAATTAAATGTTTTTTAGTTATCCAGCCATATTGATAAGCAATTTCTTCTATACAGGCAATTTTTAAACCTTGTCTACTCTCAATAGCAGCCACAAAAGAAGTAGTTTTATAGAAATCTTCAATTGATCCAGTATCTAACCATGCACCTCCACGACCAATAAAATCTGCATAAAGTTTATTCCTTTTTTTATATTTATTTAATAAATCAATTATTTCAATTTCTCCTCTTTTTGAAGGTTTAAGAGTTTTAGCAATTTTAACTACTTGATTATCAAAAAAATACAGACCTGTTACAGCATAATCAGAAATAAATTTTTTGGGCTTTTCAATGATTTTGATAATTTTCTTTTTATTGTTTAATTTCGCGACTCCATAAGCTTCTGGCTTAGATACAGAGTGTAATAAAATCTTTGCTCCACTTGATAGCTTTGAGCATTCTTGGAGTTTTTTAGTTAAATTTTGGCCATAAAAAAAATTATCACCAAGAATTAATGCAACATTGTCTTTACCTATAAATTTTTCACCAACTAAAAAAGCATCAGGTAGTCCTCTTGGGCTTTTTTGTTCTGCATAAGATATTTTTATCCCTAAATTTTTTCCGCTTGGTATCAATTTTTTGAATTGATTAAGTTGACCTTTGTTTACAATTATTAAAATGTCTTTAATTTTAGCCAACATTAAAATTGAGAGCGGATAATATATGAGTGGCTTGTCGTAAATTGGAAGCAATTGTTTATTAACCGCTTTAGTAAGTGGGCTCATCCTAGTTCCTAATCCACCTGCTAAAATTATACCTTTTTTAATCATTAAATTAATCCAATTCTTTTATCAAATTTTTTTTGTTGTTTTTTATTATAGAAATTTGGGTTTTTAATATACCAATCAATAGTTTTTTTGATGCCCATATCTAATTTATTTTTTGGTTTCCATTTAAGTTTTCTTTTTATTTTATTTGAGTTCAAAGCATAACGTAGATCATGCCCTGGTCTGTCTAAAACAAATTTTATTTTTGAAATGTGTTTATTTTTTGAAAAATTATTCTTATAAACCTTAATAATCTTCTTTATTAAATCTAAGTTTTTAACAACATTGCCTGATCCAATATTATAACTTTGTCCAATTTTTCCTTTTTTAAGTATCTTAATTAAACCTTCACAATGATCGTCTACATAAATCCATTCTCTTTCATTAATACCTTTTCCATAAATTGGTATGTCTTTATTGTTAACTAAATTAAATATAGTTTTTGGAATTAGTTTTTCTGGAAATTGTCTTGGACCAAAATTATTGCAACAATTAGAAATTACTATTGGTAAATTGAAAGTTCTAACATATGAAGTAATTAAATGATCTGCACTTGCTTTAGATGCAGAATAAGGAGAACTTGGAAAATACCTGTCATTTTCTAATGATTTTTTATTTTTTTTTATATCCCCATAAACTTCATCCGTAGACACATGAACCATTTTTATTTTATTTTTTTTTACATATTCTTTAATACATTCTAAAATATTAAAAACTCCGAGAATATTTGATTTAATAAACATATCAGGGCTCTCAATAGATCTATCTACATGAGTTTCAGCAGCTAAATTAAAGATAGCTTTTGGCTTATATTTGTTTAATAGATTTAAAATTTTTTTTTTATTTTCGATGCTAAATTTATGTACTGTATAATTATTTTTTTTAAGTCCTTTTAAATTATAAAGATTTGAAGCATATGAAAATTTATCGATAATAATTGGATGATATTTTTTTTTAATAAGTAAATGCACAAGATTACTTCCTATGAAACCTAATCCACCTGTAACAATAATTCTCTGCATTACAAACTTTTTACATTAATAAAAAAAAATGTATATATTTAACTTTTAAATAAAATTATGAGTAGTTTATCAGATTTGACAATAATTATAGTAACTTATAGAACAGATGAAAAAATATTAACTGATTGTATTAATTCCATTGAAAACAATATCAAGATCAAGATAATTGAAAATTCTTCAGAATTTAATTTAAAAGAAAAATTTGAAAGAAAATATCCAAATATCTCAATTCATTGTACAGGAAAAAATCTTGGCATGGGTAGTGGAAATAATTTTGGATTAAAGTTTGTTGATACTCGTTATGTCTTAATACTTAATCCTGATACTATTTGTGAAAAAAATTTTTTTCCTAATATCGAAACTTTTTTTAAAAAAAATATTGATTTTTCAATTATAGGAGCTACGTATAAGAATCAAAAAAACTTCCAATCTTCAGGTTATTTTGAAGAAAATATAAATCCAATAAATGCAGTTGATCAAAATGGTTTACAAAAAGTTGATTGGGTAATTGGATGTTCAATGATAATTGATTTAAATAAATTTCCTAATAAAAAACTTTTTGATGAAAATTTCTTCTTATATTTTGAAGAGTTTGACTTATGTAAAAGAATTAAAGATCAAGGAGGAAATGTTTTTGTTTCAAAAGAACTTATAATTGACCATTTAGGAAATAAAAGTTCTTCTCAAGCAGATCCTGTTTTAGGAATAGATACTGAAAAATTACGTAATTGGCACTGGATGTGGTCTACTTTTTATTTTCATAAAAAAAATTATGGATATTTTTCTGCTTTCAGAAAAACCTATGGCAAGATAATCAGATCTTTTTTTAAGGTAATTTTTTTTACAATCACATTTAATAAACTTCAAAAATCAGTTTATTTGAGTAGATTATTGGGATTGTTAAGCTCAATGCTTGGAAAAAAATCAAGTTACAGAGTTAATTCTTTGTTTCAGTGACCTGGGAAGTTCATTAATGATTCAGATGAATAACCTTTTTTTTTCAAAATTTCATCACCCCCTAGATCAAAAAGATTTATTACAAAAATAAATCCAGCAACCTTACCATTAGATATTTCTATAAGCTTTGCAGCTGCTTCTGCAGTTCCACCTGTAGCTATTAAGTCGTCAATTATTAAAACTTCATCTCCTTTACTAAATGAGTCTTTGTGAACCTCAATTGTTGCAGTTCCATATTCTAGTTGAAAATCAACAGAATGAGTTTCAGCAGGTAATTTATTTTTTTTTCTAAGCAATATAAAAGGTTTTTTCAAAATATATGAAATTGCAGAAGCAAATACAAAACCTCTAGACTCTACAGCTGCAATTTTATTAAATTTAAAGAGCTTAGATTTTTCAACTATTTGATCAATGCAAAAAGCAAAAGCTTTTTCATTTTTTATTAAGGTTGTAATATCCCTAAAAAGAATTCCCTTCTTAGGGTAATCAGGAATTGATCTTATATATTCTTTTAAATCCATTTATTTTTGAGTTATAAATAAATCATTTTAAATAATATGACAAATAAATTAGCTATTATTGGAGGAAGTGGCCTGTATGATGTTGAAGAATTCAAAGAAAGAGAATTATTAGATCTAAATACGCCTTGGGGAAAACCTTCTGACAAAATACTAAAAACTAATTACAAAGATAAAGAAGTATATTTTTTACCAAGACATGGAAGAGGTCATTTTATTAATCCTTCAAATATAAATTTTAAAGCTAACATAGATGCCCTAAAGCAACTTGGAGTAACAGATATTGTATCTGTTTCTGCAGTCGGTTCTTTAAAAGAAGATTTACCACCAGGAAAATTTGTAATAGTTGATCAATTTATAGATAGAACTTTTGCTAGAAATAAAACATTTTTTGATGATGAAATAGTTGCCCATGTTTCTATGGCTCATCCAACATCCAATGGGTTAATGAATGCATGTGAGGAAGCCATTAAAAAAGAAAGCATTCCATATCAAAGAGGAGGTACTTATGTTGTTATGGAAGGGCCACAATTTTCAACATTAGCAGAGTCTAATTTATATAGATCATGGAAAGCTGATGTAATTGGCATGACAAATATGCCAGAAGCAAAATTGTCAAGAGAAGCTGAAATCAGATATGCTTCAGTTTCAATGGTCACAGATTATGATTGTTGGCACCCTGACCATGAAAATGTTGATGTTCAACAAGTTATAAAAGTTCTTTTAGGAAATGCTGCCAAAGCAAAAAATATGATTAAAAATCTTATAGATAATTTTGAAAAATATATTGATCCAAAAGATCCAACGAACAATTGTTTAGATGTAGCAATAATAACAGCACCCGAGAAAAGAACAAAGAAAACAATTCAAAAACTTAATACAGTAGCTGGTAGAGTGCTTAATAAATGAAAAAAATATTTTATACATCTTTAATCTTTTTTTTCTTATTTTCTAATGTAAACGCTGGATCCCGTTTTGGTGATTTGACTGAATTAAGAGATGATAGAATGAGAGGTAAAGATAATCAATGGGTGAGACCGCATCCTGGACCTTTCGTTTGGAATAATATTGAAAAAGAAAAAGGAGTTTTTTCTTGGGATAAAGCTGATCAATATGTAACTTATGCTCAGAACCATAATCAAAATACAATCGCAACAATATGGCCATATTCTAATTGGGAACAAAAATCATGTAAAAGAAAAAAGGGAAGAAGTCCTTTTGGTAAACATTTTGCAAAATATTTAAGCAAACCTTGTTCTATGGAAAACTATAAACTTTTTTTATCTGCTTTAGTTGATAGATATGATGGCGATGGATCTAATGATATGCCAGGTTTAACTAAACCAATTATCTATTGGGAAATAATGAACGAACCAGAATTTAAAATGTTTTTTAAAGGAACAGAGGATGATTTTGTAGAAATTTTTAATTTTTCATCAGAACTAATTAAATTGAAGCAAAAAGATGCAGTTATTATTATGGCTGGTGCAGCTGGAATGTTTCCTGAAAGTAAAAAGTTTTGGAAATCTGCTCTTCCAAAAATTAAAGATAATTTTGATATAGCAAATATGCATCATATCACACCACCTGATGGTAAATGTGATAAAGATTTCTGGGTAGGTGAATTTTCTGAATTATTGCAATCGTTGAATATTAATAAACCGATTTGGGTAACTGAAGCAATGACAGGTAAGTGTAAAGTAATCCCATCATATATAAATGCATTTGTAAGTGGCGCGGAAGTGATTATTGATGTTGGTGTTAATGCTCCAGGTATGAAAATGAGTAAAAGCAGTAGAAAAAAACTTAACAATTTTATTCAAGAGGTAGATAGATTTAAATCTGTTAAGCTCATTTCAAAAAAAAAAGCAGAATTTATCTTGAAAGATGGTTCTACTAAGATAATTGATTTTTAAATAAATGAAAATAGAAGGAAAAGAATATAGAACAATTTGGTTTGATGAAAAAAACCAAGCTGTGAAAATTATTGATCAAACAAAACTACCTCATCAATTTATAATTAAAGATCTTAAAACAGTAAAAGACGCAATAAATGCCATAAAAGTTATGGAGGTAAGGGGAGCTCCATTAATAGGAGGAACAGCTGCTTACGGTATTGTTCTAGCTATTATGGAAAAAAATGATGTTAATTTTATTAAAAAAAGTTCAGAAGATCTAATAAAATCTAGACCAACAGCAATTAATCTAAAGTGGGCAGTTGATCGAATGATGAAAAAATTATCAGATGTTAATAATAATGAATTATTAAAGGTAGCTTTAGATGAAGCAAAAACAATTTGTGAAGAAGATGTTAAGTTTTGTAAAAATATTGGATTAAATGGTCTTAAAATAATTGAAAAAATTTATAACAAAAAAAAAGAGACAGTAAATATTTTAACTCATTGTAATGCTGGATGGTTAGCAACTATAAATTGGGGCACAGCAACTTCTCCAATTTATCATGCACATAAAAAAGGTATTCCAGTACATGTTTGGGTTGACGAAACAAGACCAAGAAATCAAGGAGCTAATTTAACTTCATATGAATTAAATGAAGAAGATGTTCCTAATACAATTATTGCAGATAATACTGGTGGAATATTAATGCAAAAAGGAGAGGTAGATATGTGTATTGTTGGAACAGATAGAACTTTATCAACTGGAGATGTTTGCAACAAAATTGGAACGTACTTAAAAGCTCTAGCAGCTTATGATAATAATGTACCTTTTTATGTGGCATTACCAAGCTCAACAATTGATTGGGATATAAAAGATTTTAAAGATATTCCTATTGAAGAAAGAAATTCAGAAGAATTAACTCACCTAGAAGGTCTTGATAAAGATAAAAAATTAAAAAAGATATTAATTTATCCACAAAAAAGTAAAGTAATGAACCTAGCTTTTGATATTACACCTGCTAAATATATAACTAGTTTAATTACAGAAAAAGGTGTTTGTGAAGCGTCAGAAAAAGGATTGAAAGGATTATTTAAATGAAAAAAATATTTTTATTACTTATCACATTAATTTTTACAACAAATGTTTATGCACATTCTACAAAAAATATTAATTTTGATAGTAAGGCAAACTGTACAAAAAAACGTTCGATGTTAAAAGGTATTTCAAAATTAAAAAATTATAAAGGTGGCGAAATAATCAAATTTAACTCTTATACAGGATTTGATCAAAGAACAGTTTTAATAGATGGTCATTTAAATAATCCTATTGAAATAACAGGATACCTTCAATTGCCAGAAGGATCGGATAAAGTTCCTATTGTAATACGTACTCACAGCAGTGGGGGACCTGGGGATTATGTTTGGGATGATTTTGTTTATCATTCTACACAAAATCTTTTGAAAGCAGGCATTGGTGTAATGTATATAGATAATTTTTGTCCAAGAGGTGCAAGAGAAACTTGGAGAGATCAATCGAGGGTGCCACTAATCAATGGAGCAATTGATGCTCTTATGGCTTTAAAACTTTTACAATCTCATCCAAGATCAAATGGGAAATTTGGTACCACTGGTCACTCAAGAGGCGGAACTAATTCTTTTTACTTGGCTGATGTTAAGCTCACATCTAAATTCCTTGAAGGCACAAAGGGTTTTGATGCAATTCTTCCAGAAGCAGCAGAATGTAGGATGGCTGGTTTTTTTGCAGAACCTGAATTAACATCTAACACAACAATGCTTGTAGTGCACGGTGGTGCAGATGATTATACTTTGGCCAAGTTTTGTAAGGAGCATGCTGAAAGAATAAAAGCACCTCCAGGTAAAGTAAAAGTTGATATAAAAGAAGGTTGGCACCATGGATGGTATTATGGAAAAAAACCTTGGAGAGTAAAAAATGCAATGACACTTCACGATTGCCCAGATGTATTTGTTGATAATGACGGTAGGGTTACTAACCCAATATGGAAAGAATGGCTGATAGATAAATATAAAATTTATCCAAGCGAAAAAGCTTGGTATGAAGCTGCTCAAAATGAACCAAGAAAAACTTTCAAAAAAATTTTTAAGGCTATGAAAAAAGAAAAATGTCTCTCTAAAGGTGTTACAATTGGTGGAAAAAATATGGATGTATATATGCCTCAATTTATTAATTTCTTTAAAGAAAATTTATTATAGTGGTAAAAAATATATTAATATTTGTATTTATAGTCTTAGGAATGATTGTAATATTAAATTTTAGCGACCATAATTTTAAAAGAGCCGTAGATGCTTGTATTGCTGGTAGTCAAAAATTATCAGAATCTAAGATTACAGATTTAGATGAAGCTAGAAAATTTTGTGAAGAACAAATTAGAAAAAAGAGAGCTAATTAAATTAAGTGGAAAACTTGAAAGAAAGAAAAGAGGTAATTGAGTATTCTATTAAATTAAATAGTACCAATTTATCTCCCTTAAGATCTGGAAATATATCAGTAAGAGGAATAGAAAATGGTATAGAGGGTTTTTTTATTACACCTTCAGGTAAAAAATACGAATCATTACAACCTGAAGATATTGTTTTTTTGTCTTTAAAAGAAGAAAAAGATTTTCTCTCATGGTTTAATTCAGGTAAGAATCCATCGTCTGAATGGAGATTCCACCAAGATATTTATAGAAACAAATGGGAAGCAAAAGCTATAGTTCATGCACATTCACCACATGCTACTGCTGTTTCAACTCATGGTAAATCAATACCTCCTTTTCATTATATGGTGGCACTTATAGGAGGAGAGGACATAAAATGTTCTAAATACGCTACTTTTGGTACTCATGAATTATCTATGAATATTATTAAAGCATTAGAAAATAGAAAAGCTTGTTTAATGTCAAACCACGGTCAAGTTGCATTTGGAGAAAATCTTTCTAAAGCTTTTGAACTTGCACAAGAGTTAGAAAATATTTGCCATCAGTATATAATTGCTTTAAAACTTGGGGAACCTACGAATCTAACATTTGCAGAAATGCAAAAAATTTTAGATAAGGTTAAAAATTATAAAAGTGGGTAATTTTTATGATCAAAGTTGGGGAGCACATCACTTTAGATATAATTGGCACTACCAAGGAATATGATTCATCTATTTACGAAAAAGTAATTCACAAAGTTGCAGAAGTAGCTAATGTAACGATTTTAAATATATCAAAATATAAATTTGAACCTCAAGGTTTTACTATTTTGGCACTATTAGCAGAAAGTCATATTAGTTTTCACACATTTCCCGAAAAAGGAATAATAAGTTTTGACTTTTTTACTTGTGGAAAGATCAGACCTTCAGTTGCCATAGATATTATAAAAGCCGAATTTAAGCATAAAAGAATAGTTATAAAAGAATTTAATAGAGATACAAAATCTTTATACCACGATATTTATAGTTCACCTGGTTTACAAAAATCTTACATAGTAAATGATGTGTTAGAAGATTTTAAATCTAAAGTGGGACAACATATTGAAATTTTAGATTTAGAACAATTTGGAAAGTCATTATTTATAGATGGTGAAATACAAGTTGCGACAAGTGACGAACATTTGTATAGCTCAACTTTTGTAAACTCAGGTTTAAAACTTAATAAAGATAAAGAAAAAGCTGCAATTATTGGAGGAGGTGACGGGGGAGTTGCAAGAGAGTGTATTTCTAAAGGGTTTAACTTTATTGATTGGTACGAACTGGACCCAGAAGTGGTAAATGTTTGTAATAAACATTTGGGAGACATCAGTAAAAAATCTACTGAAAAAAATTCAGTTAAATGTATTTGGGGAGATGCATTTGAAAGCATTAAAACAGTAGAAGACGATAAATATGATAAGATATTTGTAGATCTTAACGATGATCAATTTTGTATTGACCTTGCCTCAAAAAATATGGATTCATTAGTAAGAATATTAAAACCTAATGGAGTAATAACAGCCCAAGTAGGAAGTGAAGATAAAAAACCCCAACAAGTTAAGAAATGGATGGATGTTTTTAACAAAAATTTTGGAAATACTACCTTAGATAGAGTTTATATACCAAGTTTTGATTGTTCTTGGAATTTTTCTTCTTCGATAAATCACTAAATTAATAGTAAAAATTACTTTTTAAATTATTAAATCTATGAAATAATTATATTTTATTTATGGAGGTAATAATGAATATATTCAAAAAAACAATTTTAACAGTTTTTACTTCTTTATTATTAATCGGAAATGCAAATGCTGATAAAATAAAGATAGGAACTGAAGGTGCCTATCCTCCTTGGAATTCAAAAGATGCCTCAGGTAATCTTATTGGTTTTGAGGTTGAACTAGCTAAAGAACTATGCACTATCATGAAACATGAATGCACTATAGTTGAACAAGATTGGGATGGAATGATCCCTGCTTTACTTATGAGAAAGTTCGATGCGATAATGGCTGGAATGTCAATTACTGACGAAAGATTAAAAACAATTAATTTTTCTCAAGGTTACGCTGATGAAGTTGCTTCTCTAGCTGTAATGAAAGGATCTGGTTTAGAAAGTTTAGACACACCAGAAGGAATAAATTTATCTATTGGTGGAGGAGATGTTAAGAAAGCTCTTAAAACTTTAACTGGAGCTCTTGCAGGAAAAACAGTTTGTGTTCAGACTGCAACTATACACCAAAACTTTTTAGAATCCGGTGATGTTGGTAAAATTGATGTTAGAACATACAAAACACAAGACGAAGTAAATCTAGATTTAGCAGCAGGTAGATGTGATGCAGCATTAGCAGCTGCAGTTGCTTTTACTGATTATGCTGAAAAATCTGGTAAACCTGTAGTTTTAGTGGGACCTACTTTTTCAGGCGGAGCTTTTGGTAATGGTGTTGGTGTTGGAATTAGAAAAGGTGGCACTGATACAATTGGTAAAAGAGATGCCAAACTTTTAAAAGATTTTAATAGAGCTATTAATACTGCAAGAAAAAAAGGAATTATTAGCAAACTTGCTATTAAACACTTTGGTTTTGACGCTTCTATGTAATTAATTTCAGATTTGGCGACTATAATATATAGTCGCCAATCTATATGGAACTTCTTGCATTTGGTAAAACTGGTTGGGGTGATGAGTTATTTTACGCAACCTTAATGACAATAGCTGTATCAATTACAGCCATGTTAGTTGGTTTTTTCTTTGCATTAATATTTACACCATTAAAATTATCTAAATATAAATCACTTAATCTTATAGGAAATTTTTATACCACAGTCATTCGTGGTGTGCCTGAACTTCTAGTAATTTATCTTTTCTTTTTTGGAGGGAGTGGTGCAGTTATGTATGTTGCTTCTATTTTTGGTTATTTTGAATACATTGAAATAAATGCATTTATAACAGGATCAATGGCGATTGGAATTATTTCAGGCGCTTATTCAACTGAAGTTTTTAGGGGTGCAATCCAATCAATCGATAAAGGACAGTTTGAGGCTGCAAAAGTTTTAGGGGTTAGTAAATTTGTACAATTTTATAAAATAATTTTACCTCAAATGCTAAGACTAGCTATTCCAAATCTAAGTAATGTTTGGCAAATTACTCTTAAGGATACTTCACTTATTTCAGTTACAGGTTTAGTTGAAATTATGAGACAGTCTTATATAGCTGCAGGATCCACAAGAGATCCATTATTTTTTTATTCTTTTGCAGCAGTTTTATACTTATTACTTACATATTTAAGTATGAAGTTGATTAACAAATTAGAAGTTAAATATAGCAGGGGGTATTGATGGATTTTGATTTAATGATCAATAGTTTTCCTAAACTTTTAAGTGCAACTGTAATTACGTTAAAACTTTTATCTGCATCTTTATTTTTTGGATTATTTGTTGGACTTTTATTTGCAATTTTAAGAATAAATAAAAATATTTTTATAAATAAATTTGCTTATGGTTATTCTTATGTTTTTAGAGGAACACCATTATTAGTTCAAATTTTTATAATTTATTTTGGTTTAGGACAAATTGAGTATTTAAGAACTACATTCTTATGGGTAATTTTAAAAGAACCCTATTGGTGTGCAATAATAGCATTCACTTTAAATACGGGTGCCTATACATCAGAAATACTAAGATCAGCTTTTCAAACAATTAAACCAGGTATTATTGAGGCAGGAAAAAGCTTAGGTATATCTAATAGAATTATCTTTTATAAAATTCAAATTCCTATTGCTATCAGACAATCACTTCCTGCTTATGGTAATGAAATAATTTTAATGATGAAAGGAACATCATTAGCTAGCACAGTAACTTTATTGGACTTAACAGGAGTTGCAAAATATATAATTTCAACAACCTTTAAACCAATAGAAGTTTTTATTGTTGCTGGAGGTATTTATTTATTTATGACATTTTTAATTCATAATTTTATTAAGTATTTAGAGAAAAAATATAGTTTTCAATAATTTTAAAGATGTATCTTTCAAAAAAACAAATCGAAGATTACCAAAACTTTGGAGCAATAATTATAAAAGAGGTTTTTAAAGAATGGATTGGACCTTTAAGAAAAGGATTTCAAAAAGTTTTAGATAATCCTAGTAAACATGGAAGAGAAAATGTAAATGAAAAAAATAAAGGTAGGTTCTTTGAAGATTATTGTAATTGGGAGAGAATTAAGGAATTTAGAGATTGTATTTTTAATTCGCCAGGTGCAAAGATAGTTGCTGAAGCCACTTCTTCCAAGTCAACTCAAATTTTTCATGAACATATATTTATTAAAGAGCCTGGCACACACAAAGAAACTCCCTGGCATCAAGATATGCCATATTATTGCGTAGATGGAAATGATACAGGAAGTTTTTGGATACCGTTAGATAATGTTGATCAAGAAAATAATCTTAAATTAATTTTAAATTCACATAAATGGCCAAAATTAATCAGACCAACAAAATGGTCTAATAATCAACCTTGGTACAAAGATGAAAATTCTTTTATGGATTTACCTTCATCAAGCAAATTTGAAAAAGATATTTTAACACCTGAGTTGAATTTAGGTGATGCTGTGCTATTCAATTTTAAAACTGTTCATGGCTCAACTGGAAATAATAGTTCTAAATCTCGAAGAGCATTTTCTATGAGATTTATAGGTGATGATGTTAGATATATTGATAGAGGAGGACCCACATCTCCTCCTTTTGATGGAATTAATTTAAAAACTGGTGACTTAATGAGAGAAGATTGGTTCCCTAAGATTTTTAATAACTAGTATATTCTTTAATCTCTTTTATAGTTGAGCCAGAAAGATTGTTGATTTCTAATTTAATTTTTGCACGATCGTCATTTAAAAAATGAACATCTCTAGATAATTTTATAAATTTATCACCAAAATCTTTATTTTTTTCACAATTTCTTTTGTCATCTTCGATTACCCAAAGCTTTGAATTAATCTCTTTTAATTTTTGAAATAACTCTTCAAGTTTATCATTAGATTTAACAATTTTTTCTAATTGGTCTTTTAGAATTGAATGTTCATTTGATATAAACTTAAGTTTTTCAGGATCTTTAATCTTTCCCTTTTTTATTTCTAAAATCGAAATTTTGTCTAGAAGTTCTCCAACTGATACTTCGACTAGAATTTTATTCATAAAAATTTATAGTGTGTTAAGTTGTTAAAAATATGTCTAATATATTAATTATAAAACATGGTTCTTTAGGAGATATAGCGCAAGCTAGTGGTGCAATTCAAGATATATTTGAAAATCATAAAAATAATCAATTATATATATTAACAACTAAACCATATTTTGAATTATTTAAAAAAAACCCATTTATTCACGAGGTAATTTTAGACAAAAGATTATCAAGATTTAATTTAATTTATCTCTATTCTTTAATGAAAAATATAAAAAAGCTAAATTTTAAAAAAGTTTATGATCTTCAAAATTCATCAAGAACAAGATTTTATAAGAAAATTCTATTTTCTAATGCTGATTTAAATATTTGGTCAAGTTCTGAAACAACTTTACCAAAAAATATTGAAAAAGAAAAATTTGATAAAAATCCTGTTTTAGATAGATTTGTTCATCAGTTAAAATCATGTGGTCTTCAAGTAAGATATACAATTAAACCTGATTTTAGTTGGGCATGTACCAACATAGATAAAATTAAGAATGATTATAAATTAAAAGATTATATTCTATTATTTCCTTTTTGTTCTGAACACTTATCAATTAAAAAATGGCCCTACTACAATGAACTAATAGAACTTATTAAAAAAAAATTTCAAGATAAATACAAAATAGTTGTCGCTCCTGGACCTTCAGAATTAAAAGATGCAAGAAATATAAATGCTATTTCTATTTTAGATAATGGCAATATATTAGATATTTCTCAATTATCATCTTTGATCAAGGAAAGTTCATTTGTAATTGCCAATGATACTGGACCAGCGCATATGGCGGCTCATTTAAATGTAAAGGGCTTAAGTTTATTTGGTAAACATACTACAGCCTATAAAGTCAGTATTGAAAGGGAAAATTTTAAGCCAATTCAAGTAGAGGATTTAAATAAATTAAGTCAACAAAAAGTTTTTGAAAAAATATTGAATATTTTAGTTTAAAATTTTTTTATACTTTTCAATAATTTTGCTCCAAAGAAATTTATTTGAATTTTCTTTAGCGTACTTCCCGTAATCTAAATATTTTTTATTTTCCAACATTGAGTCAATTGAAGAATAAATTTGATTTAAATCATTTCCATCACAGATTAATCCACTTTTTTCATGTTCAATTGCGTCTGAGGCTCCTCCATCTTTACCTCCTATCGAAGGGATGCCATGTTGTGCTGCTTCTATATAAGCAATTCCAAATCCTTCAACTGACTTTTCATATGATATTGTAGGCATAATAAAAATATTAGATTTTGAAACTAACGTTTCTTTAAATTCATTAGAAATATTTTTTAAAAAAATAACATTTTTTTGTAAATTAAGTTCATTAACTAATTTTTTTATATTTTCTTCTTCATCACCATATCCAATAGTTATATAAATTATGTTAGGGTATTTTTCTTTTAAGTTTCTTAAACACATAATTACCTTTTCATGATTTTTTCTTTTATCGTATCTTGAAACAGTGATTAATCTCGGTGTTTTTTTTTCTAATAATTCTTCAGCTTTTTTTAAATTCTGTTTACTTATTTTTTTAGTTGGGTTAATACCTGGATTTATAACTGTTATTTTATCTGGATTTATTCCACAAGTAGTTGCTAATTCTTTAGTAAATTGAGAGTTAGAAATAATTTGATCTACATTATTTAATACTTTTAAAACTCTTTTATTTAGACTTGTTCCCTTAGAATGATTAATTTCTTTAGAGTGAATTAAACAAAATTTTTTCTTATTTGTTTTTATTAATTCTAAACTTTTCCAATGATCTGCAATAACACCTTTTATTTTATTATTTTTTATAAATTCATTTATTAATTGAGCTTTTCTAAATTTTCTAAGCAATTTTATTCCACCTATCCTTTCAATTGAAAAAGAAACTTGGTCATCAAATTCTTTGTGATCATCTTGATAATCAGCGAACACTTTTATCATATAGTGTTTTGAAAGTTCAGTGGTCAAACCCCACATCAAATTTTGCATACCCCCAATTTCAGGAGGAAAAGTTCTAGTTACAATTAAATACATTATTTATTTTGCCATTTAATACTACAACCCATACTTGGGACTTGAATTTTTGGTCCTTTATTAGTTTCTACAATTTGTTTCATAGCTTTAAATAAATCACTATCACCATTTCTTATTGGTGTTAAATCTTTTAATTCTCTGATTCTACCTCTGTATTGTAGTTCTAAATTTTTATTATATCCAAAAAAATCAGGCGTACATACAGCATCATATGATTCAGCTATTTTTTGATCTTCATCAAAAAGATATGGAAAATTAAAATTATACTTTTGAGAAAACTTAACCATATTTTCAAATGAATCTTCAGGGTAATTTTTTACATCATTTGACGAAATAGCTAATGAGTTAACTCCTATTGATTTTAAATTTTTGCAGTCTTCAACTATATCATTGATTATTGCTTTTACGTACGGACAATGATTACAGATAAACATTATTAAGGTACCATTTTCACCCCTGAAATCATCTAAAGATATTATTTTATTATCAATGGATTTTAATTGAAATTTATGTGCTTTTTTACCAAATTCACATATTGGAGTTTTTGTAAGCGACATGTTAAGTATTATATAAGATATGTTTTATGATTTGGAAAATAAAAAACCAAAAAATTCTGGCGAAAATTGGGTAGCTCCAAATGCGACAATAATTGGAGATGTAACTCTAGAAAAAAATACAAGTATTTGGTTTAACACTACTCTTAGAGGAGATATTGAAAACATTTATGTTGGAGAAGGTTCAAACGTTCAAGACGGGAGTGTTCTACATACGGATCCCGGATATCCACTTAAAATTGGAAAAAATGTAACTGTTGGACATATGGTTATGCTTCATGGTTGCACTATTGGTGATAATAGTCTGATTGGAATAGGTGCAGTAATTCTTAATAATGCAAAGATAGGTAAAAATTGCATTATCGGCGCAAAAGCATTGATTACAGAAAATAAAGAAATACCAGACAATTCATTAGTGATAGGTTCGCCTGGAAAGGTTGTAAGAGAAGTTACTGAAGATGAGAAAAAAGCAGTATTAGAAAATACTAAACATTATCAAGATAATTGGAAAAAATACTCTAAATCAATCTTTTAAGGAACTAACCAATCACTTTTTTTTTTGTCTAAATCAAATTTGGCTCTTCGATGTCCTTTGGCTGCTAGATATAGCCATTCAATAGATTTAATTTTACATTTAATAACAGTAAAGTTTTTAAAACCTTCTTCACTTTGCTCCATAGTATAATCAAAATCTTCTAATTTGGATATCATTCCAGATGTTGGATTGTCCGAGCTGGTTCCTGGAGGACTATCAGTTAAATAGCAACGTCTACTAATATGCTGAGTTTTTTTCCAAGATTCTTCGGTTATAGAATTTTGATTATTAATTTCACATTTAACTTTCACTCTCAGTTGGATTTTTTCTTCTTTATCATAAAAAAGTAATGAGGCTTTGCTATTTTTTTTAAGAATATCTACTTTTGGAGATCTAAAATCAGTGTGAAATTGCAATAAGTTATTTTCTCTATCTGACTTTCTTAAAACAACAATTCGTCCATCAATTTCATTTTGATATCCGCAAATAAAAACAGGGATTCTAAAAGGTGAAGCTCTATTGGTCACTGCATCATCTAGCATAGTCCAATACTTATTTTGGATTTCTTCCAGATTTTCATAGTATGCTGGTTGCATACTCTATTATTTTCTAAATCTTTTGATTAAACTAGATGTATCCCAACGTTTTCCACCAAGTTTTTGAACTTCACCATAATACTTATCAATTATTTCTGTTATGGGAAGCAAAGATCCATTATTTTTTGCTTCATCCATTGCAATTTTTAAATCTTTTCGCATCCAATCAACTGCAAAACCAAAATCAAATTTATCATCAATCATTGTTTTATATCTATTATCCATCTGCCAAGACTGAGCAGCTCCTTTTGAAATAACTTCGATTACATCTTCCATATTTAATCCAGCTTTCATTCCAAAATTAATTCCTTCGGATAATCCTTGAACTAAGCCTGCAATACAAATTTGATTGACCATTTTTGCTAGTTGTCCACTTCCAGCTTTACCAAGTAATTTCATTTTTTTGCTATAACAATCAATTTTATCTTTTGCTTTATTAAAGTCTGCTTGGTCTCCACCAATCATAACTGTTAGTGCACCATTCTCCGCACCAGCTTGGCCACCCGAAACAGGTGCATCCAAAGAACCAAATCCATTTTTTTTTGCATAATTATAAATCTCTCTCGCAATTGTTGCTGAGGCAGTAGTATTATCTATATAAACAGATCCTTTTTTAATTGTTTTAAAAATACCGTTAGTTCCAAAAGTAACTTCTTTTAAATCATTGTCATTTCCTACACAGGTAAAAATATATTCAGCATCTTTTGCAGCTTCTGAAGGGGTTTCTGCCATTTTACCTTTATATTCACTTATCCATTTTTCTGCTTTAGATTTTGTTCGATTAAAAACAGTTACATTGTGTCCTGCTTTTGATATATAACCAGCCATTGGATAACCCATGACACCAAGTCCTATAAAAGCCACATTACAAGTCATAATTAAATATGTTTAAAAATTTAAGTTTAAAAGTAATTATTTTCGGTTTTATATTTACATTTTTTTCAAGTTTTGGACAGAGTTATTTTATTGGAATATTTAATTCTAGTATAAGAGAAGACTTACAGATTTCTCATGGACAATTTGGCACAATCTATGCTTCAGCAACCTTGCTTAGTAGCGTTCTTTTAATTTGGGTAGGAAAAAAAATTGATGATATGAATGTTTTAAAATTCTCAATTTTTGTAATAGTTTTACTATCTTTTGCTAGTTATTTTCTTTCAACAATTAAATGGGTACCGTTACTTTTTATTGGAATTTTTTTGCTACGATTAAGTGGACAAGGTCTTATGTCCCATACCGCTACAACAACTGTTTCAAGGTATTTTGAAAAAACAAGAGGTAAAGCACTAAGTATTACTTGGCTAGGTTTGTCTGCTGCAGAATTTGTATTACCAGTTTTAATGGTTTTTTTACTAACAATTGTGAGCTGGCGAGAAATTTGGGTAGGCATTTCATTATTAGTCTTAATTACATTACCTTTAGTTTCATTTTTACTTATCAAAAATTTAAAACTTGATTCTAGAGAAAACTCAGATGTAAATAAAATTTCTACTAATAATATTAAACAATGGAAAAGATCAGAAGTAATTAAAGATTTTAGATTTTATATCATTGCAATGAATATGCTAGGAATGCCTTCAATAGCTACTGGTGTTTTTGTTTACCAATCATTCATTGTTGCTTCAAAAAATTGGGGACCTTTTATTTTTGCTCAATCATTTATGGTATATTCAATTTTGTCGGTACTTACTTTATCCTTTTCAGGTTTTTTGATTGATAAATTTACTAGCAGAAAACTTTTAATATATATGAATTTACCACTTTTGTTAGCTGTTATAGTCTTGATTTTTTTTGATAGTCCAATTTCATCTTTTATCCTTTTAGGATTAATAGGCATATCAAATGGTTTTGCTAACGTCCTAGGTTCTTCCACTTGGGCCGAAATATACGGTGTAAAATATATTGGAGGAATAAAGGCAATAACCACTGCGATGATGGTATTTGCAACTGCCACTGGCGCAGCTACTTTTGGTATTTTGATTGATGGAGGTTACTCAATTAAATTTATAGCTTTGGTTAGTGGGTTTTATATTGGTTTTAGTCTATTGTTGCTGTTATTTTTTAGAAAAACAATGGAGCCCACTTATATAAATAGACCTTGATTTTTTTTGTGAGCGCAATATAAACTGGCCCACATGGCAAGAGTAACCGTAGAAGATTGTATTGATAAAGTTGATAGTCCTTATGAGCTAGTTTTGGTAGCAAAGGAAAGAGCCACTCAATTAAATTCAGGGATAGAGCCTACTGTTGAAAGAGATAACGACAAAAATACAGTTGTATCTCTTAGAGAAATTGCTGCAGAGAATATTAAAGTTTCTGATTTAACCGATAGTGCAATATATAAATTAAGAAAACATGTTGAACAGATTGATGATAACTTAGAAGATGATGAGGATGTTGGAGATGATTTTGAAAATTTATATAAAGGTGAAATTTCAAAAAGTGGAACACCAATTTTACCATCTAAAAGAGCCAGAAAAATACCAGAAAAAATTCAAGTTTCTAAAGAGGATTTAGATGAATTGAAATCTTCAAGTGAGCCAAATCTAAATGTAGAAACTGCAGAAGGTGAAGAATCCGATGTTTCATTAGAGGAGCTATCTGATGAAGAAGGTCAAACTACCAGTGAAAACACTGAAGACTCAGACTCTACAAATAACTAAAAAAATAATATAAAGTTTTGATCATGAATAGGAAAGTTTCTATAGCACCTATGATGGACTGCACTGACCGTCATGAAAGATATTTTTTGAGATTAATAAGTAAAAATGTTCTTCTTTACACGGAAATGATAGTATCTGAAGCTATTAGCAGGGGAGATAAAAAAAAACTATTATCATTTAACATAAATGAAAAGCCTGTAGCTTTACAAATTGGTGGCTCGTCTCCAAAACTTTTAGCCGAAGCAACAAGAGTGGGTGAGGAGTTTGGTTATGATGAAATCAATTTAAATCTTGGTTGCCCAAGTAAAAAAGTTGAAAAAAATAAATTTGGTGCTTGTTTGATGAAAGAGCCAAATCTAGTAGCTGATTGTCTTAGTAAGATGCAATCAGTTAGCAGTTTACCAATAACTATTAAAACTAGAATTGGTTATGATAATACAGAAGACTACGAAAATTTATATAATTTTATTACAGTATTAAAAAATACAGGTATTAAAACTTTTATCATTCATGCTAGAAAAGCTGTACTTGGAAAATTTACTCCAAAACAAAATTTAAATATCCCCCCTTTAAAATATGATTTTGTATATAGATTAAAAGAAGATTTTCCTGATAAAGAAATAATTATCAATGGTGGAATAAGTTCTGTAAATGAAATAAAAAATCATCTTAAAAAAGTTGATGGTGTTATGATAGGCAGAGCCGCATATCACAGTCCATATTTACTAGCTGAAATTGAAAAGGAAATCTTTAATAATGAAAATTCACCAAGTAGAGAAAAAGTAATAGAAAAACTATTAATCTATGTAAAAGAAGAAATTAAAAAAGGAACAAGATTAAATCAAATTATGAGACATACCCTAGGTTTATTTCATGGACAAACCGGGTCTAGTTTTTGGAAAAGATATTTAAGTGAAAATTTATGTGTAAGAGATGCTGATATAAAAAAAATTGATCATATAATGGATAAAGTTAAATTATCTCCACAAGTACGTTCAGTAGGTCAAATTGATTAGCTCTATTTTGTCTAATGAATATTCTTTATTCATTATTTTAATGTTATTAACTGCATTCCCAGTTGGTTTTTTTGCTGGTCTATTTGGAATTGGAGGAGGTTTAATTACCGTTCCCTTTTTATTTTTTATATTTGAAACATTAAATATTGATAAAACTTATATAATGCATTTAGCTGTAGGAACTTCTTTTTCAATAATAATTCCAACATCTATCGTATCTGTCTTAACTCATAGGAAAAATAAGTTGGTAGATTCAAATATTATCAAAACTTATGGGATATTTGTAGTGATTGGTGTTTTAATAGGAACAATTTTTGCAGCATTAATGCAAACAAAATCATTAGTATTATTTTTCTCATTAGTCGTATATTTTTTAGGGACTTATTTATTGTTGAATACTGATCAACCTAAAGAATTAAAAAAAAAATTTAATATATTACCTAGAATAATTTTTGGTTTTATATCTGGTTTTGTTTCAGCTCCTATGGGCATAGGAGGGGCAGTTATGAATGTTCCAGTTTTAAAATATTTTGGTTACCCAATTAAAAAGGCCATCGGTAGTGCTGCTGCAATTGGATTTATAATTGCGTTGTTTGGTGCTATTGGATTCTTAATTACTGGTTCATTTTTGAAAGCAAATTTACCTTTAAGTATTGGGTTTATAAATATTCCAGCTTTTTTAATATTTATTCCAATTACAACTATGATGGCTAGGGTAGGAGCAAACACTGTTAACAAAATTGACAAATCAAAGGTTCAAGCTCTATTTGGAATATTTTTATATGTTGTAGGAACTGTATTTATTTATAGATATTTGAATTTATAAAAAAAAGAGGCGGTTTCAGTCTCCCTCTACCGCCCCTTAATCAATTTATATCCGATTCGCTCATATAAATTAAGCACGTTATAATTGTATATAAATATTAAATTTTTCCTGATGCTATTTTTTTTTTAGGATCGTAGAAAGGTTTTTCAACTACCGTTGCTTTTATAATCGAATCAGAAGTTTTGACATCTAAAACATTTCCAATTTTACTCTCTTCAATTGAAACCATTGCTAAAGCTATATTCTTTTTAAGCCTGGGAGAATAGACAGCTGAAGTTACTTTGCCTACTGTTTTACTATCTTTTGTGATTTTCCAAAAAGTAGTATTGGGACCTTTTAATGGTTTAGAATCTAGCATCAATCCAACTTGTTTTCTTTTAATACCATTCTCTTTAATTTTCTTTAAAGCCTCTTTTCCAATGAAATCAATATCTGTTTCTAAACTTACTAGGCGGTCTAGACCAACTTCGTATGGGTTTGTATTTATATCTGCGTCTGCATGATAAGACAACATTGCACCTTCAATTCGCCTAATAGATGAAGTATGACCAGGTTTCAATCCAAAATTTTTTCCAGCTTCCATTATTTTTTCCCATAATGAATCACCTTTAGAACCATCTCTTAAAAAAATTTCGTATCCTAATTCACTAGACCATCCTGTTCTTGAGATTACTAAAGGAATTCCATCTAATTCTGTTTCTCTAAGCCAATAATATTTTAAATCTAAAACTAAATCTCCAAATAATTTTTGCATAATTTTACCAGAGTTAGGACCTTGTAATTGAAGTGGCGATACATCTGGTTCAGTAATTTTAACATTTAGTTTTGAATTAATAGCGACCCCTTGGGCCCATAATAAGATATCACTATCACCTAGTGACAACCAAAAATGATTTTCCCCTAATCTTAATAATACTGGGTCATTTAAAATTCCACCTTCTTTATTCGTTATTAGAACATATTTACATTGGCCAATGGCAAGCTTTCTAAGATCTCTTGGAGTTAGTAATTGAACAAATTTGTAAGCATCTGGGCCAGTTATTTCCACTTGTCTTTCAACCGCTACATCACAAAGAATAGCTTCATTAATTAGATTATGAAAATTTTGTTCAGGACTACCAAAGTCACGAGGAATGTACATGTGATTATAAACCGAAAAACCAGTAGCACCCCATCTAACAGTTGCATCAAAGAAAGGAGATTTACGTATTTGAGTTCCAAAACCAAAATTTTTTTTATCTTGCATCAAAGGTTTGTATCAAACTTATATAGTTTCTAAAGGTTAAATTTTTTGGTCGTATTGACCAATTTTTCCAGTTTTCTGAAGTAAATCGTCAATAAACTTAAAAATCATTTTTTTTCTTTCCTCAGATGTTGGGCTTTCAGTAACAACAACTAATGAAGGTTTGTTGGATGAAGCTCTTATTAATCCCCATGAGCCATCTTCAAATGAAAATCTTATACCATTTACTGTTAAAACTTCTTTAATTTCTTGTCCATCAATTTTATTTTTATTTTTTTTAATTTCTTGTATTTGTTTAACCAAACTATCTACAACTTCATATTTTTCATTATCTTTACAATACGGTGCCATAGTAGGAGATTGGTATGTAGTAGGTAATTCTTTTATAATTTCACTGATTTTTTTATTTTGACTTTCAAGTAAGTGGCAAACTTGTATAGCTGAGTTAATTCCATCATCATAACCATATCCTAATGGCTTATTAAAAAAGAAATGACCACTTTTTTCAAAACCAGCTAGAGCTTGTTCAATATTTACTTTTCTTTTAATATGGGAATGACCAGTTTTCCAATATATTGTTTTACACTTATTATTTAATAAAATTTCATCTGTATTATATAATCCTGTTGATTTAACATCTACAACAAATTTAGAACCTTTGTGTTTTGATGATAAATTTCTAGCAATTATTAAACCTATTTTATCTGAAAAAATTTCATTGCCTTCATTATCTATAACACCACAACGATCACCATCTCCATCAAAACCAAAACCTATATCAGCATTATTTTCTTTAACTACGTTGCTAATTGCTTTTAACATTTCCATATCTTCAGGATTTGGATTATATTTTGGAAAAGTCCAATCTAGTTTACAGTCAAGCTCAATAACTTCACAACCAATTCCTCTCAATATATCTGGAGCAAATACTCCTGCAGTACCGTTACCACAAGCAACTACTGCTTTAATCTTTTTATTAATCTTGTTATTTTTAATCAAATCATCTTTATAAACTTTTTGGAAATCTTTGATTTCTTTTTCTTTTCCAATTCCTTCAATGAATTTATGATTTAAAGTAATTTGTTTCAATTCACTCATTTCTTCTGGAGCATGTGTTAATCCCTTTTTGATTCCCATTTTAACACCTGTCCAACCATTTTCATTATGGCTTGCTGTTACCATCGCAACAGCATCTGCATTTAATTTAAATTGAGCAAAATAGACCATTGGAGATAAAGATAAACCAATGTCTTCAATAAAACACCCCGTTGAAATTATTCCTTTTTTTAGCGCTGTCTTAATTTCTTCACTGTAAGATCTATAATCGTGACCAACAATTATCCTTGGATTATCTTTTTTTGTATGATTTATTATTTGGGTTCCTAAACCTTTTCCAAGAATTTCAATTCCCATTAGGTTTATGTTTTCTTTATACAACCATCGGGCGTCATATTCTCTAAATCCATAAGGGTCTATTTTTATATTTGAAGTCATTCCTTATGTTTCTTACATTTATTTTGATTTTTTTATTGATTTTTTTTTAAAATGTTCTATTAATGTTCTATTGATTTACTGATTATATAGTATATTAACGTATCTTACATACAACATGTAGTTGTTTGTGCAAATACTAACTTTAATAATTTAAAAAAAAATGAACAAAATTCTATCTCAGGCATTAAAGAAAGCTGTCTCCGAATATACCCTAGAAAAGATTGAAATTAACAAAGAAAAAAGGCCTGATTTATTTTCACTAAACAATCAAACAGAATTATTTCAAAATGCTAAAGGTATTACAGTTAAATTAGATAGGGCACGAGATTCTAATCTAACAGATTTTGGAAAAGCAACTTTAAGTGATCGATACTTAGGAGAAAATGAATCTTATCAAGATTTGTTTGCAAGAGTAGCTAGTCATTACGCAGATGATAATTTGCATGCTCAAAGACTTTATAACTATATTAGTAATTTATGGTTTATGCCAGCAACACCAGTTTTATCAAATGGTGGAACAAAAAGAGGTTTACCTATCTCTTGTTTTTTAAATGAAGCTAGTGACAGTTTAAATGGAATTTTAGATCTTTGGAGTGAAAATGTTTGGTTAGCTGCAAGAGGTGGTGGTATTGGAAGTTACTGGGGAAATCTTAGATCTATTGGAGAAAAGATTGGAAGAGTTGGTAAAACTTCTGGAATCATTCCTTTTATTAAAGTTATGGACTCTCTTACAATGGCCATTAGTCAAGGTTCACTTAGAAGAGGTTCAGCAGCTTGTTATTTGCCAATTGATCATCCTGAAATTGAAGAATTTATTGAAATGAGAAGACCAACTGGAGGAGATCCTAATAGAAAATCTTTAAATCTTCATCATGGTGTTTTAGTTTCAGATGCATTTATGAGAGCTGTTGAATTAGATGAGCAATGGGCTCTAAAGAGTCCAAAAAATGGAACAGTTCAAGCATCAGTGTCTGCAAGAAATTTATGGATTAGATTATTAACTGCAAGAATTGAAACAGGTGAACCTTATATTATATTTATTGACACTGTTAATAGAATGATTCCACAACACCATAAACTTGCAGGCTTAACAGTTAAAACTTCAAATTTATGTAGTGAAATTACTTTACCTACTGGAATAGATAAAGAAGGAAGAGATAGAACAGCCGTATGTTGTTTGTCTTCTTTAAATGTGGAAAAATATGATGAGTGGAAAAATGATGAAAATTTTATTGGAGATGTAATGAGATTTTTAGATAATGTTCTAACAGATTTTATTGAAAATGCTCCTGATCAATTTAGTGATGCTACTTATTCTGCTTTAAAAGAAAGAAGTGTTGGTTTAGGTGTAATGGGTTTACATTCTTTTTTTCAAAAGAAAAGGATACCATTAGAATCAGTGATGAGCAAAGCTTGGAATAAAAAAATATTTGAACATATTCAAACTCATGTAGATAAAGCTTCTAAAGATTTAGCAGAAGAGAGAGGACCATGTCCAGATGCAGCTGAATACGGTTTTAAAGAAAGATTTTCAAATAAAACAGCAATAGCTCCAACAGCTTCAATTTCAATTATTTGTGGGGGGACTTCACCAGGCGTAGAACCTATTGCAGCTAATAGCTATACTCATAAAACTTTATCTGGCTCTTTTAATGTAAAAAATAAATACTTAAAAGAATTATTAGCAAAACATAATAAAGATGATGATGAGACTTGGTCTAGTATTACAACTAATCAAGGCTCAGTATCTCATCTTGATTTTTTGACACAGGAAGATAAAGACGTATTTAAAACAGCTTTTGAGCTTGACCAAAGATGGCTAGTAGATTTAAGTGCAGATAGAACTCCACATATATCTCAAGCTCAATCTATAAATTTATTTTTACCAGCAGATGTACATAAGAGAGATTTACATCAAATTCATTTCCAGGCATGGAAAAAAGGATTGAAAAGCCTTTATTATTGCAGATCAAAATCAATACAACGTGCTGAAAATGTTAATGATGCAAATTCTACAGACATTACAGCAAATGTGTACAAATCAAAAAAACAACAAGACAATCAAACAGAATATGAGGAGTGTTTATCATGTCAGTAGTAAAAAAAGTCAATTCAGAAATTATACAACCAAAAAAAATGGGTCTTCTAGTAGAGAACCCAGTTTACAAACCATTCAGATATCCATGGTGTTATGATGCTTGGTTAACCCAACAAAGAATCCATTGGTTGCCTGAGGAAGTTCCATTAGGTGATGATGTTAGGGATTGGCAAAAAAACCTATCACAAGCTGAAAAAAATCTATTAACACAAATTTTTAGATTTTTTACTCAAGCAGATGTTGAGGTCAATAATTGTTATCTAAGATATTACACAACTGTGTTTAAACCAACAGAAGTATTAATGATGATGACTGCTTTTGCTGCAATGGAAACAGTTCATATAGCAGCCTATTCACATTTGCTTGATACAATAGGAATGCCTGAGTCAGAATATTCTGCATTTATGAAGTATAAAGAAATGAAAGACAAATATGATTATATGCAAAATTTTAATGTTAATTCAAAAGAAGATATTGCAAAAACTGTAGCTGTATTTAGTGCTTTTACTGAAGGTTTGCAATTATTCGCAAGTTTTGCAATTTTATTAAATTTTCCAAGACATAATAAGATGAAAGGTATGGGCCAAATTGTAACTTGGTCAGTAAGAGATGAAACTTTGCATTGTAACTCAATGATAAGATTGTTTAAGGAATTTATAAAAGAAAATCCTCAAATATGGACTCCACAACTAAAGAAAGAACTATACGAAGCTTGTAGAACTATAATTGAGCATGAAGATGCTTTTATAGATTTAGCATTTGAAATGGGTCCAATGGAAGGTCTTACAGCTCAAGAGGTTAAGGAATATATTAGGTTTATAGGCAATAGAAGACTAGTCCAATTAGGTTTAGAGCCAATTTATAAAGTTGATAAAAACCCATTAACTTGGCTAGACACAATGTTGAATGCTGTGGAACATATGAATTTTTTCGAAGGAAGAGCTACCGAGTATTCTAAAGCATCAACCCAAGGAAATTGGACAGAGGCATTTTCTTAAAATTATTAATTTAAAATCTTAGACAGATTTTTATAAAGATAGATACTAATTTTTTCAGTTCCTTTTCTATTAAGATGAACGCCATCATAAAAATCACTATATTCAAAATTAATATCTTTAGCAGCATTGAAACATGTTAGATTATTATTTTTACAATGATCCATTATAGTATTAGCTATAATGAATAGTTTATCACTCATACCATAACCAGATGTTTGGGTTATGTATATAATTTTAGAATTATTTTCAAGAACTCGATCAGTAAGATCTTTTAAATATTTATTATAAATACCTTTATAATTAAGTTGATCTTTTTTATTTAATATTTCTGAGTATTTAACAAAATCATTATTATTTCTTTCTGCATAAACGAATGATTTTTCATTTACATGATTAGCACCTTTTTTAAATCCAAATTTTAAATATAAAATTGACTTTATTTTTCTAAATTGTTTATAAAAAAAAGAGTTAGATTCTAAATATTCTCTTATACGACCTTCAAAAGAGGATTCAATTAATTGGTCTACAGGTCTTTTTTTATTGTCATCAAGAATATAGCGATCGTTTAATCCAATGAAAAAAATGTAGTATTTTGGCCTAAAATTATCAATTTTATTATACCAAAGTTCAAAGCTATTTATATGCCCAACAATTGATATTCCATCTACACCACTATTTACAATATTTATTTTATCAAATCTTTTTTGTATTAAACCAACTATTGTTTCATCATAATTTAAAAATTTTTGATTTATTGTAGATCCTCCTGCAAAAACTATATCAACTTCATTAGGTTTGATATTTTTTTCTTTTACTCTAAATCCAAGGTTATCTCTTATATATTTTGACTGACCTTTATGATTTTTGAAATCAAAATTATATACTCTATTGATATTTCTTTCAGAAGATAACCTAAGATTAAAATTATTTTTAAACCAAGATCCAAAAATTATCTCAATTATTATTAAAACAACAAAAAAAATTAATGAGTTTATTAAAATAAGCTTTAATGTTTCAAATATTTTTATCAATTTTATCTGTAGTTTAAACTAAGGACTTTTCTATGTTGGCTACCCTTATATTTTGCTAATGGTCTAATTAATTTATTAGCTGCATGTTGCTCCATGATATGAGCAGACCAACCAGTTATTCTTGATAAAACAAAAATAGGAGTAAAAAAATCTGTATCAAATCCCATCAAATGATAAGTCGGACCAGTAGGGTAGTCTACATTTGGGTGAATATTCTTTCTTTCAATCATTACTTTTTCAACTATGTCATATATCTTTTCAAAAGTTTTATCCTTTTTGATTTTGGAGACTTTTTTAAAATATTCTCTCATAGTAGGCACTCGAGAGTCCCCATTTTTATAAACACGGTGACCAAAACCCATGATTACTTGTTTATTGTCTAAAGCTTTATTAATCCACTTAAGTGCTCGTTCAGGTTTCTTTATTTTTTTCATCATTTGCATTACCTCTTCATTAGCTCCACCATGAAGTGGTCCTTTTAAGCTTGCAATTGCTCCAGTTATAGCTCCATGAATATCTGAAAGACTACTTGTGATTGTTCTTGCTGTAAATGTTGAAACATTAAAACTATGTTCCGCGTAAAGTATTAAAGACACATCAAAAGCTTTAACTATATCTTTGTTTGGAACTTTTCCAAAACACATGTAAAAAAAATTTTCTGCAAATGAAAGTTTTTTTTTGGGAGAAATCATTTTTTTACCATTTCTTAATCTATAAAATAAAGCTAAAGCAGTTGGCATTTTCGCAAGAATTCTCATAGTTTTATTTAAGTTTGCTTTTTGAGAATTGTCTGAAGTTTGTTTATCTTCAAGCCCCATTACACTCACTGCAGTTCTCGCAACATCCATAGGATGAGCTTTTTTTGGCATTTGTTTAAGAATACTAATTAAATTTTTTGAAAGAGTTCTTTCATTCTTTTCTTGTTTTTCAAATTTTTTTAATTGTTTCTTATTAGGTAAATCACCATTTAAAATTAAATAAGCAACTTCCTCAAAATTACATCTGGCACATAAATCTTGTGCGGCATAACCTCTGTAAGTAAGAGAATTAATTTCCGGCATAACTTTTGAAACCTCAGTTTCATCCACAACAATGCCTAGCAATCCTTTTTTTACATCTTCACTCATTAATCATGACCATCAGTACTAAAATTATAAATTTTTTCGTCTAACTCATTATATTTTTCATATTCAACGAGCTCATATAATCTTTTTCTAGTTTGCATTTTATCTATGATATTATTTTGGTGTCCATTTGCATAAATGTCTCGTAATCCATCTTCCACATTTTTCATTGCTAATCTTTGAGTGGTCACAGGATAAATAACAATATTGTAACCTAAATCTTCCAATTCTTTGTAATTGAAAAGCTTAGATTTACCAAATTCCGTCATATTAGCTAATAGATAAGATTTTAGTTCTTTTCTAACTTTTTCAAAATCTTTTTCACTTTCCAGAGCCTCTGGAAAAATTATTTCTGCTCCAGCATCTATATAAGCCTTACATCTATCAATCATTTTTTCTAATCCTTCTACACTTTTTGCATCGGATCTCGCAATAATTTTAAAATTTTCATCTTTTTTTGAATCTACACATTCTTTAATTTTTTTTACCATTTCATTTTTTGAAATTAATTCTTTATTATCTAAGTGCCCACATCTTTTACGTTCAACTTGATCTTCTAAATGTACTGCACTAATTCCAAATTCTTCAAATGTTTCGATTGTTTTTTTACAAGATTTAAAACCAGTATCTATATCAACTATTGTAGGTAAGTTTGTGACTCTTGAGATAAGATAAGACCTAGTACTTACATCTTTAAGTGTGGTTAAACCTATATCGGGGTAACCTAAATCATTAGCCATCACTCCACCTGAAACATAAACTGCATCATATCCAATTTCTTCAATTAGTTTTGCAGTTAAAGGATTATAGGCTCCAGGAACTCTTAAAATTTTGTTTGTTTTAAGTTTATTTACAAAATCTAATCTTTTTTGATTTGGTTTTTTTTTAACAAAATGCATTAAAAGATTCCTTTTTTTTTATTTTTCTTTATTTTATTTTTCTTAACCTGAATATTTAGTCTGTTTAATTGACCAGATTTTAATTTTTTTAAGTTTTGAACAGTTTTTAAAAATCTTAAACTTTCTTTTTTTTGTAAAATATTTTCTGTAAGTGTTAAAAATTTTTTAATGTAATCTTTTCTTTTAAATGGTCGAGCACCATAGGGATGTGCATCTGCTCTTTCGAGTTGTTCTATTACTTTTTTTCCATTATTCATTGTAACAATTACTTTGGCACCAAAAGATTTATCTCTTGGATCAGGATCATGATATTTTTTTGTCCATTTTTTATCTTCATAAGTCTTAATAGATTTCCAAATTTTTATTGTACTTTTTTTATTAGCTCTTTTTTTAGTATATGATTTAACATGATGCCAATCAGCATCTTCTAGCGCAACTGCAAAAATATACATAATAGAATGATCCAAAGTTTCTCTACTTGCTTTAGGATCCATTTTTTGTGGATCATTTGCTCCTGTCCCAATTACAAAATGAGTATGATGACTTGTGTAAATATCAATTTTTTTAATTTGACCAAGATTACTAATTTTTTTATTAAGTTTTTTTGCAATATCTATAAGTGCTTGTGACTGATATTCAGCTGAGTATTCTTTAGTATAAGTTTCTAGTATTGCTTTTTTACTCTCTCCTTTTTTAGGAAGAGGAACATTATATATTGCTTTTTTCCCATCTAAAATTCTAGCTATAACACTATCTTCACCTTCATAAATTGGACTTGGTGCACCTTCTCCTCTCATAGCTCTATCAACCGCTTCAATGGCAAGCTTACCTGCATGAGCTGGAGCGTAGGCCTTCCAACTTGAAATTTCACCTTTTCTAGATTGTCTTGTTGATACTGTAGTATGCAAAGCTTGTTGGATTGCTTGATAAATTGTTTCAGTTTTTAATTTTAACATTGCTCCTAAGCCAGCCGCAACACTTGGTCCTAAATGAGCAATATGATCTATTTTATGTTTATGTAAACAAATACCCTTAACTAAATTAACCTGCACTTCATAAGCTGTAATTATTCCTCTTAGAAGATCTAAACCACTTTTTTTATTTTGTTGGGCAACACTAATAAGTGGAGGAATGTTATCACCTGGGTGACTATAATCTGCTGCTAAAAATGTATCATGAAAATCAAGCTCTCTGACAGCAGTACCATTTGACCAAGCAGCCCATTCACAATCAAACCTTAATTTTGAATTAATTCCAAATAAAGTAGCACCATTTTTTTTTGGATGTCTAATCGCCATTTCTCTTGAAGAAACTACAGGTTTTCTATTTAATGATGCTATTGCAACAGAAGCGTTATCAATAATTCTATTGATTACCATTTCAATTGACTGATTATTTAATTTTGCATTATCACTTGCTATTTCAGCAATTTTCCATGCAAGTTGTTTACTCTTTGGTAAATGAATTTTTGACGGGTAAACTTTTATCTTATGTGTAATCAAAATTTCTCCTAAGATTTTTTTATATAGTAATAATAAGTTATTTTTCTATTACAATCATAATCGCAGTTATTAAAAGTAATATTGCTAAAAAATACTCTACTATTGCTTTTTTTTTATTATTTTTAATTAAATTTTTAATACCCGCTCCAAATGCAGCCCAAGGAGAAATAGATAAAGGGCAAATTATTAAGGCAGTAATTGCAATATAGAGTATTGAAATAATTAAATTATCATCTTTTGGAAGAAAACCAGAGGCAACCATTGAAGATATCGTCCATGCTTTTGGGTTAACTATTTGAAATAAAGCTGCTTCGTAAAATTTTAATGGTCTTGAATTATCTTCTTTTATTGCGCTAAAAGAACCAATAATTTTATAACCTAAATATAATAAATAAATAGCACAAATTATTTTAAGAATTTTTTGTAACTCAGGATATATTTGGAAAATTTTTCCTAGACCAAGACAAACTAATATAACTTGTAAAACATGTCCAATAGTAATGCCAGACATGTGTGGAATAGTTTTACTAAATCCAAACTTAATCCCAGAAGTTAATACCATTGCGTTATTTGGACCAGGGGTAACATACATTACAAAATAGAAACTTATTAAAGCTATTAATAAATTTAGATCAATCATTTATATATTTAATAATTATTTTTTCTAATCCAATAAAATCTTTTATTAAATGACTGTGATAAATTTCATTACTTTTTTTTTCGGTATATCCATTTTCAATTAATATCATTGGTATAGCAGCATCTTTGGAAGCTTTGGCATCTGTTTCACTATCACCTATCATTAAAGTTTTTTTAATATCGCCATTTAAAATTTCAATTATACTTGTTAAATGTCTCGGATCAGGTTTACAAAAATTAAAAGTATTTGATCCTGCTACGTACTCAAAATAATCATAAATTCCAATTTTTTTCAAAAGGTCAATTGCTAGATGTTCTTGTTTATTTGTACACACAGCCATAGAAATATTTTCTTTTTTACACCAGATAAGAAAATCTTTTACACCATTATTTAGTGTACTTTCTTTGATAATATTTTGTGCATAGAAATTGATAAATTCTTTCACCATCTGATCAGTTATTTTTTTATCTTTTATTTGAGAAAATTCTTTTTTTGCTTGACCCCAAACAGATCTACCTATTAAAGACTTTGCTCCTTTTCCAACTAATTGTCTAATGTCATCTGTTGATTTTGTTTTGTAACCAAATTTTTTCATTACATGATTATGAGCATTCATTAGATCTGGAGCTGTATCAACTAAAGTACCGTCTAGATCAAATAAAATTGTATATTTTTGAGTCATTTTTAAAGTATTTTTAAGAAATATTTTGTGAATTAAGGTTACGTTATACATACTATAAAGATTTTTCTAAATGAAACAAATAAATTCACAAAAAATTCAAGAGAAATTTAGAAATAAATTTATTAAGAATGGAGTAAAAATGCTGGGCCCAGAAACTATTTTTTTTTCAAAAGATACTAGAATTGGAAAAAATGTAATTATAGAACCTTATGTAGTTTTTGGTCCTAAGGTTAGGATAGGGAATAATGTAAAAATAAACTCATTTTCATATTTAGAAAACTGCAAAATAGAAAATGAAGTTACAATAGGACCTTATGCTAGAATTAGACCAGGCACTATTTTAAAGAAAGGTTCAAGAGTTGGTAATTTTGTAGAAGTTAAAAAAAGTGTAGTAGGAGAAAAATCAAAAATTAATCACTTATCATATATAGGCGATAGTTTATTAGGTAGCTCAGTTAATATTGGAGCCGGAACAATTACTTGTAATTATGATGGCATTAAGAAAAATAAAACTAAAATTAAAAATAATGTTTTTATTGGATCAAATTCATCTTTAGTTGCTCCTATTACTATAAATGAAAATAGTTATGTCGGAGCTGGTTCTGTGATTACAAAAAATGTTAAGAAAAAATCATTAGCATTAACCAGATCAGAACAAATAAATATCAATCATTACAAAAGAAAAAAATAATAATTTATGTGTGGTATAATAGGTATTACAAGCAATAAACCAGTTTCTTCAGCGATTATTAATTCACTTAAGAAGCTCGAATATAGAGGATATGATTCTGCTGGTATAGCAACCTTATCAAATGGTTTTATAAATGAGATAAAGTCAGAAGGTAGAGTTGATAATTTAGAAAAAAATTTAATTAACAAAAAAATTGAAGGCAATATAGGAATAGGCCATGTTAGATGGGCAACACATGGAATACCCAGTACAATAAATGCCCATCCACATTCTTCAGAAACAGTTTCAGTTGTACATAATGGTATTATTGAAAACTCTACAAAATTAAAAGAATATTTAATTTCAAGAGGCCATATATTTAAATCTCAGACAGATACCGAAGTTATAGTTCATCTAATTACAGAATATTTAAAAGAAAATGATTTAAAAAAATCTATTTTAAAAATGTTAGGAAAACTTCAAGGAAGTTTTGCACTTGGGATTATTTTTAAAGATCAACCAGATTTAATAATTGGAGCAAGAAGGGGATCTCCTTTAGCAGTTGGTTATGGACCAAATGAAAACTATTTAGGATCAGACTCTTATGCTCTTAAATCAATGACAAATAAAATATCTTATCTGAATGATGGTGAATTTTGTATTATAAAAAAAAATCAAGTTGAGTTTTTTGATGAAAAAGGAAAAAAAATTAATAAAAAAGTTTTAGAATTATCATCTGATGAAAAAAATTATGATAAAGGTGATTATAAGCATTTTATGGCAAAAGAGATTGAAGAACAACCATTAACAATTAAGAACTGTGTAAAAGAATATATAGACAATATAAATAACGACATTAATATTTATAATTTCCCATGGAAAAAAGAAGAAATAAACTCTTTAACATTAATAGGTTGTGGAACTGCATATAACTCATGTCTTACAGCCAAATATTGGTTTGATGAAATGACTAATTTAGATGTTAATGTGGATGTAGCATCTGAGTTTAGATATAGAAAAAATAAATTTAAGAAAGATAATTTATATATTTTTGTATCTCAATCTGGAGAGACGGCTGACACTTATGCTGCTTTGGATTTATGTAACAAAAATAAGATGAAAACAGCTAGTATTGTTAACGTAATTGAAAGCTCTATAGCTAGAGACTCAAATTTTGTTTTGCCAATTCATTGTGGACCTGAAATAGGAGTTGCTTCTACAAAAGCTTTTCTTGGACAAATGCTTGTTCTTTATATATTGGTTCTAAAATTATCTTTTTTAAGAGAAGAACTAAAAAAAGATAATTATATACAAAAAATTAAATCCTTAAAACAATTACCTGATCTAGTTGAAAAAACTATAATGAGTCAAAATAAGATTCAATTAGTAGCTAACACTTTTGCTGAAGCTAAAGGTTCTATGTTTTTAGGAAGAGGATTATCTTATCCAATTGCATTAGAGGGTGCACTAAAATTGAAAGAACTTTCTTACACCCATGCAGAAGGATATCCTGCTGGAGAAATGAAACATGGTCCTTTAGCTTTAATAGAAAATGGTATGCCAGTTGTAGTTCTAGCTCCAAGAGATAGTTATTACTCAAAAATAACATCAAACATGCAAGAAGTTATTGCAAGAGGTGCAAAAGTTTTATTAATTACAAATAAGAATAAAGACGATGTAGTTTCAGAAAATATATGGGAAACTATAGAAGTCGAAGACACAAATGTTGATTTGCTTCCTTTCCTATTAACTATTCCTTTACAAAAATTAGCTTATTATTCTGCACTAAAAAAAGGCTATGATATTGATAAACCAAGAAATCTAGCCAAATCTGTTACAGTAGAATAAATTATAATTTAAAAATAATTTTACTTTTTAGGATTTCAGATATATTACATCCTTGAGTTGAAAATGAAAAATTGGAAAATAAATAGTTGGAAAAATTATCCTGTTAAACATATTCCAGAATATCCTAATAAAAAGGATCTGGATATGGTTCTAGGCAAGATTAAAAATTTTCCACCTTTAGTATTTGCTGGTGAAACTAGACACTTAAAGAACCAATTAGCTGAAGTGGTAGATGGAAAAGCATTTTTACTGCAAGGTGGAGATTGTGCTGAAAGTTTTGCAGAATTTAATCCAGACAACATTAGAGATACATTTAAATTGATTTTGCAAATGTCATTAGTGTTAACATATTCAGCTTCATTACCAGTTGTAAAACTTGGAAGAATAGCCGGACAATTTTCCAAACCAAGAAGTTCACCAACTGAAACAAAGGATGGAGTAGAGCTCCCTAGTTATTTAGGAGATAATATTAATGGTATAGAGTTTAATGAAAAGGCAAGAGTTCCTGATCCAAAAAGATTATTTAAAGCTTATTCTCAGTCAGCTTCTACTTTAAATCTTATTAGAGCATTTTCTCATGGAGGATTTGCTGATTTAAAAATGGTCCATACATGGAATTTAGGTTTTATTAAAAAAAGTCCAGAAGCAAAAAAATTTAAAGAATTAGAAGACAAGATAGCAGATGCTTTGGCATTTATGGACGCATGTGGAATTAATTCTGACTTCAATAGAAGATTAAAAACTGTAAATTTTTGGACTTCTCATGAAGCTTTACTTTTACCTTTTGAACAAGCTATGACTAGAGTTGACTCTACAACTGGTGAATATCATGATACTTCAGCTCACTTTGTATGGATTGGAGATAGAACAAGACAGTTGGATGGCGGTCATGTAGAATTTTGTAGAGGAATAAAAAATCCAATTGGAATTAAGTGTGGACCAACATTGAAAGCTGATGATTTAATTAATTTATGTAATAAGATCAATCCAGAAAATGAAAAAGGTAAAATTACTTTAATTTCTAGATTTGGACATGAAAATGTGAGCAAATTTTTACCAAAACTAATTAGAGCAATTAAAAAAGAAGGATTAAATGTAATCTGGTCGTGTGATCCAATGCATGGTAACACAATTAAATCTACAACTGGATATAAGACCCGTCCGTTTAACAATGTGGTTAAAGAAGTTAAGAATGTTTTTGCGTGTCATCAAAGTGAAGGTAGTTATGCTGGAGGTTTACACATTGAGATGACTGGTCAAAATGTAACAGAGTGTACAGGAGGTGCTCAGAAGATTTCTGATAGAGATTTATCTCATAGATATCATACGCACTGTGATCCAAGACTAAATGCTAATCAAGCATTAGAAATGGCATTTTTGATTTCTGATGAGATTAAAAAGAACAGTCTTTACTCAAAAAACAATATTAAAGCGGCATCTTAAACAATTGTATTAAATACAATTTTGTTTAATTTATTCATTATGGATCCATCTAAAAAAGTAAATTTTATAAGCAACTGGATAAAAGACTATGTCAATAATATGCCTAATAAAGCAGAGTCTTTAGTTATTGGAATCTCTGGAGGTATTGATTCATCAGTATCAAGCACCTTAAGTGCTATGACAGGATTAAAAACTGTTGTTTTATCAATGCCTATTAACCAAATAAAGTCTCAACACGATTTAAGCCTAAAGCATCAAGAATGGCTGCTTAAAAATTTTAAAAATGTCCAAGCTCATACAATTAACTTAGACAATTTGTTTAATAGCTTTAAATCTACCTTATCAAATTTTAATAATGAGCATGGAATGGCTAATTCAAGAGCAAGATTAAGAATGACCACTCTTTATCAAGTGGCAGCATTTAATAAAGGCATTGTTGTTGGAACCGGAAACAAAGTTGAAGATTTTGGGGTTGGTTTTTATACTAAATATGGAGATGGTGGAGTAGATATATCACCTATTGCAGATTGTAATAAAACTGAAGTTTGGGAGTTAGGCAAAGAATTGAAAATTTTAGATGAAATAATAAATGCAGAACCAACGGATGGATTATGGGATGATGGTAGAACCGACACAGGTCAACTAGGTTTAAAATATAATGAATTAGAAGAAGCCATGATGAATCCTAGTTCTAAAAATAGAGAAAAATACGAAAAAATAAGAAAATTAAACTTACATAAAATGGAATCAATTCCAGTTTGTAAGATTCCCAACTAATCAATTAGATTAACAAATCTAAAATTAAAGTATATTTCTATAAAAATGAATAAAGATATTTTTTTAACAAATAGTCTTGGAAACAAAAAAGAAAAATTTGTTCCCATTAATGAGAATAAAGTAGGTATGTATGTTTGTGGTCCTACTGTTTATGACGACCCACATATTGGTAATGCTAGACCTTTAGTTGTTTTTGATATTTTATATAAAGTTTTAAAATGTAAGTATGGGAAAAAATCAGTTTCTTATATAAGAAATATAACTGATGTTGATGATAAAATTATTCAATCTGCTCTTGAAAAAAAAATTTCTATCGAAGATTTAACAAAAAAAATAATTTTAAACTTCAATAGTGATTGTGATTATTTAAAATGTGAAAAACCAAACGAGGAGCCAAAAGCCACAGAAAATATTCCACTTATGGTTAAAATGATTGATGACTTAATTCAAAAAAAATATGCTTATGTTAATAGTGATCATGTTTATTTTGAGGTAAAAAAATTTAAAGATTATGGAAAACTTTCAAATAAAAATTTAGATGAGTTAATCGCTGGTTCTAGAGTAGAAATATCTGATAATAAAAAAAATCCTGAAGACTTTGTTTTATGGAAGCCTTCTAAAGAAAATGAACCATCTTGGGACTCTCCATGGGGCAAAGGTAGGCCAGGGTGGCATCTAGAATGTTCTGTAATGTCAAAAAAATACCTAGGAGAAAAGTTTGATATCCATGGAGGAGGAAGAGATTTAATATTTCCTCATCATGAAAATGAAATTGCACAATCGAGATGTGCAAATGATTCTGATGTCTTTGCAAACTACTGGGTACATAACGGCTTTATCACAATGTCAAATGAAAAAATGGCAAAATCTCAAGGGAACATTTTAAAAATAAGTGATTTTAAAAATAATATTAATGGTCAGATTTTAAGACTAGCTTTGATGAGTTCCCATTATAAACAACCTTTAGATTGGAATGAAAAACTAATTGATGAATGTCAAAAAATTCTAAACAAGTGGTATGAGTGTTTTGTTCATGTAAAAAAAAAAGTTTTAATTCCTGAAGAGGTTCTTGTTCCTCTTTATGATGATTTAAATACGCCAGGATATATTGCGAATATTCATAAATTATATGACAAGGCTAATAATGGTAAAATTGAAGATAAAGAAATTTTTACTACTGCATGTAATTTTATTGGATTACTTACTGATACAAAGGAAGAGTGGTTAAATTTTAAAAAAGAAAAATTAGATATATCTGAAGAAGAAATATTAAAAAAAATTACAGAAAGAGATGAAGCAAGAAAAAATAAAGATTATAAACTCTCAGATAAAATTAGACATGAATTATTAAACAAAGGTGTTTTAATAGAAGATAAAGATGGTAAAACTTCTTGGAAATTTAAATGAATAAAGAAAAATTATACATATTTGATACAACATTAAGAGATGGTGCTCAAACCCAAGGAGTAGATTTTTCTATAGATGATAAGATAAAGATAGCCGAAGCGTTAGATAATTTGGGTGTCGATTATATTGAAGGTGGTTGGCCAGGTGCTAACCCAACAGATACAGAATTTTTTCAAAAAAAAATAAAATGTAAAAATTCAATATTAACTGCATTTGGCATGACAAAAAAAACTGGAAGAAGTGCAAATAATGATCCTGGATTATCTGCTTTAATAAATAGCAATACTAAAGCAGTCTGCATTGTTGGTAAATCTTGGGATTTTCATGTCGATGTTGCACTAGGTATTTCTAACGCAGAAAACTTAGAAAATATATGTGAGAGTACAAAATTATTCGTCAAAGAAAAAAAAGAATTTATGTTTGATGCAGAACATTTTTTTGATGGTTATAAAGCAAATTCTAAATATGCATTATCTTGTCTTAAAGCTGCCTATGATAGTGGTGCAAGGTGGATAGTATTATGTGATACAAATGGAGGGACATTACCTCACGAAATAACAAAAATTGTAAATGAAGTTATTAAAGTAGTTCCAGGAAAAAACTTAGGAATTCATGCACACAACGATACAGGCAATGCAGTATCAAATTCTTTAGCAGCCGTATTAGCTGGAGTTAGACAAGTTCAAGGAACTATTAATGGATTAGGTGAAAGATGTGGTAACGCAAATTTAATGTCTTTAATACCAACTTTTTACCTTAAAAAAGATTTTTCAGAAAAATATCAAATTAATATCAAAAAAAATGATATTAAAAATTTAACTCAATGTTCAAGGCTTTTAGATGAAATTTTAAATAGAAAACCAAATAAACATTTACCATATGTAGGAGCTGCTGCTTTTTCTCACAAAGGCGGTTTACATGTTTCGGCAGTACAAAAAGATCCAAAAACTTACGAACATATAGACCCAGAAGAAGTTGGTAATGTAAGAAATATTGTTGTCTCAGATCAGGCTGGAAAATCAAACATTTTATCCAGATTAAAAACTATTGGAATTGACATAAAAGAAAACGACCCAAAAGTTAAAAAACTTTTAGATGAAGTGAAGGATAGGGAGTTTATTGGCTATAGTTATGATGGTGCTGATGCTTCTTTTGAATTATTGGCTAGAAGAATTATGAGTGAAATACCAAGGTATATTTTAATTAAAGAATATGATGTAACTGTTAAAAAAAATTCTTCAGGAAAAATAATCTCATCAGCAAAAGCTCATTTAGAAGTAGATGGTGAAAAAATTATATGTGAGGGTGAAGGAAATGGTCCTGTTAATGCTCTTGATAATGCTATTAGAAACAATGTTGATAGACTAGCAAAGTATTCTAAATATTTAAAAGATTTAAAGTTAGTTGATTATAAAGTAAGAATTTTAAACACTGGAACTGAAGCGATAACAAGAGTTTCAATAGAAAGCACTGACTCAAAAGGAAAAAATTGGTTCACAATAGGTGTTTCAACAAATATTATTGAAGCTTCTTTTAAGGCTTTAGTAGATAGTTTAGATTATAAATTATTCAAAGATAATGCTCCGGCTAGCATTTAATGTCATTCAATAATATTTCATTTATTTTAAATAAACCTCAATTATCTGAAAATATTGGATCATGTGCAAGAGCTATTAAAAATTTTAATTTTAAGAATTTAGTTGTCGTAAATTCTAAACCTATTTTTCCAAATGATAAAATTATTGCTACATCTGTGGGAGCAAAAGATATAATCAGTAATACAAAAGTCTTTAATAGTTTTGAGGAGGCTATCAGTAAAACTGATTACCTAATAGCCACAACAGCAAGATTTAGAAACAAGAATATAAAGCATATAAAGTTGAGTGATTTGAAAAAAATCGATTTTAAAAAAAAAGTTTCCTTTTTATTTGGATCAGAAGCCTCGGGTTTATCTAATAAAGAAATAAGTTATGCAAACTATACTTTACAAATTCCAACAAATCCAAGTTTTAAATCATTAAATCTTTCACATAGTGTAATTATAATAGCTCAATTTGTATCAAGTTTAATTAAAATGAAATCATTAAAATACTCTAAATCTAATAAGGTAAAAATAGCTAAGAAAAAAGATATTCAATCAATGATCAATCTATGCATAAAAAATCTCGAACAACAAAATTTTTTTGTACCGAGTGAAAAGAAACCAATAATGTTAGAAAATTTAAGAAGTATTTTTTATCGAATGGAGTTATCAGAAAAAGAAACTCGCATATTATCAAGTGTATTTGCCAATCTAGCAAAAAAAGGTTGATTGACAAAATGATGAGTAAGTTTATAAAGCCTTTTATTAAATGACAAAAAGACTTAATTCTAAACATAAAGTAGACAGAAGATTAAAAGTCAATCTATGGGGTAGACCGAAGAGCCCATTTAATTCTAGAGCATATCCTCCAGGACAACATGGCCAAACTAAATCCGCAAAACCTTCTGACTACGGCATTCAATTACAAGCAAAACAAAAATTAAAAGCTTATTATGGAAATATTAATGAGAGACAGTTTCGAAATATTTATAAAAAAGCTGTAATGTTAAAAGGTGATACTGGTGAAAATTTAATTGGACTTTTAGAGAAAAGATTAGATGCAGTTGTTTATAGAGCAAAATTTTCATCAACAATATTTTCTGCACGACAATTGATTAACCACGGCCATGTAAAAGTTAATGGAAAAAAAGTTAATATTGCTAGCTATGTCCTTAAAGAAGAGGATACTATTGAAATAAGAGATAAATCAAAACAATTAGCTTTTATTGATATTGCTTTAGCAAATAAAGAGAGAGAAACACCTGAATATATTCAGCTTGATGAAAAAAATAAAAAAGTAAAATTTGTTAGAACTCCTAAATTTGAAGAAGTTCCTTACCCAGTTGTTATGGAACCTAATCTTGTGATTGAATACTACTCAAGATAAAATTAATTTATTTTTTAAAATTAATTCCTTTATTTTCTAAAATTTTTTTAAGCTCTCCACTTTCATACATTTCTTTAACTATATCACAACCACCAACAAATTCTTTCTTTATATAAAGTTGAGGTATAGTAGGCCATTCACTAAATTCTTTTATTCCTTGTCTTATTTCTTGGTTTTCTAAAACATTTACACCTTTAAAATTAACTTCTAAGATCTTTAGCATATTTGATACTGCCATAGAAAATCCACATTGAGGCGCATCTGGTGTACCTTTCATGAATAAACAAACTTCATTGCTATTAATTTCATTTTCAATAATTTGTTTTATATTTGTATCCATTTTTACTTTTCTCCTTAATTATAATTATACCTCTTTTGTTTTAATAGCTAAAGCATGTAGTTCGTTACCCATTCTACCTTTTAGAGAATTATAAACCATTTTGTGTTGTTCAATTTTACTTTTACCTGAAAATTTAGATGAAGTAACAGTTGCCGAATAATGATTTCCATCACCAGCCAAATCTTGAATTTCAACTACTGCATCAGGCATAGCTTCTTTTATGAAATTTTCTATTTCTTTTAAATCCATTGCCATATTATTTATTCATATAGTCTTTAAGCCAATTTTTATTTGATATCATTAATTCGTCAATGGATACTTTTGACTTTTCATCAATAATTATATCATTTTCCGTCACAACACCTAGTTCATCATAATGTACAGAGCTTTTATTTAGTATTTCTTTAACTTTACCAAAATTTTCTTTTTTGACTTCAACAATATAACGCCCTTGGTCTTCAGCAAATAAGTATTCAAATTGGTTGATTAAAAATTTTGGTTTTTTAATTTTAAAACCTTTTCCTCCTTTTATAGACATTTTTGATAAAGCTGTGATTATTCCTCCTAAAGAAACATCGTGGCAGGATAAAACGTATTCATTTGATATAAGTTTTAAAATTGTTTCTCCATTATTTTTTTCATTAAATAGATTAATTTCAGGAGGAGGGCCTTTTTTTTCATTTAATATTTCTCTAGCAAAAACACTTTGATCTAAATGGCCTTCAGTTTTTCCAATTAATATTATTATATTTCCTTCTTCCTTAAGTCCCATTGTAATAATTTTTTTATAATTCTTGATCAAACCTACACCACCAATAGCTGGAGTAGGTTTGATCCCCTTATCTTTTGTTTCATTATAAAAAGATACATTTCCTGAAACCACTGGATAATCTAAAAATTTACTAGCTTCGTTTATACCTTCAACACACTCAACAAATTCTCCCATATTTTTTTCTTTTTCAGGATTTCCAAAGTTGAGACAATTAGTTATTGCTATTGGTTTGGATCCACAGGAAATTAAATTTCTCCAACTTTCACAAACAACTTGTTTTCCACCTGTCAGAGGATGAGCATAACAATAGGTAGCCGATGAATCTACTGAAGTTGCTACAGCTTTCTTAGTTCCATGAACTCTTACCACTCCTGAATCAGATCCTGGTTTTTGAATAGTATCTCCCATTACAGTATGATCATATTGTTGCCAGATCCATTCTTTGCTTGAAATGTTAGGTAAACTTAAAATCTTTTTAAGAACTTCAGTAATCTTTAATTTTTTAAAATCATCTTTATTAAATTTTATTTTTTGTGGAAGTTTTGTTTTCTTCCATTTTCTTTGATATACAGGAGCATTTTCAGCCAATATATTAATTGGAATTTCAGCAACTTTGCTATTATCAAAAAATAATTCTATTTTTTTAGTTTCTGTAGTTTTACCAATAATTGCAAAATCTAAATTCCATTTATCAAAAATTTTTTTTGCTTCTGCTTCTTTTCCATTTTCTAAAATAATCAACATTCTTTCTTGGCTTTCTGAGAGCATAATTTCATAAGGGGTCATTTTTTCTTCACGACATGGAACTTTGTTTAAATTTAATTCAATACCTAAATTTCCTTTTGAAGCCATTTCAATACTGGAAGATGTTAATCCTGCTGCACCCATATCTTGAATAGATATAATTGATTTCCCTGCCATTAATTCTAAACATGCCTCTAGCAACAATTTTTCTGTAAAAGGATCTCCAACTTGAACAGTAGGTTTTTTTTCTTCTATTTTTTCATCAAAAATTGCAGAAGCCATACTTGCACCATGAATGCCATCTCGACCAGTTTTTGACCCAACATATATAACTGGTTTATTTATGCCTGCAGCTTTTGAATAGAAAATTTTGTTTTTATTAACTAAACCTAATGTCATAGCATTAACTAAAATGTTTCCATTATAAGACTCATCAAAAGATGTTTGACCACCAATAGTTGGAATTCCCATACAATTACCATAACCGCCAATACCTTTAACCACGCCTCTTAATAAATTTTTTGTTTTAGGATGTTGGGGTGACCCAAAATGTATAGAATTTAAATTTGCAATAGGTCTTGCGCCCATTGTGAAAACATCTCTCATTATACCACCTACACCTGTCGCTGCACCTTGGTAAGGTTCTATAAATGAAGGGTGATTATGACTTTCAATTTTAAAAACTATTGCATCATCATCTTCTATATCAATAACTCCAGCATTTTCACCTGGGCCTTGAATTACTTTTTTTCCTTTAGTATTAAGTTTTTTTAAATGAAATCTTGACGATTTGTATGAACAATGCTCATTCCACATAGCAGAAAAAATCCCAAGTTCAGTTATGTTGGGCACTCTTTTTAATAGATCACAAATTTTATTAAACTCTTCCTTTTTTAAACCGTGATCTATTGCAATTTGTTCGTTAACTTCCATTATTTTAAATTTTCAATTAAGTTTTCAAAGAAAAAACTCCCATCATTACTTGATAGATATTCATCAATCATTCTTTCGGGATGAGGCATCATTCCTAAGATATTTTTGTTTTTATTAAATATTCCAGCTATATTTCCTAATGCTCCATTTGGGTTATCATTTTCATTTTCGTTACCATTTTTGTTACAATATGTAACTGCAATTTGATTATTGTCATTTAATGATTTCAACTCATCTTTTGAGCAAAAATAATTTCCTTCATTATGAGCTATATGTAATTCAAGAATTTCTTTTTTAATATTTTTAAAGTATTTATTTTCTTTATCATTTATTTTTACATGAACATTTTTACATATGAATTTTTGATATTTATTCTGCAGAAGAACACCTGGTAATAAACCAGTTTCAGTTAGTATTTGAAATCCATTGCATATACCTAAAACTAATCCTCCTGAATTTGCAAATTCAATTACTGATTTGATTATTTTCGACTTAGCAGCAATACTGCCACATCTTAAATAATCTCCGTAGGAAAAACCACCAGGAAGTACAATTAAATCACATTTCGGAATTTTTGGATCATTATGCCAAACCATTTCATTTTTAAAACCAAATTTTTTTAATGCTACATCCATGTCTCTATCACAATTAGATCCAGGAAAAATTATTACAGATGATTTCATCAATTTTATAGAATCTTATAATTTTCAATTACTAGGTTAGCTAAAAGTTTTTTACACATTTCTTCAACTTTAGCTTTTGCTTTTTTTTCATCTTCAGTATTAACTTCAATATCAAAATATTTTCCTTGCCTAACTTCTTTTACATCTGAAAAGCTCATACCATTTAAAGTTTGTTGTATAGCTTTTCCTTGTGGGTCAAGTACCCCTTCTTTTAAGGTAACGATTACTTTTACTTTCATTTTTTTTTATTTTTAATTGTTAAATTACTATATGAAAAAGCTGTAGTGCCTGTATCTCCAATTCTGTAAATCCCAATTTTTATGTAGGGTTTGCTGGGTCCATAAGGGCCATCCGTTTTCTTTTTAGACAAAGGCACTTCTATATGTTGAGCAATCAACTCCTCATCTAAATAGTATTTAACTGACAAATTTTTAGCTTTTTTTTGATAATTAATATCAGCTTTAAATCTATATTTTTTACCTGGCTTTAAAAAAGATTTTTTAAATTCTTTGCAGTTTTCTGGAGAACATTCTCCTTTTGGAAATTTATATTTTATTTTCCAGTCCATACCAACTCCAATCCAGGTTGGTGGTGCTCCTTTATTTCTACCATCGTGAATTTGAAAAACTGTAGATCTGTGTTGAGGCGCCCCTTCAATAAATATATCAGTTTCAAATATCGTATGACCTATTGGTAATCTGTGAGTAATTTCTTGTCGTCCCGCATAAGGATAGCCACCATGGGTGCCTGCTTTTTTATCTGCAGGACAGCTACCAACATCTCCTTTATCAAGTTTAAATACTACGCTTTCTAATTTAAATTCTTTTTTATTATAATTTTTTTTAGGTTTCCCATTCACAACCAAAGACTCTTTATCAGCTATTCCACAAGAAACTTTCCATTTATTTTTAATTTTCCAATCTTCTGCATTGGCATTTACTAGCAATAATAAATTTATAAATAAAATAGCTAAAAACTTTTTCATTTATTTCTTTTTATTTTAACAGCAGTTGGTTTTGAAAATTTAATTGGTCTTATATTTGATTGTTCGTGAAGTATTCCAAGTCTTCTTGCCACATCTTGATAAGCATCAATTAAATTACCTAAATCTTTTCTAAATCTATCTTTATCCAATTTTTTTTCAGTAACATTGTCCCAAAGTCTGCAAGTATCAGGACTTATTTCATCTGCTAAAATAACCTCTATCTTTCCATTTTCTTTGAATCTTCCGAACTCAACTTTAAAATCAACTAATTTAATTCCAACTCCTCTAAACATTCCAACCATAAAATCATTTATTCTGTGAAGTTGTTTATCAATTTTTTCTAGTTCTTTTTTTTCTGCCCATTTAAATGCTAAGATATGTTCTTTTGAAATTAATGGGTCTCCAAGTTTGTCATCTTTCAAACAATACTCAATCAAAGGTTCATCCAATACAGTACCATCTTCAATTCCTAATCTTTTGGTCAAGGACCCTGTAGCTATATTTCTTACTATAAATTCAATTGGAATAATTTCTACAAACTTAATAAGTTGTTCTCTCATATTGATCCTTTTTACAAGATGATTTTTAATTCCAACTTGGCCTAAATTAATTAATATATGTTCAGATATTCTATTATTTAAAACTCCTTTTCCTTCAATATTAGCTTTTTTTAAATTATTGAAAGCAGTAGCATCATCTTTAAAATGCTGTATGACTAAACTTTTATCCGATGTAGCATAAATAATTTTTGCTTTACCTTCGTAAAGTTTTTTACCTTTTTTCATTATTTAAAAACTCTTCTAAAGATCAAATTTACATTTTTGAAATGCTTTGAATAACTAAAAATAGCTTTTAATTTTTTTTGTGAAATCTTGCTCATTATATATTTGTCAGACTGTATGACTTTAAATAAATCCAAGTTTTCAGCAAAACATTTTTTTGCGTAACTTTGAACCATTTTGTATGATTTTTCTCTACTTAGACCAGTCTTTGTAAGTTCAAGCATCAACTCTTGAGAGAAAATTAATCCCTTAGTAATGTTTAAATTTTCTAACATCTTCTTGGGGTAAACAATCATATTATCTAGAATATTTGTTAATCTTACCAACGCAAAATCTGTTGTGATATTTGCATCTGGTCCAATATTTCTTTCAACACTTGAATGTGAAATATCACGTTCATGCCATAGGGCTATATTTTCAAGGGCAGGGATGACCGCACTTCTAACCATCCTTGAAAGACCTGTTAAATTTTCACTTAATATTGGATTTTTTTTATGAGGCATTGCAGATGAACCTTTTTGATTTTTTGAAAAGTATTCTTGAAGTTCATATACTTCAGTTCTTTGCAAATGCCTGATTTCAGTAGCAACTCTTTCTATGGACCCAGCTATAATCGCTAGTACTGAAAAATAAAATGCATGACGATCTCTTGGTATGATTTGAGTAGATATTGGCTCAACTTTTAAACCAAGTTTTTTAGCAACATATTTTTCAACATTCGGATTAATATTTGCAAAAGTTCCTACTGCCCCTGAAATTGCACAAGTTGATACTTCATCTATAGCATTCACTAATCTTTTTCTATTTCTTTTAAATTCTTCATAAAAGGATGCCAATTTTAAACCAAAAGTTATTGGTTCCGCATGTATACCGTGACTTCTGCCCATACAAGGAGTGAACTTATATTTTCTTGCTTGTTTTTTAAGCACTTTTAAAATTTGGTCTAAATCTTTAAGAATTATTTTTCCTGATTGAACCAATTGAATATTGAAACTTGTATCTAGAACATCCGAGGAAGTCATTCCTTGATGTAAGTATCTAGCTTTTATCCCAGCTTTTTCTGTTACAGAAGTTAAAAATGCAATGACATCATGTTTAACTTGGCTTTCGATTTGATGAATTCTTTTTACATTAATTCTAGCTTTTTTTCTTACAGCAGACGAAACTCCTCTTGGGATTTGACCAAGTTTTTCCATTGCTTGCGCTGCAGCGATCTCAACATCTAGCCAAATTTTATATTTATTTTCCTCTGACCAAATATTATTCAGTTCTTTTCTAGAGTATCTTTTAATCATTAATTATAAGTAAGGAGGCTTAGAATAACCTTTAACAGATTCTGTAAAGATTTCATAACCATTTTCGGTAATTCCTATTGTATGTTCAAATTGTGCAGATAAGGATTTATCTTTTGTTACTGCTGTCCATCCATCGGCAAGAACTTTAACATCATATTTTCCAGCATTAATCATTGGTTCTATTGTAAAAGTCATTCCTGGTCTTAACTCCATTCCAGTATTTTTTTTACCATAATGTAAAACATTTGGAAGCTCATGAAAAGTATTGCTAATTCCATGACCACAAAAATCCCTAACAACTGAGAAACCATTTTTTTCTACAAAAGATTGAATTTCAAAACCTATATCTCCTAATTTTATACCTGGTTTTAAAATTTTAATTGCTCTTATCATAGCTTCATAAGTTGTATTAATTAAATTATTTAGTTTTACTGGTGTTTTGCCAACGCAGAACATTCTACTTGTATCTCCATAGTAATCATTGATAATTGCTGTTACATCTATATTTAAAGCATCTCCCTCATTTAAAACCCGATCAGAAGGTACACCATGGCATACGACATGATTTAAAGAAGTGCACAATGATTTTTTAAATCCCCTATAAAATAATGGGGCTGAGTAACCACCATTATCTCTTATAAATTCATATGATAATTTGTCGATATAATCTGTAGAAATGCCTGGTTTAATATTTTCTGTTAACATATCTAAAGTTCTTGCTGCTAAATTTCCAGCAATCCGCATTTTTTCAAATTTTTCAGAATAATTATTCATCAATAATATCTATTTTTTTTTCTATCTTAATTTGTTTGGGATTTATTTTACATCTATAAGCTAAAAATTTTACACCAGCTTTTTTGGCGAGTATATAGTTATTATAATAATCTTCATCAATATCTTTTGCTATTTTAAAATAATCCATTTTTTCAATTTGAACTAAAAAAATTAAGTACGATTTATAGCCTTTTTTTATGGCATCAATAAGAGTTTTTAGATGTTTTGATCCTCTAGATGTAATTGGGTTTCTAAATAAAGTAACGTTTTTAACTTCTATAAAATTTTTTTGGTTATTTCTTTCTATTAAAAAATCAAATCTTGTTTCTTTATTAAAAAAAATTTCAGCTTTTTTACTAGTAATTTTTGATAATTCTTTAATAAGATTATTATCTAGTGCATGACTAACTATTTTATTTGCTAAATGAGTGTTTACTCCAACTAATTTTTTTTTAGCTTTAATAATTTCTAAAGTATATTTTAATTTTCTTTTAGGGTCATCATTTTTTGAAACAAATACATCATTTCCTTTATCAAGAAGACCTTTCATAGATCCTGTATTGGGACAATGTGCTGTTATTATTTCTTTTTTTAGTTTGATATCTGCAAAAAACCTCTTATATCTTTTTACAAGTTTGCCTTTTATTAAAGACTTGGTAAATTCCATATTTAAATTATACAATTAAAAATGACTAAAAACATAAAAGTTAATGCCGCAATATTAATTATAGGAAATGAAATATTATCAGGCAGAACAAAAGACACAAATACGAGCACCATAGCTTTATGGCTTAATTCAGTAGGAGTGAATGTAAAAGAAGTAAGAATAGTTCCAGATATTAAAGAAGATATAATTAACTCAGTAAATTTATTAAGAAAAAAAAATGATTATGTTTTTACAACTGGCGGTATAGGCCCAACCCATGATGATATTACAGCAGAATCAATTTCTGAAGCTTTTGGAGTAAAATATGAAATTCATAAAGAAGCTTTTAAAATATTAGAGTCTTACTATAAACCAGGAGAATTTAATGAAGGAAGACAAAAAATGGTTTGGATGCCAAGTAACGCAAAATTAATTTTAAACCCAACAAGTGGGGCACCAGGATTTAGTGTAGAAAATGTATTTTGTTTACCTGGGGTTCCGTCAATTTTAAAATCAATGTTAGGTGGGTTAAAAAATGCAATAGCTGGAGGCAAACCAATCATAAGTTATACGATTAGCTTAAGAACTGTTGAAAGTGAAATCGCGAATTCATTAACTGAAGTTCAAAATAATAATAAAGATGTCGATATAGGTAGCTATCCATTTTTCCAAGCAGGAAAACTCGGTGTTTCGATTGTAATTAGATCTGAAGATCAAGCCAAAATAGACACATGCAACTCACAAATTCTAGAATTTGTTAATCATAAGAATATAGAGATAGTTGAAAGAACATAATATGCTTTATTTTGCATACGGAAGTAATCTAAATCACTTTCAAATGAAAAGAAGATGTAAAGATAGTGAATTTTTGAAAAAGATTAATTTAAAAAATTTCAAACTTACATTTAGAAGTAAGTATAGAGCAGCAGATATCGAAAAAAAAAAAAATTGTTTAGTTCCTGGATGTTTATTTGAAATATCTAAAAATGATGAAAAAAAATTGGATATATATGAGGATTTTCCAATCTTGTATAAAAAATATTATTTTTTTTATTATGGAAAAAAAGTAATGACTTATACAATGGTTAATAAAAGTAAATTTATGTATCCTACCGAACGTTATCTTAATGTTGTTAAAAAAGGATATAGAGATTGCAAATTAGATGAAAAATATTTGATCAAGGCTTT
>CACFAF010000004.1 GCA_902564245.1 uncultured Pelagibacteraceae bacterium | reverse complement strand
TAATTGTCCTGTAGTTATATCTGGTGGAGTTTCTTCTATCGATGATATTAAAAAAGCAAAGAGCTTAAAAAATATTGAAGGTATAATAGTTGGAAAAGCTATTTACGATGGCGATATTAAATTAGAAGAACTGGTGAAAGAATTAGATGCTTAAAAATAGAATAATACCATGTTTAGATGTTAAGAATGGTCGTGTTGTTAAAGGTATTAACTTTGTTGATCTTAAAGATGCAGGAGATCCAGTTGAACAAGCAAAGATTTACAGCGATGGGGGTGCTGATGAAATTTGTTTTCTAGATATTACTGCTTCAAATGAAAATAGAGATACAATTTATGATGTTGTAAAAAAAACTTCTAAGAAATGTTTTGTCCCATTAACAGTTGGTGGTGGTGTTAGAAGTGTTGATGATATTAATAAATTACTAAAATGTGGAGCTGACAAAGTTTCTATTAATACTGCTGCGGTGGAAAACCCAGATGTAGTTGTTGAAAGCTCTAGAAAGTTTGGATCACAGTGTATTGTAGTTGCTATAGATGCAAAAAAAAATGGAGATAATTGGGAAATTTTTACTCATGGAGGAAGAAATAATTCAAAAGTTGATGCAATAGAATTTTCAAAAAAAATGGAAGAAAGTGGAGCAGGGGAGTTGTTAGTAACGTCAATGGATAGAGATGGAACTCAAGTTGGCTACGATATTGAGCTAATGTCCAAAATATCTTCAAAAATAAATATTCCTGTCATAGCATCTGGCGGAGTTGGGAATCTAGATCATTTAGTTGATGGCATTAAACTTGGAAATGCTAGTGCTGTTTTAGCAGCATCAATATTTCACTATGGAAAATATTCTGTAAAAGAAGCTAAAGAATATTTGGACTCAAAAGGAATACCTGTTAGGATTTAATATGCTTAATACATTAGAAAGCCTATTTAAACTTGCAAGAGAAAGAAAAAATAATCCAGTTGATGGTTCTTATACCAACAAATTATTAAGCAATAAATCTTTAAGTAAAGATAAAGTCTTAGAGGAAATTAATGAATTAATAGAAGCTGTTGAAAAAAATACTAATATAATTCATGAAGCTGCTGATGTTTTTTATCATTTGATAATGTATCTTGAAGCAAATGATGTTAAAATTGAAGAAATTATGGAAGAGTTAGATAAAAGAAAAAAATGAGTTATGATAATAATAATATATTTGCAAAAATACTAAGAGGAGAAATACCTTGTAAAAAAATTTACGAGGATGAATTTGTTTTGTCTTTTCATGATATTAATCCTCAAAAAAAAATACATGCATTAGTTATTCCAAAAGGAAAGTATATTGATCTAGATGATTTTAGCTCAAATGCTTCTTCAGAGGAGATAGTAGGAATGCTGAAAGGAATAAATATTGTAGCTAAAAAACTTGGAATTTCCATAGATACCGGAAAGGGATATAGAGCATTAGCAAATATTGGTGGTGATGGAGGACAAGAAGTCCCGCATTTACACTTTCATCTTTTTGGTGGTGAGAAAATTGGTAGAATGGTTCAGTGATAAAAAATATTCTTAGACAATATTTAGAGATTAAATCTGAAGAAGATATCAATCAGATCTCAAAACCAAAAGAAAGTTATTCAGTAAATTTAGTTGAACCAAATGATTTTCAGTTAAATAAATTTTTATACAAACAGATTGGGAAAAAATATAAATGGGTTGATAGACTTGTGTGGACAGATCAAAATTGGATTGATTATGTTTCAAATAAAAATTTATTTACTTTCGTTTTAAAACATAATGAAGACTTTGCTGGTTATTTTGAATTAATACTTCATAATGAAAAAAAGGAAGCAGAGATTGCTTATTTTGGCATATTAGAAGATTATTTTGGGATGAAATTAGGTGGATATCTTTTAAGTGAAGCTTTAAAAAAATCATTCTCTTTCTATAAAGTAAAAAGAGTTTGGTGTCACACATGTTCATTGGATCATAAAAACGCTTTAAAGAATTATTTATCTAGAGGTATGAGGGTTTTTAAATCTGAACATTTAAAGAATTATTCTCTTAATTCATCTTAGGAAGTTTAAAAATATTTTTATCAATCTTTTGGTTTATTCTAATGTTAGAAATAAAAGTAATTACTAAATTTTGATATATATCTTCTGTTTGCCAACCAATTAAATTTAAATCTTCTTTATTAAAAAAAATATTTATTTTATTATCTTGATTTATTAGAGTAAAATTAATGTACTTATCATCTATGATCCTTGGATTTATTTTTTTTATTTCTTTTATCAAATATTCCTTATCTAAAATATACTCTAAAGGTGTTTTTTTAAGAGGATAAACATAATATTGTTTAATATTTTGTATTTTGATAGCTAGAGATTTTCCATTCGAAACCATTATTTTTTTGTTCAAATTATTATAAGCACAATAAATTTTTTTGGGATACTCAATTATACATTCTCCATCTTCCGTTTTTTCATTAATAGTTTGTTTAAAGAAAAATTTAATATTATTTGTGTTCTTTAAATTTGATATAATATTTTCTTTAAATGATGCATTAGCTTGTAATGAAAAAGCTAAGAATATATAAATTAATATTATTTTTTTTATCAAAGAACTTCTCTTTTTCCTACATGATTTGCTTTGCTAATTATTCCATCTGCTTCCATCATATCAATTATTCTTGCAGCACGATTGTATCCAATTTGAAGCTTTCTTTGTAGAAAGGATGTTGATGCTTTTCTCTCAGATCTAATAATTTCTAAAGCTGCGTTATAAAGTTCATCTTTTTCATTATTTCCTAAAGCATTTTCATCTATCTCTTTTTCGTCAGCAAAATTTAATATCTCATCTACATATTCAGGCTCCTCTTGGGATCTTAAAAAATTATTAATTTTTTCTATTTCATTTTCAGATACATACGGTGCATGAATTCTGACTATTCTGTTAGCTGATGACATATATAACATGTCTCCTTTTCCTAGAAGTTGCTCTGCTCCTTGTTCTCCTAATATTGTTCTACTATCAATTTTTGAAGTTACTTGAAAAGATATTCTAGTTGGAAAATTTGCTTTTATTGTACCTGTTATTACATCAACACTTGGTCTTTGTGTTGCCATAATAATATGAATTCCCGCAGCTCTAGCCATTTGAGATAATTTTTGAATGTAGCTTTCAATCTCTTTTCCTGCAACTAACATCAAATCTGACATTTCATCTACTATTACTACGATGTAGGGCATAGGATGTTTATGTTTAGAGTTATATCCATCTATATTTCTAACACCTTCTTTTGTCATTAATCGATATCTACTTTCCATTTCTTTGACAACCCATCCTAAAACTGAAGCAGCCTTTTTGGCTTCAGTAATAACTGGACAAAGTAGATGAGGGACACCTTCATAAGTCGAAAGTTCTAACATTTTAGGATCTATGAGAATAAATTTGCATTTTTCTGGTGGATGTTTGTATAACAATGAAAGTATTATTGTATTAATACAAACAGACTTACCTGAACCGGTTGTACCAGCAATTAATAGATGAGGCATAGAAGTTAAATCACCAATAACTGGTAAGCCAGAAATATTTTTACCCAGAGCAATTGGAAGTTTAAAATCTTTTTTTGCAAACTCATTATGAGATAATATTTCACTTAGGTAAACATTTTCTCTTGATGTATTTGGCAACTCTATTCCTATTGTATTTCTTCCTGGTATTGTTGAAATTCGTGCTGATTCAGAGCTAGTATTTCTTGCGATGTCCTCTGATAGATTTATTATTTTAGAAACTTTGATACCTGCTGCTGGTTCAAATTCATTTAAAGTAACTACTGGTCCTTGGCTAACTTTTTTAATTTTTCCTTGAACACCAAAGTCTAAAAGAATTTTTTCTAAAAATTCTACATTTTCATTCTCTATTTCATTTGATTTTTGTTTCTCTTTTTTTGAGACTAATTTCAATAAGTTTATTGAAGGTAATTTAAAATTAGTTTTTTCACTATTTTCTTTTTTTTCATTTTTAATAAATGGAAGATCTTCTTGTATAAGATTTTTAATTTCTTCTTGAGGAATATATTCATTTATAACTTCATTTTTATTAGTATAATTTTTTTCTTTTTTTAGAATAAATAAATTAACTAATTTTCTAATTAAATTAATAAAAGATTTTAAACTAAAATTGACACTAAAAAGAAATAATGAAAATATTATTATTAATAAAAAAAAATATGAAATTTTTTGATTAATATCTATTATTGAAAATAAAAAAGTATTTTCTAAAAATTTTCCTACAAAACCACCATTTCCATTTATTGGTAGCCAAAAAGAATTTGAATAATAAATTGCAAAAAATAAAGATCCTATTAATGAATAAAGAACGATAAAAAAATAATTTTCAACAATTAAAATAATCTTTTTAGATTTTATAATATTAAAACCAGTAATTATTAAGCTTATTGAAACAAGTAATGAAATTATCCCTAAAGATTGAAAAAAAATATCTGCAACTATACTTCCTTTAATTCCTAGCAAGTTTTTAATTTCTGTATTATCTGGAAAAATAAAATTTGGATCATCTGGAGAAAAACTTAGAAGCGAAATTATTAAAAAAAGACCCTTAAATGTTATAATAAGCCCTATTATCTGAACAATACTCTTTATTATGAAATTTAGAGTAAAGTTAGCTATATTTTTAATTTCCATAAAAAATGAATCAAATTAATCACTTTGTATCATTTAATAATTATGGTTAAAATTAAATTTTAAATATGAATGTTTGTTTAATTGGAGATAATCTTACTAGCCTATCATTAGCTAAAATATTAGTTAATAAGCGAATTAATGTTAATCTCTATAGTAAAAATTTTAAAAATAAGATTCTTCAAACTAGAACTGTTGGAATATCTAAAAATAATTTGGATTTTTTTAATAAAGAAATATTGAGTCTAAAAAAAATTTTTTTTTGGAATATTAATCAAATTGAAGTTTATAGTGAAAAATATGAATATGATAAAATTTTAAATTTTGAAAAAAACGATAAGCAATTATTTTCAATATTTAAAAATAATGACTTGTATAATCTTTTAAAAAATGATTTAAAAAAAAATAAATTATTTAAAAAAAAAATAATTAAAAACAGTTCATCTTATAAAAAAATTTTAAATAATCAAAATTATGATTTAGTGATTAATTGTGATACTAAGAGTGAAATTTCAAAAAAATTTTTTAATTATCAAATAGATAAAAATTATGATAGTTTTGCTTATACTACAGTTTTAAATCATAAGAATATTAAAAATAAAAAAGCAATACAAATATTTACTAAGATTGGACCAATCGCATTTTTACCACTTTCTAAAAATCAAACATCTATAGTTTTTTCAATTTTAGGAAAGGAAAAAAATTTAAATGAAAATCAAATAATAGATTTGATCACAAAATATAATAATTTTTATGATATTAAAAATTTTAGTAAAATTGAAAAATTTAATTTAAATTTTTCCATATCAAGAAATTACTACAATAAAAATTTAATGGGATTTGGTGATGTTCTCCACAAAATCCACCCATTAGCTGGCCAAGGATTCAATATGACTTTAAGAGACATTAAAATTTTTTCACAAATTATACAAAACCGTATTAATTTAGGTCTCCCTTTAGATAGTTCTATATACAAGGAATTTGAAAAACAAACTAAACACTTTAATTTTGCTTTTGCCTTTGGTATTGATTTTATTCACGAATTTTTTAATTTTGATAGCAGAACTTCAAAAAACTATTCAAATTATTTATTTAAATTTATTGATAAAAATAGATTTATAAATAATTTTTTTTCAAATTACGCAGATAAAGGCTCAGTTTTATAAATTTATTGTATAGTTGTATTAATATAATCTCCAGAAACATAAGTTTTAAGAATCTCTTCCAATTTATTTTTTCTTAAATTTAAATCTTTGGTTTCAAGAAGAGCTTGTTTTTCTTCTAAAGTGAAAGGGGAAGCTATGGAAAGAGTATTAATTATTTGATCTAAGTTATTTTTTTCTAATTCTTTCCAATTAATAGTATATCCTTTTTTTTCAAATAAAGTTTTTAGATTTTTAAATATTAATCTAAGATCAGTAAATTTTAATTCTTCATCCTTATAATAAGTATCGTTCTTAAAATCATTAAAACTTATTTCACACTCTCGATAAAGTTTATCGTTTTTAATTTCTTTCATAATTTTAAATCTACTAATACCATTTACGACTATTAAATATCTTCCATCTTCAGTTTCATTAAAACTAGTTATCTTACCTAGACAGCCAATATCATATAGTTCTGGTTCTGACTGAGCTGAATTTTTTTTTGGTTGAATTAAGCCTATTAATCTTGAACTTTTCATAGAATCATCAATCATTTGAATATATCTTGGCTCAAATATATTAAGTGGAACAGTTGTTCTTGGAAAAATTATAAAGTTTGATAAAGGAAATACTGAAACCTTATTTGGTAATTCTTCTTCTTTTTTCATTTTAAATTATAACAAATTTTTAATAGCCTATCTAGTAAATGAATATTAATTTTTTATTTTGATATACTAAGGTTGTGTTTAAAAAATTGCTAGACTATAATAATTAAAAATGCGGGCATAGCTCAGTGGTAGAGCGTCTCGTTGCCAACGAGAAGGTCGAGGGTTCGACCCCCTTTGCCCGCTCCATTTGACTTATGAGTGAATTAATTGATAAAAAATGTGAACCTTGTGAAGGTGGAGTTCTCCCACTAGATTTAAGTGAAATCCATAAGTTTCAGAAAAAAGTGGATGGATGGGATGTTAAATCTAATGAAAAGAAAATTTATTTTTTAGAAAAAAATTTTAAATTTAAAAATTTTTTAGAAAGCCAAGATTTTGTTAATAATGTTGGAAAAATTTCAGAGTCAGAAGGGCATCATCCAGATATTACTTTTGGTTGGGGATATGCAAAAATTATAATAACAACCCATGCAATAGAAGGATTATCCCAAAACGATTTTATTTTAGCTGCTAAAATAGATAAAATTCTTAGTGCTTAAAGTGTCTACTTTTCGAAAATACTAGAATAGTTTTAGTTTGATTTGCAAATTTTATTATTTCTTTATCCCTAATTGACCCTGAAGGTTGTATGACTCCTGTAACTCCTGCTTGAATCAATTTTTCAATTCCATCAACAAAAGGAAAAAAAGCATCTGAGGCGGCAAATATTTCTTTATTTTCAAGATTTTGAAATTTTCTCATTTTATCAATTGCTATTTGACAACTATCAAGTCTGCTTGGTTGTCCTGATCCTATCCCAATTGTTGTTTTATTATGAGTTAAAACTATAGCGTTAGATTGAACAAACCGGCAAACATTAAATGAAAAAATTAAATTTTTTAATTGTTCTCGTGTTGGCTTTATTTTAGATACAATCTTAAAGTCATTTTTCTTAAATATTTTTATATCTGGAGATTGAATTAATATTGAATCAAATTTTGATGTAAAATTTTCGTTATATGACATATATGATTTGTTTGATCTAATAATTCTCAAATTTTTTTTTCTTTTCAAAATTTTAATTGCATCTTTATCAAAATCTATTCCTATTATAACTTCAAAAAAAAGAGAATTCATTTTTAAAGCTAAATTTTTATTAATTTTAAAGTTACATGAGACTATTCCTCCAAAAGCACTTATAGGGTCACTCGCTAAAGCAAAATTAAAACTTTGAATATGATTTTTATGAATCGAAACACCACAAGGGTTTGCGTGTTTTATAATTACAGTTCCAGTATTTTTTGGCAAAGATTTAGAAACGTTTAATGCCGCAAAAATATCATTGTAGTTATTGTAGCTTAATTTTTTTCCATGAATTTGCTCTACATCTAATTTCTTATCTTTTGAATATATAGCAGCTTGTTGGTGTGGATTTTCACCATATCTCAATTTTTCAAATAATTTGCTATGAATTATTTTTTTTTTAGGAAATAAGTTTTTTGATCTGATATTAAAGTAATTTGTTATTAATGAGTCATAATAAGCTGTTTCGGCAAAAGCTTCTTCCGACATTTTTCTCCTAAAAGATAATGAAGTAGAACCATTATTGCTTTTTAAATTATTAATTAGTTCTTCATATTGATTTTGTGAAGTAATAACCGTTACATCATTGAAATTTTTTGCTGCGGCTCTTACCATTGTTGGTCCACCTATATCTATGTTTTCAATAATTTTATTTTCATTATTAGTAGCACTTAAAACTTCTTCAAAAGGATAAAAATTTACAATTACTAAATCAATTTCTTCAAAATTATTTTTTTTAAGTTGCTTTTTATGATTTTTATTTTTTCTTTTACTTAAAATACCTGCATAAATACTAGGGTGTAAAGTTTTTACTCTTCCATCAAGAATTTCTTTAAACCCAGTATGATCTGAAACTTCAGTACATTTAAATTTAAGTTTCTTAATTTCTTTATAAGTTCCTCCTGAACTAATTATTTTAATTTTATACTTAGTAAATATATTTAAAAGCGTTTTTAAATTTTTTTTATCAGAAACAGAAATTAAGGCTCTTCTTATTTTTTTCATGTAATTTTAATTAATTCCCATTTTATAGTCTGATTTTCTTTTTGTGTCATGCCAGAAATAAAAATATTTTGATTTTCAGTATAAGAATTTTTTTTACCAAAATATAAACCTGTTTCTATTTCAAACTTTTCATTTTCACATCTAAATTTCCAACCCTCATCATTAATTTCAATTAATATTGATTTACTGTCCTGAGTTTTCATCACTTTTGCATTAGGTTGTAAGTGAAATCTTATTTCAAAATTTGAACTTTTAAAATTTTTTTTTTTAATTAAGTTGTCTCTTCCAATAATTTTATTTTTTTCTGGATAAAATTCTATTTGTCTATCATGTATTATACCATAATTTTTTAAATAACCATCATGAGATGAATTTATACTCCAGTAGTTTTTTTCATATATGATTTTTTTTTTTAGTATTTTTATTCCCTGTTCAATTCTTGAATAACCATCTCCTTGTTTTCTTAACTTACATGATGATTGATTGTCAATTATTAAAGTATTATGAGTAGCTGTAGATTTAGAAACATTATTTAATTGATGTTGATGATTTTGAAAATATCCAGAATTACTTATTAATTTTTTACCATTTGATATAATTTCAAAAGATAAAGAACCAGACTGATAATTATGTGAAAATTTTTTTTCTGGACTTTCACCAATATCCATTACAAGCATTATCTTTTTATTTTTTAAAACTGCATAACCTCCAGTTTCATTACTTTCATTTTTAAATTTGTAGCCAAGTCTTGAAAGGTATAAATTAAAATCTTCATTATCAGACTCATTATTTCCATTAAAAAGTATAGTTGCTTTAGTATTTTGATTTATTAGCGAATAACTTTGACCTAAATAATATATAGTTTCATCAATATATTCAGGTATATCCGTTTGAGATTCCTTTAACCACTCTCTAATTAATATAAAATATTTTAAATAAAAATTTAGTTGTCTTAAACTTCTTGATTTTGGAAAAGTGTGATTGTCTAGAGATAATTTTATTATTTTTTTTAATAAATTAAAACCAAAGTCCAAGTATTTAGATTTATCTTTATATGATAGACCAGTTAATATTATAGCCGTACATCCTATCATTTTATCATCTACCAAATCTGATCTTTGAATTTCATTTATTAAATGATTAATTTGTTTTTGAATAGTTATATTAAATTTTTCCTTATAACTGTCAGTTGAATCTTCATATGTTAATTTGGAATTAGATATCCAGGCAATTATTCTTTTTGATAAAATATCAATATCCCAGTTTTTATAATTATAATTATGATTATTTTCTATCCATTTTAGAATAATTTTTTGGGTTGTTTTTTTTGAAGACTTTAGATCTAAACTAAATAACCAAAAAAAGCTGTGAAGTTTTTTATAATCTTTCTCTTTAAAATTATTTTCTTCCCAAATTGAATTTAATGAAAAATCTTCTATACTTATTTTTTTCTTTTTATATTTAATTAAACAATCTAATAAACTTGGGCTTGGTTTATATTCTAAATTTTTATTTCTTATTTTAGAAATTTTTTTGTTATAAATATTTGAATTTAAATAAAGGCTTCTGGTTTTATTTGTAAAGAAAAAAAAAAATTGAGTTAAATAATTTAATGAATTTTTAAAAATCATTATCCTTACATTGTCTTTAAAGTATCAATATTTTTTTTAATATCTCCATTATTATCTTTAAAAATTGTAGTGCCCGAAACAAGAATATTTGCTCCCGCATTTATTATGGATTTGCTATTGTCAAAATTAACTCCTCCATCTACCTCGATATTAAAATTTAAATTTTTATCATCTTTTATTTTTTTTAAATTTTCAATCTTTTTTAAAATTTCTGGTATAAATTTTTGTCCTCCAAAACCTGGATAAACACTCATTACTAAAACAAGATCTATCTCACTTAAATAATCTTTAATAATTTCTATTTTGGTATCTGGGTTTAGAGAAATTCCAACTTTTTTTTTAAAATGTTTGATGAGTTTAATTGATTTATCTAAATCATCAGTTGCTTCAGGATGTATAGTTATTATATCTGCACCTGCTTCAGCAAAGTCTTTAATATATTTATGTACAGGTGATATCATTAAGTGAACATCAAAAGGTAAGCTTGTATGATTTCTTAAAGCTTTTATTACAGGTGGACCTATAGTTAAGTTTGGAACAAAATGTCCATCCATTACATCAACATGAATCATATCTGCACCATTTTGCTCCAGTCTCTTTATTTCAATGCCTAATTGACTAAAGTCAGCAGATAAAATCGACGGAGAAATTAATATTTTTTTCATTGATTACAAGACTAGTAGTATCAATTTTATTTTTTAATTTGAATTAATTTTTACCAAAAATTTGATAAATTTCTCTAGCAATCTCACTTTCTAGAGGAAAAGACAACATTCCCATGACAGAATATCCCAATAGATAAGGCATAAGATAAAATCTGAACATATAAAAAAACCAGGCTACATATAGTGGGACTATTGGCTGTATTATGAATGAAGGTGTTAAAGGTTTGAATAATTTAATAAATGGATCTGTTAATTTAACAAAAATTCTCATAAAAAAAAAGGTAGAGTCCTCTCTTTGGAAGATATTCATTGCTACTCTACCAATTAATGTCCACATAATTACACCCATTATATAATCTACTACATAAACTAAAGGATGAAAATTTGCTGACATAAAAACTTAAGATTTTTAATAATTAAAAGGGGCGAAGATTTTCGCCCCTTAAAATTAGATATTATTTAGTGTTGTTTTCCAAGTACCGTTTTACCTGAAGGTACTCGTACTTCGTCAACCATCTTTTGAGTAGCTGCATCTGGTTCTGCTGTCATCAAACTAACAACAATCATAGATACTAAACTAACCAATGATCCAACTATTCCGAATGTAAGTTGAGTTATACCCCAGAACCCAGCTCCACCTGTACGTACCCAAATTAGATACGCAGTACCTGAAGCTAATCCTAGTAGCATTCCTGCAACAGCACCTGGTGCATTTGCTCTCTTCCACCATACACCTAGTACAAGTGGGAAGAATAGTCCTGACATCGCAAAGTCAAAAGCCCAGATAACTGAACCTAAGATACCTTGGATCTCAAGAGCAGCAATAGTTGCTCCAGCAAAACCAATTATTACAAGTAAAACCCTTGCAACAATTAATCTTTTTGCAGTCTCAGCTTTAGGGTCAATGATCTTGTAGTACAAGTCATGAGATAAAGCATTTGCAATTGCTAAAACTAAACCATCAGCTGTTGACATGGCAGCAGCCATACCTCCAGCAGCAACTAGACCTGAGATTACATAAGGTAATCCAGCTATCTCTGGAGTAGCTAATACTACAGCTTTACCTCCCATGAAAAACTCATTTAATTCTAGAGTTCCATTTCCGTTAAAGTCGCTTACAAACATTAAGTTCGCTTGGTTCCAGTTTTGATACCAGTCTATCGATTGAACTTCTGCTATTGACTTACCAATAATTCCTGTTGGAAGTGATGGATCAATCAATGAAAGTTTTGACAGTGTAGCTAACATCGGTGCAGAAGAGTAAAGTAGGAATATAAAGAATAATGACCAACCTACTGATCTTCTAGCAGTTTTTACACTTGGAGTAGTAAAGTATCTCATCATAACGTGTGGTAATGAAGCTGTTCCAGCCATCATACAAACCGCTAATGAAATAAATTTCCAAGGAGTTGTATTAACTTCCGAGTGAGCTTTAGTTATACCAGCTAATCCTTTAGGAACTGTAGCTAAGTCAGCTGCAGAGTTTTTAACTGATCCTAATCCAAATTGACTTTCAAGTTCAGCAATTCTAGCCACTTCATCTGCCAACATTAAATGTGGGAAGACACCAGCGCCCATTTTATTACTAATCCAGAATACTGGTAACAAGTATGCAATAATTAAAACGATATATTGTGCAACTTGCGTCCAAGTAACTGCTCTCATTCCACCTAACATTGAACATAGTAATATACTTGCTAATCCAACGTACACAGCTATTCCGAAAGGAATATCCAATGCTACAGAAGCAATTGTTCCTGTTGCATTAATTTGTGCAGTCACATATGTAAAAGATGCTACTGTTAAAACTAATACCGCAGATAGTCTTGCCGCGTTACCACCGTATCTAGTACCAATGAAGTCTGGAACTGTATAACAACCAAATTTTCTTAAATATGGTGCTAACAAAGAAGCTACTAAAACGTAACCACCTGTCCATCCAACTAAAAGTGCCATGTAACCATAACCCTTAAAATAGATACCACCTGCCATTGCAACGAAAGATGCACCAGACATCCAGTCTGCTGCAGTAGCCATTCCGTTAAATACAGTTGGAACTTGTCTTCCTGCTACGTAGTAAGCGTCTACTTGAAGAGTTCGAGATAAGTAACCAATAATAGCATATATTGCAACTGTGAAAGAAACAAAAAAGATACCTATCATCTTTGCTGACATTCCAGCTTGTTCTGCGATCGCCATTAAAATTATGAATACTAGGAATCCCCCAGTGTATATTCCATAAACTTTTGGTAAGTTATCTATAAATTTACCTTTAATCATTAGCTATCCTCTCTTTCAGTAAAGCCAAATTCTTCATCTATCTTTTCTTGTCTTCCTGCAAACCAAAAAATTAATATTACAAAAATTCCAAGTGACCCTTGACATGTCATGTAGTACGACAATGGATATCCAAAAGGTCTAAAACTAGATGCTTCCATCTCGGCTCCGAAAAAAAAGATGCCAATTGAGAAAACAAACCATATTGCTAATGTTACAAATAGCAATCCTCTAGTCTTTTCCCAGTGTTTTTCTTTATTTGACATTTTTTTCCTCCCTATAGGTTAAAAAAGCGAAGCATACCCATAATGAGCAAGATTTAAACCCCAAAAAATACTGCAAAAATGGTGCTTTTTATATTATAAAACAACTATTACTAGAGAAATGACTTTAAAATACAAATTCAATCTAAAAGATATAAAGTTAGAAGACTTCAAAGTTTACTTTTTAGGTCTTTTTAAATCAGTATTACCAAAAAAAAAAATTAAAAATATTGATGATCTTAAATCTTTTATTCAAAAAAAATCCGCTTGGGTATCACAAGTAACACTATACAATTATTTAAAAACAAGAATGGGTACTAAATATGTATTGCATTTTGATAATGAAGTATTGTTGTCATCAATAAATAAAGCGAAATGGAATATTTATTCAGTAGCATTACAAGATCTCACTTTATATAGTTTTTCTTACTTAAATGTTTTTATCAACTACAAAGACACTAATAAAGCACATGATATTTATAACGAAATTTTAAATAGTGAGATTCATAACGGCATGCCTGAAGATATTATTATTAAAGGTAAAGAAAAATTTAATGATAGACTTAAAAAAGTAGACTGGCAAACTTATTATAATACTTGGCCATTTAATGAAAGTGCTTTAACACTTTACGAATGGGCTCCAATAGCGGATGAATTAAAAACTTTAGATAGAAAAATCGTTTTGAATTCTATGATCTTAAAATGGGATAATATTAAAGAAGAGTTTAAAAAGTTAATAAGTTTTTAAGTATTTTTTCTATTATCAACTAAACTTTGCACTACACTTGGATCAGCAAGAGTAGTTGTATCTCCTAACTGGTCATGTTGATTAGCCGCAATCTTTCTGAGTATTCTTCTCATAATTTTTCCAGATCTAGTTTTGGGTAATCCTGGAGAAAAATGTATAAAGTCTGGAGTAGCTAATGGACCAATTTGTTTTCTAACCCATAGTTTTAATTCTCTTTCTAGATCTCCATCTTCTTTTTCTCCAACATTTAAAGTTACATAACAATATAATCCATTACCCTTTATGTCATGTGGATAGCCAACTACTGCAGCTTCTGCAACTTTTGGATGAGCAACAAAAGCACTTTCAATTTCAGCAGTTCCTAAATTATGTCCAGAAACAATAATTACATCATCTACTCTGCCTGTAATCCAATAGTAACCATCTTTGTCTCTTCTACATCCATCACCTGTAAAATATTTTCCATCAAATTGTGAAAAATAAGTATCAATAAATCTTTGATGGTCACCATAAACAGTTCTCATTTGGCCAGGCCAAGATTGTGCAATACATAATCTTCCTTCACATTCTCCTTTTAAGGTATTGCCTTTTTCATCAACTATTACTGGTTTAATTCCATAAAATGGTTTAGTTGCTGAACCAGGTTTTAAATTTATAGCTCCAGTTTGAGGACTAATTAATATTCCACCAGTCTCAGTTTGCCACCAGGTATCTACAATAGGTGATTTTGAATCTCCAACTACTTTGTAATACCACATCCAAGCCTCAGGGTTTATAGGCTCTCCAACAGTTCCAAGTAATTTTAATGATTTTCTAGATGTTTTTTTGACTGGTTTATCTCCTTCTCTCATTAATGCTCTAATTGCTGTAGGAGCTGTGTAAAAGATGTTTACCTTAAATTTATCTATTATTTGCCACCATCTAGAACTATCTGGATAAGTTGGAATACCTTCATACATTATTGTTGTAGCACCATTAGCAAGTGGACCATAAATTATATAACTATGTCCTGTCACCCAACCAATATCAGCCGTACACCAATAAACATCATTAGGTTTATAATTAAAAATATATTGGTGTGTCATTGATGCATAAACTAAATAACCACCTGTAGTATGAAGTACACCCTTCGGTTTTCCTGTTGATCCTGATGTATATAGAATGAAAAGAGGATCTTCAGCGCTCATTTCTTCTGGTTCACAATGGTTTGATGCTTTTTTAATTATATCTTCGTACCAAACATCTCTTTCAGAAACCCAATTAATATAATTTCCAGTCCTTTTTACTACTATACATTTTTTGATATTACGACATTTAGAAAGAGCTTCATCGATTATATCTTTAAGTGGAATTATTTTTCCACCTCTTAAACCTTCATCAGCAGTAATAACATAATCTGATTCACAATCATCAATTCTTCCAGCAATCGACTCAGCTGAAAAGCCTCCAAATATAATTGAGTGAATTGCACCAATTCTTGCGCAAGCTAACATAGTTATAGCTAACTCTGGTATCATAGTTAAATAAATTGTAACTCTGTCACCTTTTTTAATTCCAAGTTCTCTTAATCCATTAGCAGTTTTTGAAACTTCTTTATGTAATTGTTTATAGGAAATTTTTTTAGTGTCTTTAGGATCATCTCCAACCCATATAATTGCAGTTTTATCTTTTTTATCTTTTAGATGTCTATCAATACAATTTGCTGAAGCATTTAAAGTTCCGTCCTCATACCATTTGATTCGAACTTCTTCTTTACTGTATTTAACATTTTTAATTTTTTTATATGGTTTAATCCATGAAATTCTTTTTCCTTCTTTTTTCCAAAATTCATCATTTTTTCTTATAGATAAATTATATTTTTTTTCATACTCTGACTTATTTACTTGAGCCTTTTTAATCCAATCAGATTTTGTTTTTATGATTAATTCTTGACTATTTTCTTTTACTTTTATTTTATTTTTTTTCTTTTTTTTAATTTTATATTTAGGCTTGGTTTTTCTTCTTATTTTCTTTTTAGATTTGGATTTTTTTTTTGGCATTAATTTTTATTTAAATATTACTCATCTTATAAATAATTTTCCAGCTTTTAGTGTCTATTGGCATAACCGATAATCTACTTTGTTTTATAAGTGATAAATGGCTAAGAGCCTTGTTTTTTTTAATATCTTCAAGCGTAACCTTTTTTTTAAATTTTTCTTTAAATCTAACTCTAACAGCTACAAATCTCTTTTTTTGATCTGATTTGTCTAAAAAAGACTCTTTAATAACCTCAACTATTCCTACAATCTCTTTGCCTATGTTTGAGTGATAAAAAAAACAAAGATCACCTTTATTCATTTTTTTTAAATTATTTGCTGCTTGAAAATTTCTGACACCATCCCAAGTAGCTCCTTTTGGACCTGCCTTTTTTTGTTGATCAATGGACCAGACGTTTGGTTCTGATTTTAATAACCAATACATAGTCTATTTTTTGTTCATAGAATTTTTTATTATTATATATTCAAAATGTATATTTAAATTATATATTTAAAAAATAAAAAAATGAAAGTTTTAATAATTGGAACAGGAGTTTTGGGAGCATATTTATCAGAAATTTATCTAAAATTTGGTCATAAAGTTTTCGTAACAAGTAGATTCAAAAAAAAGAATTATAAAAATTATGAATATCTTAAAATTAAAAAAAAGATTAGTTTTTTAAAATTAGATATTTTGAGTAAAAAAGATATAAAGAAAAAAATAAAATTAATTAATCCTCAAATCATTTATTATTTTGCTGGTCAAAGTTCTCTGGCTAAAAGTTATAAAAAAGTAAAAGAAACAAAAAATTCTAATTTTATTGGTGCTAAATATTTTTTAGAGGTTTTAAAAGAAACTAAATCAGAGATAAAATTTTTTAAAGCTAATAGTGCATATATATTTAAACTTTTTAAAGGTGGTTTAAGACCAAAACTAAAATTTCAAAATCCAACTAGCCCATATATCAAATCACAAATCGATGCATTTAAGGCAGTAAAAAATTTTAGAAAAAAAGGAGTTAATTGTTATAGTTTAATTTTTATGAATATTGAGTCTCCCCTTAAAGCAAAAAGTTTTTTATTAAATAAAGTTTGTGATTTTGTTAAATATAAGAAAATTAGATTCTTAAAATTAGGAAATATTTATTCAAAAAGAGATTTTTGTTGGGCACCTGAAATTATGCAAGGTGTTTTTTATGCAGCAAATTTAAAACCACAAGATATTGTTTTTGGAACTGGAAAAAAATATTTGGTAAAAGATATGATTAAAAGTATTTTACAAATTAAAAAAATTGACTTTAAAAATTTTATAAAAATAGATAAATCTCTTTATAGAAAAAAAGAAGAAAAAGATATTTCAATTTCAATTTCAAAAACAAATAATTTATTAAAAAAATGGAAATGGAAACCCAAGATATTTGGAAATAGATTAGTAAGAAAACTTTATAATTCAATTTAATTTAAAATTTTATACCAGCACCTTTTAAAAAAATTGCATTTTCATCTAAAGGCCATCTTGGTTTAGCTGGGTAATCTAATTTATTAAATTGTTTTTTTTTAAATTTTTCTAAGCCAACCATTGCTATCATCGCTGCATTATCACCGCATAGCTCCTGAGCAGGAAAAATAGCATTAAAATTTTCTTCTTCACAGAGTTTCAATATGATTCTTCTGATTTTTTTGTTTGCAGCAACTCCCCCAGCTACAACGAAAGTATTAGATTTAGGATTAATATTTTTAAAACTTTTAAATGCTATTTTACTTTTTATATACAATATTTCCTCAATTGTTTTTTGAAAAGATGCAGCTAAGTCATACTTTTCTTGTTTAGATTTAATATTTTTTGCAATCTTTAAAACTGCTGTTTTTAGTCCAGCAAAGGATAAATTACATCCGCCTTTGTTAATTATTGGTTTCGGTAACTTAAATTTATTTGGATTTCCCTTATCAGCATATTCTTCAATTTTTGGACCTCCAGGAAATTCAATACCAATCATTTTAGCTGTTTTGTCAAATGCCTCTCCCAAAGCATCATCAATAGTTGTACCTAATCTTTTATATTTTTCTAATCCTTCCACACTTAGGAACTGAGTATGTCCACCCGAAATTAGTAGTAACAAATAAGGATAATCCAATTGTGTATCAAGTTTAGGACTTAAAGCATGACCTTCCAAATGATTGACAGCAATAAATGGTTTCTCTAATGATGATGCTAAAGTTTTTCCAAAACTTAAACCTACTGATAAACAAACAATTAAACCTGGTCCAGCGGTTGCAGCTACTGCATCAATATCTTGTAATTTTTTTCCACTTTCATTAATAGCCTTTTTTGTTATCAAATCAATTTTTTCTACATGGGATCTTGCTGCAAGTTCTGGAACAACACCTCCATATTCTTTATGAATATCAATTTGACTGGATATAATATTGGATAAAATTTTAGGATATCCCTGATCATTTTCGGTTATTATAGATGCTGCAGTTTCATCACAGCTTGATTCAATTCCTAAAATTATAGGTTTTTTGCTCATAAAATAATTTTTATAAATATTAAATTCTCATTATAATTTATGAAGTATAAAACAAACAAATGAAAAACAAAATTATTATTGGCACAAGGGGAAGCAAGCTAGCTTTGATTTATGCAGAAAAAGCTAAAAATGAATTATTAAAAAATAAGCTTATTAATAATATTGAAATAAAAAGTATTTCAACAGCTGGTGATAAAATCAAAGATTTAAGAGTTTCAGAATATGGTGGTAAAGGATTATTTTGTAAGACAATTGAAAAAGAATTGATAGATAAAAAAATTGATATAGCTGTACATGCTTTAAAAGATTTACCTAGCGATGAACCAAAGGAATTATTATCAAATTGTTTTTTGGAAAGAAATAATCCAAGAGATATTTTAATTAGTAAAAACAATAAAAGCATCAATGATCTTACAGCAAATTCTATTATTGGAACTTCATCATATAGAAGAGAGTTTCAATTAAAACAAATAAGAAAAGATCTTAAATATAAACTTATAAGAGGAAATGTTGATACCAGAATAAAAAAATTAAATGAAAATTTATATGATGCAATAATTTTATCTTATGCAGGAATCAAATCACTTGGCCTTGAAAAAAAAATTTCACAAATTTTTTCTATTTCAGAAATAATTCCTAGTGCAGGACAGGGAACAATCGTATTACAATGTAGAAAAGATGATATAGATTTAATTAAAATATTAGATAATATTAATCACAAACCAACACATCGTTGCATTCAAGCAGAAAGAAATGTTTTAAGAATTTTAGAGGGAGATTGTGAGACCGCGGTTGGTGCATTCGCAGAGATTAATGGCAATAATATTATTTTAAAGGCTGAACTTTTTTCTTTAGATGGAAAAAAAAGGTTTTATATTGAGTTATCAAAAGATATAAAATTTGCAAAAAAACTTGGTATTGAAGTTGGCAAAATATTAAAAAAAAAATCGAATAATTCTTATAAAAAATAATTATGCATATATTATTAACTAGACCTATAGAAGATTGTAATGAAATGATTTTAAAATTTCAATCACTAGGACACAAAGTATCACATCTACCTTTAATAAGTATTAAAAGCATGAAACATGAATCCATAAAATATTCTAATTTTAAAGGAATAATTTTTACAAGTGCAAATGCAATTAAATTTTTAGATCTTAAAGATATTGATAAAAACATAAATTGCTTTTGTGTTGGAAGTGCAACAGAAAAAAAAGCTAAAAGTGTAGGCTTTCAAAATATTTTTGTTGCCGATGGAAATGTGAATAATTTAAAAGAAATAATTTTATCAAATTTTGATTCTTCATATGGAAAATTACTTTATGTAACTGGAGAAGTTATATCCAAAAATTTAGATCAATCATTAATTTCTGAGGGATATACTATAAAAAGAATTATTAACTACAAAGTAAATCCTAATGAGAAATTTGATAATAATTTTATAGAAAAACTCAAAGAAGATATGCCCAATATTATTTATGTTTATTCTCAGAATAGTGCGATCAGCTTATTAAATATTATTAAGAATTATTACCTAGAGTCTTTATTTATGAATACTAATTTGATGTGTATAAGTGAAAAAACCTCTTCAATTCTGAATGAAATTAAATGGAAGAAAATTTTTCTTTTTAACCCTGGAGAAGAAGAATTTTTACTGTATAAAATTTAGTTATGGAATTATTTAATAATTTTACTGAATTATTTTTATCTGTTTGGAACAAAGGAATTCTTGGGGTTGATATATTTCAAATATTAATTGGAGTTGGAATATTTTTAATTTTTTTAATATTTAGAGGAATCATAAGTAAAATAATTATAAAAAGATTACAAAGTATTGCAAAAAGAACAACTAATAAACTCGACGATACTTTTGTCCAGGCAATGGAAGGGCCTGCAAGATTTTTACCAATAGTTCTTGGATTTTTTATTGCAAGTTACTATATGTCTTTTTCAGAAGATAGCAGAGAGGTTATAGATACAATCAATAGAACATTAATCACTATTTTTATATTTTGGGTAATTCATCAAATTATAGAACCTATCTCTTATATTTTAAGTGGGTTAGATAAAGTTTTAACTCGAGAATTAATTGGTTGGATTATTAAATCATTAAAAATTTTAATTTTTATTTTAGGTTTAGCAGCAGTTCTAGAATTGTGGGGGATTAAAATTGGTCCAATTATTGCCGGACTAGGTTTATTTGGTGTTGCAGTTGCTTTAGGAGCTCAAGATTTATTTAAAAATTTAATTTCTGGAATTTTAGTTTTAGTTGAAAAAAGATTTAAAATTGGTGACTGGATTTTAGTAGATGGTATAATTGAAGGAATTGTTGAAAAAATAGGATTCAGATCAACCGTCATAAGAAAATTTGATAAATCAATTGCTATAATTCCTAATTTTCAGTTTGCTGAAAATGCCGTAATTAATATAAGCCAAACAACTAATTGGATTATTAGTTGGGTAATTAATTTACAATATGACTCCACTATTGAACAACTTAAAAAAATTAGAGATGAGATCGAAGATTATATTAAAAAAAATGAAGATTATAAAACAGAACTTGGATATGCGGTTAGAGTAGACAAATTTGCTGATAGTTCTATAGATATGTATATTCGTTGTTTTACAAAGACAAATGATTGGGATGAATGGTTAGCAGTAAAAGAAAGACTTGCAATTTCAATAAAACAGATTGTAGAAAAAAATAAAGCATCCTTTGCTTTTCCAAGCCAATCGATTTATATCGAAAAGAAATGATAGCTATTTTTTATTTAGCTCTTCAAATACTGAAGCTATACTCCTACATAGTTATAGCAAATGTAGTAGTTAGTTGGCTTGTTGCTTTTAACATTTTAAACACTCAAAATAGATTGGTTTATTCTATATTAGAAATGACTTATCGATTAACTGATCCAATATTAAATAAAATACGGGGTTTTCTTCCTAATTTAGGATCATTAGATATCTCACCAGTTATATTGCTATTGTTGATTTGGTTCATAGAAATGTGTATGAAGCTGTACATTGCACCAATGATTTTTTAAATAATATGATTTTAATTGATGGTAAAAAAGAAGCTGCTGAGTTACGAGGAAAGCTAAAAAAAGAAGTATTAGCTCTAAAAGAAAAATATAATAAAGTTCCTGGATTAACGGTCATTTTAATTGGTGATATGACACCAAGTCAAATTTATGTTCGTAATAAAGAAAAATCAGCAAATGAGATTGGTTTAAATTCTGAAGTAATTAGATATCCAGAAACTGTAGATGAGAAAACAGTTTTACAAAAAATTAATGAGCTAAATAATGATGATAGTGTTTCTGGTATATTAGTTCAATTACCATTACCTAAACATATCAATAAACAAAAGGTTATTGAATCCATATCACATGAAAAAGATGTTGATGGGCTTCACCCTATGAATGTTGGAAATCTTTCTTCAGGTTATCAAGGTTCGATACCTTGCACACCTCTTGGATGTTATTTGTTAATTAAAAAAATTGAACCAAATTTAACTGGAAAAAAAGCAGTTATGATTGGTAGGTCAAATTTAAATGGTAAAGCTATGGCACAACTGCTTTTGCAAGAAGATTGTACTGTAACTATAACTCATTCAAAAACAAAAGATTTAAAATCTGAATGCTTAGCGGCAGATGTAATAGTTGCTGCAGTTGGAATTAAACAACTTGTTAAAGGGGATTGGGTAAAAAAAGATGCAATTGTAATTGATGTAGGAATTAATAAGACTGATAAAGGAATTGTAGGAGATGTTGCATTTGATGAGGTTTCAAAGGTTGCCAAAGCTTTGACTCCAGTTCCAGGAGGAGTAGGACCTATGACTATTGCTTGTCTGCTTAAAAATACTATTGAGTGTTTTAAAAGAAAAATGAATTAATTAAGATAATCTAGATCTACCACCATCTACAGCAATTATTTGACCTGTAACCCAAGAACTTTCTTCAGTAATTAAAAATTTTGCTAATGCGGCGGAATCTTTACCTTCACCTAATCTTTTTAATGGATGAGCTTTGGCGATACCCTCTGCCACTGCAACATTTTTTAACATCGGTTCAGCTATTTTTGATTTTGATAAACTTGGAGCTATGCAATTAACTCTAATGTTTGGAGCAAATTCCGCAGCTAGTGATACTGTTAATCCTTCAACAGCAGCTTTTGCTGATGCAATGATAGTATGATTTGTAAAACCTCTTTGAGCAGCAACAGTTGAAAATAAAACTATTGAACCTTTGTTTTTTTTTAAACTCTCTTGATAACCCTTAATAGCTTCAATAGCAGAGTATAAATTAAGTTTCATACATTTGTTTAAATCTTGTTCATTAATCATTCTAATTGGTTTTAAGTCTATAGAGCCTACACAATAAGCGATACCTTTAACTTCATTGATATCATTTTTAACTTTTTCAACAAATTTTTCTTCTAAAACGTCTACAACAGTAAAAGTGCAATCTAGTTTTTCAGATATTTTTTTGATTTCTATTTCATTTCTTCCAACAAGATGTACATCATGATTTGATTTTTTTAATTGTTCAGCCAAATTAGATCCGACGGATCCAGTAGCTCCAAAAATAAGATATTTTTTAGTCATTATATTTTTACCAATATTTAACAGTAAAAAATTAAATCTTTTTAAGTCAATTTGTAGCATGTCAAAAATAAACTTAACTATGTAAATGGTAGCAATTATGCGGCCTATATTTAAAATTATAATAGTTTATGAAATATTTTTTTTTATGTTTTGGAATGTTATTTACTATTCAAGTTCAGACATTGAAAATTGGTTTCAAGCTAAAATTTTAACAGCGATATTTACAATTTTATCTACAATGGCTTTAGGATTTACCTTGGTTTATGTTATCTACATAAGTATAAAATTAACTGGAATATTAGATAAAGTTAAAGCTGTAAAAGATCCTAGGAAAAATTAATTTTTTGATTTTAAATTAAGATCTACTTATGAAGTTGTTTTTTATACTAGGCAATCAGTTGTTTCCATTCAAGTATTTAGAAAAATTTAAAGATGATCATGTATTCTTTATGGCAGAGGATCATGAATTATGTGTTTATGAAAAACATCATAAAAAAAAGATACTACTTTTTTTATCTTCAATGAGGTCTTATGCAGAGAAACTTGATCAAAAAAAATATAAAATTAAGTATTCTAAAATAGAAGATAAAGTTTTTAAGATTAGTTATACAGACAAATTAAAAAAAATAATAGAGAAAGAAAAAATAAAAGAAATTTCAAGTTTTGAAATAGAAGATAAATTTTTTGAAAAAAAACTAAGAACATTTTTCTTAAAATCAAAAATAAATTGGAAAATAATTAAAAGTCCAATGTTTATGAATTCTAGAGAAGAATTTAAAAATTATTTAGCCAAAGTAAAAAAACCCTTTATGTCGACATTTTATAAAGAGGTTAGAAAAAATTCAGGAATTTTAATGTCAGAAGATGGGAATCCTATTGGTAAAAAATGGAGTTTTGATTCTGAAAATAGAAATAAATTACCTAAAAATATTTTAATACCTAAATTTCCAAAGATAAACGAAACTAAGCACACAAAAGACCTGAAGCCAATTATTAATAAGATTTTTTATAAGCATTATGGAGAAGTAGAAAATTTTTGGTTTGCTACTGAGTATGAGGATATCATTAAACTGTTAAATTTTTTTATTAAAGAAAAATTAAATTTATTTGGGGATTACGAAGATGCTGTGGATCAAAGAGATAATATATTATTTCATAGTGCTTTAAGCCCATACTTAAATTTAGGATTAATTACACCTGAAATAGTTTTAGATAAAATTTTACTTTTTACAAAAAAAAATAAAATTAAGATTAATTCTTTAGAGGGTTTCATTCGGCAAGTTATTGGGTGGAGAGAATTTATGAGGGGCATATATCAAATTTATAGTAATGAAATGCAAACTAAAAATTTTTTTAATCATAAAAGAAAATTAAAATCTTCATGGTATCAGGGTAATACTGGTTTACCTCCTTTAGACCATGCAATTAAAAATACATTAAAATATGGTTGGTCACATCACATCGAACGATTAATGATATTATCCAATGTAATGAATTTGTGTGAGATTAAACCAATTTATGTTTACAAATGGTTTATGGAAATGTATGTAGATTCTTCCGACTGGGTAATGGTTCCAAATGTTTATGGAATGGGTCTATTTAGTGATGGAGGGATTTTTTCAACAAAACCCTACATATGTGGTTCAAGCTATATTTTAAAAATGATGGATTTTAAAAAAGGTGAATGGTGTAATATTATGGATGGTTTATATTGGAGATTTATAAATAAAAATAGAAATTTTTTTCTTAAAAATCCAAGACTTTCAATGATGGTTAGAATTTTTGATAAAATGAATTCAGACAGAAAAAAACTGATTTTATCAGAAGCAAATAAATTTATTAAAAAAAATTCTGTTTAATGAAAAAAGAAAATCTGCCCTATAAAACTTGTAAGATTTGTAAAAGAACTTTTGTTTGGAGAAAAAAATGGAGATTAAACTGGGATAAAGTAAAATATTGTTCTAAAAATTGTTCAAAAAATTAGATTATTATTTTAGTTTTTTTTTATGGTAATTGATGAATCTTTCAATTCTTGATTTTTTAAATGTTTTGTTTTCTTCGAATGAAACTTTTTTTATTGAATAGGCTTTACTATTAGTTTTTCTGGAAATTATAGTAATATTTCCTTTATATAATTTTAGTTTTACTGTTCCATTTACTTTTTTTCTTTTCGTATCAATTATTTTTTGAAGTTTTAATCTTTTTCTTGAATACCAATAACCATTATAAATGAGTTTTGCATATTTAGGCATAATCTCATCTTTAAGGTGCATTGTTTCTTTGTCTAGAGTTACTGACTCAATTGCTCTATGAGCAGTAATTAATATTGTTCCCCCAGGTGTTTCATAAACTCCTCTTGATTTTATTCCAATAAATCTATTTTCAACTAAATCAATTCTACCAATTCCATTTTTTCCCGCTAAGGTATTTAGTTTTTGTAAAAGATTTGCAGGTGATAATTTTTTACCATTTATGGTTTTTGGATCACCATTTTTAAATTTGATATTAACAAATGTTGCTTTGTTTGGAGCTTTTTCGGGAGACACAGTTCTTTGAAAAATAGATTCTGGAGCTGCATTTTTTGGATTTTCTAAAATTTTACCTTCTGTTGATGTGTGATATAAATTATCGTCAACCGAAAAGGGAGATAATCCCTTTTTATCTTTTGGAATTTGTATTTTGTTTTTCTTTGCATACTTAATCAAATCTGTTCTTGAATTTAATTTCCAAATTCTCCAAGGAGCGATAACTTTTATTTTAGGTCCAAAATAATGGTATCCTAGTTCGAATCTAATTTGATCGTTTCCTTTTCCGGTTGAACCATGAGAAACAGCATAAGCTTTAAATTTTTTTGCTATAGCAATTTGTCTTTTAGCTATTAAAGGTCTTGCTATAGAAGTCCCTAATAAATAAACACCTTCATATATAGCATGGCCTCTTATCATTGGATAAATATAATCTTTTACAAAAATATCTTTTAAATCTTCAATAATGATATTTTTCACTCCTAAATTTTTAGCATTTTTAATAATTTTCTTTTTATCTATTACTTGTCCGACATCAGCTGTGTAAGCAATAATTTCTGAATTATAATTTTCTTGTAACCATTTAAGAATAATAGAAGTATCTAATCCCCCAGAATACGCTAAAACTATTTTTTGTTTCATGGTTAAGGAATTAATTATTTATTTGACTTTATTAAGGTTTATACTTGCATTAGCAGATACAATTATCCTATTTTTATCACCAGAATATGGATGAGAACCATGATATAAGAAATTTGGCCAAATTACTAATTTTCCTTCATCACCTTTTATCACTGATGTACCATAATAAGTATAATTAGCGCCCCCGAAGTCTGTAGAGTTTGCAGAAGTATATGGTTTTAAAAAATAGGTAGATCCATTTTTTTCTTTTGAATCTTTTCCAATTTGAACATAATAAACGCAACACCAACTACAATTTTGGTGATTATGAGGAAAGACAACCCCACCTTTTTCATATCTGATGAACCAAGTTTCAGTTAGTTTAACATTAAATTTAGGATCTTTATTATCTAGATTTGTTAGTGAAGCTTTATTTGCATTATTTGACATAGTTATAAAACCCATAGAAATAAAATTTAACAATTTTTCAAAGGCTGGATTCTTTTCTTGATGTAAATTATATTGACTTTCATACAAATTATAATTTTCTACTGGATCTCCAGTTTTATTTATTCTGCTTTTTGGATTCTTTTTTTCGTATTCTTTGAAAAATTCAATTAAATCATCCTTAATTTCTTCATGCTCAGGATTAAAAAATTCACCAATATAAATTGGCCACATAGTATGAATCTTATTTTCATTTTTATTAGACATTAAATTTTAACTACATTTCTTTTTAGCCATTCCATAGGCTTTTGTGAATCCTAAAAGTGAGTAATGATCTATTGTTTGTGATCCTTGTTGATTATAGCCTGTAATCATCAATCTTGATCCTTTTTTCATAGTTTTAATCAATTTTTTTTCTTTTTTATTATCTGCTATCCAAGCAAATCCTTCTTGGGAAATATCAAATTTATATTTATTTTTTCCAGATTTTGCAGTAATTGAATTTTTAGTATTAAATATATATCCTGCAGTTATACTTATCTCATCAACAATATTTTCATTTGGCCTAAAAGAAACAAATAATCTTGCATCTCTAGAATTTTTTTTTGGAGCTTGTAAAACTGGTGAAGATTGAGCAAAACAAGTATTTCCTTCACCTGAAATTATAATCATAGTTTCCCAATCTTTATATTTTCCAACTTTTTTTATTTCTTCTGCATTTACAGAATTAAAAAATATTAAGAATAGAATAGTAATAAAACTTTTTTTAATCATGGACATGGATTTGGATATATTTTTTGAACTTCATTTATTTCTTTAATTATTTCTTCGTTTAATTCCAAATTTACACTTTCTATATCAGTTTTCAACTGCTCCATGGTTGTAGCACCAATTATTACGCTAGTTATGAAAGTTTGGACTTCACAGAATTTTAAACTCATTTGAGCAAAATCTAAGCCATGTTTGTTTGCTATTTCAAAATATTTTTCAATTGCTGATTGGCCATTTTTTGACTTATATCTTCCAAATTGATCTCCAAATAACTTCATTCTTGATTTTTCAGGCAATTTTCCATTTCTGTATTTTCCACTCAAATATCCAAATGCCAATGGAGAATATGCTAATAAACCACTTTGTTCTCTTATAGAAATTTCAGCCAGTCCAACTTCATAAGTTCTATTTAAAAGACTATAAGGATTTTGAACCGACATCATTCTTGGAAGATTTTTTAATTTTGAAATTTCTAAAAATTTTGAAAGACCCCAAGCAGTTTCATTTGATAGACCAATGTATCTAATTTTACCAGTCTTAATTATTTTATCTAACGAATTTAAAATATATTCAAATTTATTCCAGTCCTTTTCATCTTTGTGTTCATAACCAAGTCTACCAAAAAAATTACTTTTTCTTTCTGGCCAGTGTAATTGATATAGATCAATATAATCCGTTTTTAATCTTTTAAGACTCTGATCAACTGCTTCATTTAAATTTTTCTCATCATATTGATTACCTCCACCTCTAATCCAACTTAGTCCAGGACCAGCAACTTTGGTAGCAAGGATTACCTCATTTCTCTTTTTTGTTCTTTCAAACCAATTTCCAATTACTTCCTCCGTTTTTCCATATGTATTTTCTTTTGGAGGGATTGCATATAATTCTGCTGTGTCCCAAAAGTTTACTCCTTGGTCTAAGGCGTAATCCATTTGATCAAAACCTTCTTTTTCAGTATTTTGTTCGCCCCATGTCATTGTTCCGAGACAAATTGTACTCACTTCAAGGTCAGTATTTCCTAATTTTTTAAAATTCATTATGTATTTGTAGTATAAATTTTTTATTAATCTTTTAAGGTATCTTGAATAATTAGTAAAAGATTATATATTCTAGTTATATGGAATTTAATAAAGAAAGTATTTTAAATAAAGTTAAAGAAGCACAAAAAGCGACTGTAGCAACAGATGAAGGTCTAAGAGCATATATGCTCAAAGTTTATAATTATATGGCTACAGGAATACTTTTAACAGGCATAATAGCTTTGTTAACTTTTAAAACGTCAGTAGTTACAGATGACTCAGGAACTATTGTTGGATTAACACAAATAGGAAATGCAATCTATCTTTCAGGACTTAAATGGATAGTTATGCTAGCACCACTGGGTGTAGTTTTTTACATGAGTTTTGGAATTAACAAAATGAGTGCTTCAAAGGCTCAGACAACTTTTTGGGTATTTGCATCTTTAATGGGTTTGTCGTTATCTTCTATATTGTTAGTTTATACTGGATTGAGTGTAACAAGAGTATTTTTTATATGTTCGGCAACTTTTGGAGCAATGAGTATTTACGGTTATACGACCAAAAGAGATTTAACTAAGCTTGGCTCTTTTTTAATGATGGGACTAATTGGTATTATAATTGCATCTATAGTAAATATTTTTTTAAAATCATCTATGATGTATTTTGTTATATCAATTTTAGGAGTTTTAATTTTTGTTGGATTAACTGCTTACGATACTCAAAAAATAAAAAATATGTATCAATCTAGTGATACTGGAGAACTAATGGGTAAAAAGGCTGTTATGGGAGCTTTAACACTTTATTTAGATTTCATAAACCTTTTTATAATGCTTTTAAGATTGTTTGGTCAAAGAAGATAATATTAATTCGTTTAAAGTTTTTTCCAATTCGTATTTTTAATTAAATTTTCTAGTTCAAAAGAATTTTTTAATATCTTTCCTTTTGCATCAGTAATTAAGTACTTAAGGTTTTTATTGCTTGGTTTAAAATTTTTACAAATTTTATATAAAGCATTTTCAGTAGAATTTTTAAAAACACTAAAACCAACTTGCCTACTTGATATGTTAAGTCCATAATCTTTCCACGATCCAGCTGAGACCATTTCTGCATACAAATCAAGAATAACTTTTAATTCATCTTTCTCAAAAAAAAATTTATCTTCAATTTTTTTATAGTTATTATTAATTACTAATTTTAAATTTTTATTCATCTAGTTTATGCTTATTTATTGTTGGTATTTGAAAGGCAGTAAAAATAAAAGTTATAGGTAATATTCCCCAAACTTTAAAATTAACCCAAAATTCTTCAGATTGTGTTCTCCAGATAAGTTCATTAATAATTGCTAAAGAAAAAAAAAATAACATCCACCTTCTACCTAATATATTCCAGCCTTCATTTGATAATAATAATGAATTTCCTAAAATTTTTTTTAATACAGGTTCATCAGTAAAAAATTTTCCAAAAAATAAAGAAAGTCCAAATAAAATGTTAATTATCGTCGGTTTAATATAAATAAAAACAGGATTATCAAAGTAAATAGTTAAACCACCAAATAGTAGTATTAAAATTCCACCAATTAAAGGTATCATTGGAATTTTTTTTTCTAAAAACCATATAACTGCTAGCGCTATTAATGTAGCAATTATAAAGGGAGGGATAGCAATTTTTAAGCTTTTATCATTGTTATAATAAAAAAAGAAAAAAACTACTAAAGGACCGAAGTCTGTGACAAATTTAACAAAAGATCTATTCACATTAAAGATATTAACAGATTAATAAAACTTTTATATTTTTTTATTGATTTTTTTTTTTAAATACCCATATTTAAGTGAATGTCAGTGCAAAAAGCAAAATTTTCCATAGGTGATGTTGTAAAACATAAACATTTTGAATTTAGAGGAGTTATTTATGATGTTGATTTTGAGTTTAATAATTCTGAAGAATGGTATCAATCAATCCCAAAAAATGTAAGACCAAGAAAAAATCAGCCCTTTTATCATTTATTAGCGGAGAATGATGAAATAACATATGAAGCTTACGTTTCAGAACAAAATCTTTTAACAGACGATTCAGAAGAACCTGTAAAACATCCTCTAATTAATGAAATTTTTTCAGGCAGAAAAGGTTCAAGCTATTTTAAGCCCTCAAATTAAAATAAGTCACTTTTTAAACATAATTAGCTCAAATCTTAGACATATCTAAGTAGTAATTTATTTACATTGACCAAGGATGCATAGTTCTTCCCTTAAATTATCTCCCTCAGCATTCTTGGTCGAAAAAATTTCAAAAAATAATTAAGCTTTTCATCGTTTAAATATATATATAACGTTTATAAATGTTTAAGTTTTTTGAACCTAATAAAATATTTTTAATTAATTCAAAAGTAACGAAGTATGTTCTTTTTTTATTTATTATTGTTTTATCAATAGGTCTATTAGAAGCCTTAGTATTATCTCCTGAAGATTATAAACAAAGTCATTCAGTAAGAATTATGTATGTCCATGTTCCTGCTGCTTGGATTTCTATTGGGATATTTTCATCAATTGCTTTTTTATCAATGGGTGTTTTTATATTTAAAAATAAAAATCTTTCTTTAATATCTAAGAGCTTAGCTCCTTCAGGTTTTATATTTAATATAGTTGCATTAGTAACAGGAGCAATTTGGGGTATACCTACTTGGGGGACATGGTGGGCATGGGATGCAAGAATTACTTCAATGGTAATTTTACTTTTATTTTACTTAATATATTTATTATCGTGGAGAATATTTGATAATAACGACAAGGCAATAAAGATTACATCAATTATTGCAATTTTTGGAGTAATTAATGTACCTATTATTAAATTTTCTGTAGATTGGTGGACAACTCTACACCAACCATCATCAATCAATATTTTATCAAAAACATCAATACATTCATCAATGTTAATACCATTAGCAATTATGACTGCGGCATTTGCACTATTTTCGTTGTTAATTTTTTTAATGAAATATAATACGGAACTGATAAAAATTAAAAATAAAGGATTAGATAGATTATGATTAATGAAATACTTTTTATGAATGGTTATGGCCAATATGTTTGGTCTGCATTTTTATTTACATTGTTAAGTTTTGTATCTTTATTTTTAATAACTAAATTACAATTAGTAAAAGAACAAAAAAAATTTATTGCTAAATTTGGTTTGCTAAACTCCCAAAAAACAAGAGTTGCAAAATTACAAAATATTAATAAAGAAATATTATCAGGCACTTCTAAAATTTAACTTCGTAACCTATGTATGGTAAAAAAGTTAAGCTTAGGATTTTGTTTATATCTTTATTATTGCTTATTATCTCTTTAACAGTTTTTTTAATTTTAAAATCTTTAGAAGAAAATGTAGTTTATTTTAAATCTCCTACTGAAATAAAAACCTTAAATGAAATACAATCTAAGAAAATAAGAGTTGGTGGAATGGTTAAGAAAAAATCAGTTGTTATTAAATCTAATGAAATAAATTTTGTAATTACTGATTTAAAAAGTGAAATTAATGTTACATATTCTGGATCGGTTCCCAATCTATTTACTGAGGGAAAGGGAGTTGTTGCTGAAGGTTTTTTAAAAGATAGAAATTATTTAGTTGCAACAAAAATATTGGCAAAACATGATGAAAATTATATGCCACCCGAAGTTAAAGAAGCTTTAGGAGATAAATAAATTGTTAGCTACTCAAATTGGATATTATTCTTTGATTTTTGGATTAATTGCAGGACTACTGATTATTTTATTATCAATTAAAAATTATAACAATAGAGAAATATTTATTAATCCTAAAATTTTACCTATAAGTTTTCTTCAATTTTTTTTTGTCTCTATTAGCTTCATAGGGTTAATCCTTTCTTTCATAAATTCTGATTTTAGTAATGAAACAGTTTACAATAATTCACATACTACCAAACCATTATTTTATAAGATTTCAGGCACGTGGGGAAATCATGAGGGCAGTTTATTACTTTGGCTACTAGTGCTGACCTTATTTATTTTTCTATTTTTAGTAACATCAAGTAATCAGCCAAAAAGATACAGAATTTTAACTTTAGTTTTTCAACAAATAATAATAATTGGTTTTTTTTTATTTGTATTAATTACTTCAAATCCGTTTAGTAATTTATTTCCAATTCCTCAAGAAGGTTTGGGTTTAAACCCAATATTACAGGATCCAGCATTAGCCATACATCCCCCAATTTTATACATAGGTTATGTTGGTTCTTCCATAATTTTTGCTTCTTCTTTAGCTGCAGTTGTTGAAAATTATATTTCTAAAAATTGGGCACGCCATATAAAAAAATGGATATTAATTTCGTGGGTATTTTTAACAATTGGAATTATGCTAGGATCAATATGGGCTTATTATGAACTTGGTTGGGGAGGATTTTGGTTTTGGGATCCAGTTGAAAATGTTTCTTTAATGCCATGGTTATGTTTAACTGCTTTACTTCATTGTATAATAGTTCTAGAAAAAAATTTATCTTTAGCCTCATGGGTAGTTATATTATCTATAGCTTCGTTTACATTAAGTATGAGTGGAACATTTTTAGTTCGTTCAGGTATACTTAATTCTGTACATACCTTTGCAAATGACCCAGAGAGAGGAATGTTTATATTAATATTTCTTTTTATTTTAATATTTATTGCTTTATTTATCTTTTTTACATTTTTTAAAGATAACAACTTAAAAAAAATAAAAATAAACTGGATAAGTAAAGAGGCATCAATCTTGGTAAATAATTGGTTTCTTATGTACTTTTTGGCTGTAATTTTGATTGGTACAGTATATCCAATTTTTCTGGAGGTTATTACAGATGAAAAAATTTCTATAGGTCCACCTTTTTTTAATAAATTAATAATACCTTTTTTAATTTTTTTCTTAATTTTTATGGCTATTGTTCCAAGTTTAAATTGGATAAAATCATATTTAAGAATTAGAATTACAAATATCATATTTTTAATTTTATCAATATTTTTATCTTATATTGTTCTAGATCGTACAAGTTCAGAAACTTTAATTTTAACAATTTTGTTATGTGCATCACTGTATCTATTTTTTATAACGATAAGAGAGTTTTTTAATAAGAGATTTAAAAATATTTCACAAATCGTTTCCCATTTTGGTTTTAGTCTTTTAATTTTAAGTATTTTATTGAACAGTATTTTTTCAAAAGAAATGATAACTAATTTAAAAGTAGGAGAGAAATTTAATTTAAAAGAAAATATTATTACTTTTGAGAAAATAGAAAATAATAAAAGTAAAAATTATGATTCTGTTATTGGTTATTTTAAGATTCAAGATAAAAATCAGGAAATTATTTATTTAAAACCAGAAATTAGAATTTATAATGAACCAACTACAATAACTAGTGAAGCGGATATTAAAACTACTCTATATACTGATAAATTTTTAGTAATGAATTTTGTAAAAGGAAAAGAATATTTTAATGTTAGATACCAGCTTAAACCTTATATGATTTGGATTTGGATTTCGACAATTTTTATAGCACTAGGTGGGTTCATAAGTTTTTTTAAAAAAGAATATGCAAAATAGAATTAAATTAATATTTATTAGCCTCTTATTATTTTTTTGTTTCTTAATTTTATTTGAAGCTTTAAAAAAATCGAATATTTATGTTCCAGATAAAGTTTTAAAAAAAAGTTTACCAAAATTTAAATCTCAAGATTTAGATTTAAAAAAAGAAATTAGCTCAGATGAATTGTTCGTAGATAGTGAATTCTATTTACTTAATATTTGGGCTTCTTGGTGTTTACCTTGTCGAAAAGAACATTCAATATTAATGGAATTAAGTAGAAATCCAAAAATAAAATTGATTGGATTAAATTATAAAGATAAATTTACTAATGCAAAAAAGTTTATTGATAAATTTGGAAATCCATATTCAGATAACATGATAGACACTGATGGAACAATTTCAATCGAATTAGGAGCTTATGGTATTCCCGAAACATTTATAATTAATAAAAATAAAAAGATTATAAAAAAATATATAGGTCCTCTTGATCAAAATTCTCTAAATGAAATAAATATTATTTTAAAATGAAAATAGTTAGATTTTTTTTTATATTTCTTATTTTTTTGAATTTCTATAATTTAAGTTATTCAAAAGATAATGAAATTTTAAAAAAAAAAATTTCAAAAAATATAAGATGTTTGATCTGTCAAGGTCAGTCAATTTATGATTCTCAATCAGATTTTGCAGAAAGTATGAAAATTTTAATAGAAAAAAAATTAAATGAAGGTTTAAATGAAGATCAGGTTTATGAATTTTTAAAAAAAAGATATGGACAATGGATCACTTACAATCCTGATTTCAATAAAAATACCTTTATTTTATGGTTATTGCCAATATTGTTATTTTTTGTAGGTGGTGCAATAATAGTTAGAAAATTAATAGTTCAAAAGCTATAACTATAATGTATATAATGTTTTTAAATTTTTAATATGAATATGACAAAACTTTACTCATTTATTTTTTCATTCTTATTATTTTTACCAGTAGTAAGTGAAGATAAAAAAATATCAACAAATGAACATGAGGTAAATTTTTATACCGGAGTGTTTGATTTTAGTGACGATGGCAAAAGAGCTCAGCTTTATGGATTTGAACATCAAAATGAAAGTCTTTTTAGAGAAACAAAAATAGGAAGACTTTCTCCAGTAACAGGTGCTTTTATAACAGCTGATAGTGCAACTTATTTTTATACGGGGATACAAGCACATTATGATTATGGTAAAATAGACTTTACTCCAAGTTTTACTCCAGGACTTTATGGAGAAGGTGACGGAAAAGATTTAGGACATATACTAGAATTTAAATCTGAACTACAAGCAACTTATAACATTTCAGAAAATACAAGCTTGGGAATGTCTTATAATCATGTATCAAATGCTAGCTTTGGAGATAAAAATCCAGGAGCAAATAGTTACGCATTTAATTTTTTGAAAAAATTTTAAAATAAAAAATATGAAGTTAAGTGATTGTCACAATTTTAGTGATTTTAGAAAATTAGCAAAAAAAAAATTACCATCTCCTATTTTCCATTATATTGATGGTGCAGCAGATGATGAGATAACATATGCAAGAAACACCAGTGCTTTTGATGATGTTGACTTAGTTCCTAACGTATTAAGAGGAGTTGAAAATATTGATTTATCAACTACGATATTTGGAAAAAAACTAGACTTACCATTTTACCTGGCACCTACAGCATTACAAAGACTTTTTCATTATGATGGAGAAAGAGCAGTAGGAAAGGCTGCACAAAAATTTAATACTATGTTTGGTGTTTCAGCTTTGGCAACTGTGAGTGTAGAGGAGATATCTTCAATGATAGATACTCCAAAAATGTTTCAGTTTTACTTTCATAAAGATAGAGGATTAAACGATTCATGTTTAGAAAGAGCTAAAGCAGCAAAATTCGATGTAATGGCCTTAACAGTAGACACTATTACTGGTGGAAATCGAGAAAGAGATCTAAGAACTGGTTTCACATCTCCTCCAAAATTAACTTTATCTAGTTTGTTTAGTTTTGCTACCAAACCTATGTGGGGAATAAACTATTTAACAAAAGGTAAGTTTGAATTACCTCATCTTCAAGATTTTGTGAAAGAAGGTACGAGTACTAACTCTTCAATTGGAAATTATTTTTCTACTATGTTGGATCAGTCTATGAATTGGAAAGATGCTGAAAAGCTTTGTTCTCAATGGGGAGGTCATTTTGCACTTAAAGGTGTAATGAGTGTTGAAGATGCCAAAAGAGCAGTTGATATTGGATGTACAGGTATAATGGTTTCAAATCATGGAGGAAGACAACTTGATGGATCTAGATCTCCCTTCGATCAACTTGCTGAAATTATTGATGCTGTTGGTGATAAACTTGATGTTATATGTGAAGGAGGAATTCATAGAGGAACTCATATGCTTAAAGCATTATCAATGGGAGCTAAAGCTTGTTCCGGCGGTAGACTATATCTATATGCTTTAGCAGCTGCAGGACAAGCAGGTGTAGAAAGAGCACTGGGAAAGTATAAGGCTGAATTAGAAAGAGATATGAAATTAATGGGTTGTACAAAAATATCAGATCTAAATAGAAATAACTTAAGATTTAGAAGATAGTGAATTTAAAAAATTGCCATAACTTTGAAGACTTCAGAAAATTAGCAAAAAAAAAATTACCCTCACCAATATTTCATTACATTGATGGTGGAGCAGATGATGAGTCAACTTTAAGAAGAAATACAGATTCTTTCAATGATTGTGATTTAGTTCCAAATATTTTGGCTAACGTTGGCAAGCCTGATTTATCAACTACTTTGTTTGGCAGGAAGATTGATATGCCAATCTTTCTTTCTCCTGCAGCGATGCAGAGATTATACCATCCAGATGGAGACAAAGCATCTGCAAGAGCGGCTGAAAAATTCAATACTTTTTATAGTATGTCATCTATGGGAAATAATACTATTGAGGAGGTGGCAAATATTTCAAGTGGTCCAAAATTATTTCAGCTTTATGTTCATAAAGATAGATCAATTTCCGATGATTTAATAGACAGATCCAGAAGATCCGGTTTTGATGCAATGTGTTTAACCGTAGATACTTTAGTTGCAGGTAATAGAGAAAAAGATCATAGAACTGGATTTACTACTCCACCGAAACTTACTCTTCAAAGCTTAATGAGCTTTGCAATGCGACCAGGTTGGTTGTTTAATTATCTAACCGGTAAAAGATTTGAGCTTTCAAATGTTAAAAAAAAAACAGATAAGGGAACAAATATATCCAAGTCAGTAATTGAATATATTAATGAACAGTATGATCCTGCTATGGACTGGAAGGATGCAGAATATTGTGCAAAAAAATGGGATGGTCCATTTGCTCTTAAGGGTGTTATGTCTGTTGATGACGCGAGAAGAGCTATAGATATTGGATGTACTGCAATAATGATATCAAATCATGGAGGACGTCAATTAGATGGATCTAGATCTCCTTTCGATCAAGTAAAAGCTATTTCAGATGCTGTAGGAGATAAATTAGAAATTATATTAGATGGAGGAGTCAGAAGAGGAACTCATGTTTTAAAAGCTATAGCTGCTGGAGCTAAGGCATGTAGTTTTGGAAAAATGTTTCTGTTCTCTTTGGCCGCAGGGGGCCAACAAGGTGTTGAACATTTACTGCAAAATATGCATGATGAAATTAATAGAAATATGGTTTTAATGGGCTGTAAAAATTTAAAAGAACTAAATAGTTCAAAATTAATTTACAGAAAATAGAAAGGTGCAAATAAATGAAATTAGCAAAGAGTTTAAATCGATTAGGAACTGAATCAGCATTTACTGTACTAGCAGAAGCTAAAAAATTGGAAGCCCAAGGTAAACCAATGATTCATCTTGGTTTAGGACAGCCAGATTTTAAAACACCAAAACATGTTGTAGAGGCAGCTAAAAAAGCACTAGATGATGGACATCACGGATATGTTATGTCAAATGGTATTCCTGAATGTCGTCAAGCTGTAACTAGATGGATAAAAAAACGTTACGATGTCGAAGTTGATTTTGAAAGAATTCTAATAATGCCAGGAGGAAAACCTACAATGCACTATGCCATACAATGTTATGGTGAACCTGGAGCAGAAATAATTCATCCAACACCAGCTTTTCCAATTTATGAATCTATGATTAATTATACTGGTTCAACACCAGTTCCTTATGATTTAACCGAAGATAAAGATTTAAAATTTAATCCTGAAAAAATACTATCTTTGATAACTGACAAAACTCGTTTATTGATATTAATTAACCCAAATAATCCTACTGGAAGTTTTGTAGATAAATCTGATATTGATGTTTTGGCAGAAGGTCTAAAAAAATATCCTCATGTAACTATATTAAGTGATGAAATTTATAGTAGACAAATTTTTGATGGTAAAGAAATGCCAACTTTTTTTAATTATCCAGAATTAAGAGAAAGATTAATAGTATTGGAAGGATGGAGTAAGGCTTATTCAATGACTGGATGGAGACTTGGATGGAGTTTTTGGCCAAAACATTTAGTTGAACATGTAAATAAATTATTAATTAATAGTGTTTCATGTGTAAATGCTGCAGCACAATTTGCAGGAATTGCTGCATTAGATGGTCCTGATGATTCAATTCATGAAATGATGGAAAAATTTACGCAAAGAAGAAATTTAATTCACAAGGGATTAAATGCACTTCCTGGTGTAGAATGTAGCTTACCTGGAGGAGCTTTTTATGCTTTTCCAAAAGTTAGTGGCACTGGAATGAGTGGTGCAGAATTTTGTAAGAAAGCAATGCATGAAGCTGGAGTTGCAATAGTTCCAGGTACAGCTTTCGGTCAAACTTGCAAAGATTATGTTAGATTTAGTTTTGCTGCTTCTAGAGATAATATCTCCCAAGCCCTAGAAAATATAAAGAAAATGCTTGGTTAGTTTTAAGTTTATTTTTCCTTATATAATTCTATAATATTTAAATATGAATGAAGTGCTTCAAAGTGAGTTAAAAAAAATTCTGAATGGTAGATTCTCCAAGTCAGAATCAACCCGGGCAAATTATGCAAGGGGAGAAGATACTTATGATCCAGTCTTATCTAAAGCAGTAGTTTTTCCAGAAACTAACGAAGAGGTTTCAAAAATTTTAAAATTATGTAATGAGCATAAAATTCCAGTAGTGCCATTTGGTACAGGCACATCTTTAGAAGGGAATGTCGTTGGAAATGAGAATGGAATAACAATTTCACTTGAGAAAATGAATAAAGTATTAAGTGTAAACGCCGAAGATTTCGACTGCAGAGTTCAGGCTTGTGTCACAAAAGAACAATTAAATGAGTATTTAAGAGAAGATGGAGTTTTTTTCCCAATTGATCCAGGTGCGAATGCTGCAATTGGTGGAATGGCTTCAACTTCAGCATCAGGAACAATGGCTGTAAAATATGGGACTATGAAAACTGTTATTTCTGGTCTAACAGTGGTTTTACCCAACGGCGATATAATAAATACAGGTGGAAGAACTAAAAAAACTTCAGCAGGTTATAATTTAACTAACTTATTTATTGGATCAGAAGGTACGTTAGGGATTATAACTGAAGTTCATTTAAGATTATCTCCTATACCAGAAAGTATAATGAGTGCCGTATGTCATTTCCCCACTCTAGAAGATGCAGTTCAAACAGCTCAACAGGTTATTCAATATGGCATACCGATTGCAAGAATTGAGATGCTTAATAAAGATCAGATGGGGATTAGTATTAATTACTCTAAATTGACAGATATTGAAGCAGTACCTACTTTATTTTTCGAATTCCATGGATCAGAGTCTTCAAATAATGAGAATATTAAAATTGTAGAGGAGATATCAAAAGATAATAAGGGCAGTTCTTTTAAATGGGCTAAAGATTTAGAAGAAAGAAATAAACTTTGGAGAGCAAGATGGGATGTATATTATTCTGTAAAAGCTTTAATTAATAATGGCAGAGTTTATTCGACAGATGTATGTGTTCCTATCTCAAAAATAACTGAGTGTGTAAATTTTGCAGAGGAACAAGCTAAAAAATTTGGAGTTAGAGCTCCAATGGTTGGTCATTTAGGTGATGGAAATTTTCATGTAGTTTTACCTTTTGATCCGGCAAAAAAAGAAATGTATAAACAAATTAGAGCATTTAATGATTCATTAATTAAAAAAGCATTAGAATTAAATGGAACAATTACTGGTGAACATGGTGTGGGACTTCATAAAAAAGAATATCTCCTTGAGGAACATCCTGATAATATTCCTGTTATGAAATCAATAAAAAGAACGATGGATCCAAATAATATAATGAATCCTGGCAAAATCTTTGATTTAAACTAATCATAAGGATGAAAAAAATCTTAATTACTAGACGATTACTTAAATCTTGTGAGGAAAAAGCTTCAAAAGTTTTTGAAACAAATTTTAATGATAATGATGAATTGTATTCTCAATCAAAAGTAATTGAAATGAGTAAAGGATGTGATGGAATTCTAACATCTTTGACAGATAAAATGGATGCTGAAACTATTAATAAATTACCTGATAGTGTAAAAATATTATCAAATTTTGCAGTAGGATTTGGAAATATTGATTTGGAAGCTGCTAAAAAAAAGAATATTGCTGTAACAAATACGCCTGATGTTTTAACAGATGCAACAGCCGAAATAGGAATTTTATTAATTTTAGGTGCATGTAGAAGAGCTTCGGAAGGAATACAAAGTGCTAGGGAGTCTAACTGGAAATGGTCAGCGGACTATTTAATTGGTAAGCAATTAACTGGAACAAGACTTGGAATTTTAGGAATGGGTAGAATAGGTCAAAAAATTGCAAAAATTGCTAAATCACTTGGTATGATAATTCATTATCATAATCGTTCAAAGTTAAGCTCAGAAAAAGAACAAGGAGCAACCTATCATGATAGTTTGAAAAATTTACTTTCAGTATCAGATGTTTTATCAATTTGTTGTCCAGCATCAAAAGAAACAATTGATTTAATTAACAAAGACACTATTGAACATTTGCCTAAAGGAGCAGTTGTCACTAATGTTGCAAGAGGTGATATTATTGATGATGAAGCATTAATAGATGCTCTTAATAGAAGAAAAGTTTATGCAGTAGGATTGGATGTTTATAAAGGTGAACCAAACTTAAATCCCGGTTATCTAAAACATAAAAGTGCTTTTATTCTTCCACATCTGGGAAGTGCTACTAAAGAAACAAGAACTGCAATGGCAAATCTAGCTATTGATAATTTAGATGAGTTTTTTAAAACTGGAAAATGCAAAAACAAAGTTAATTAATTTCAATTGTAGATTGTAAAAACTGTTCAAACTGAGACATATTGATACATATTTTAGAAAGACTCTATGCTTCTATTATGTTTTAATAAATCAAGTTAATTAACTAAGAGGAGTAATAAATGATTAAAGAAAAAAAATCATTGAAGGGAAAAATTCCTTCAAGACGTAAGTTCTTTAAAACAGCAGCAGCGGCCGGAGCAGCAGCTGTAGCTATGCCTTACGTAAACTTGGGAGCAGCACAAACTTTAAAAATGCAAGCTGCATGGCCAAGTGGCGCTAATATATTTTTTGAAATGGCAGGAGACTATGCAAAAATGGTTAGCGATATGTCAGGAGGATCACTAAAAATTGATCTTCAACCTGTTGGAGCAATTGTTAAGACTAGTGAAATTGGTCAAGCAGTCAGTTCTGGTGCAGTTGATATGGGTCACTGGGTTACAGCTTATTGGTATGGTAAAAATCCAGCTGCTTCTTTATTTGGAACTGGACCATCATACGGTATGTCATCTCAAGAAGTAATGGGATGGATGGAATACGGTGGAGGAAGAGCTTTATATGAAGAAACAATAAAAAAAGTTGGTTTTGATTATACAGGTTACTTTCATATGCCTATGCCAGCACAACCGTTCGGTTGGTTTAAGAAAAATGTAACTAAAGTATCTGATGTTAAAGGTATGAAGTATAGAACAGTTGGTCTTGCTACTAACGTTCTTACTGCAATGGGAATGGTAGTTAGACAATTACCAGGTGGTGAAATTCAGCCAGCTATGAAGACTGGATTGATTGAAGCTGCTGAGTTTAACAACCCAACTTCAGACTCTCAATTTGGTATGCAAGACGTTTCTAAGCATTATCACTTAGGAAGCTTCCACCAATCACAAGAGATGTTTGAAATACCAATAAACAACAAAACATTAAATAACTTATCACCTGCTAATCAAGCAATTTTAAAAAATGCTGCTTATGCTGCTAATAGTGATAACTACTTTAAAGCTTTAGTAAGATACTCAGCTGATTTAGCTAAGTTGATGAATGAGCATAAAGTAAATGTTTACCAAACTTCAGATGAAATTTTAGCTCAACAATTAAAAGGTTGGGATAAAGTTATCGGAGACTTTGTGGGCAAAGATCCTTTCTTTAAGAAAATCGTAGACTCACAAAAAGCATACGCTAAGAGAGTAATGAAGTACTTGCTGATGAATCAGCCTAATTACAAACTTGCATATGAAAACGAGTTTGGACCTATTGGAAAAGTTAAAATCTAAATAGTGTTAAAATTTTAAAAAAAGGGGACCATTGGTCCCCTTTTTTTTTGTTTGATTTATGGAGTAAATTTAACATAAACTATGATTATGCATTCATACATAAAATTTGCTGACACTTTAAGCGCCTCAATGGGAAAAGCTTTTTCTTGGTGTATAGTTATTTTAATGGGTGGAACTTGCTATGAAGTAATTATGGCATATGCATTTAATAGCCCAACTTTGTGGAATTTTGATTTCAGTTTGCAAATGTATGGTGCAATATTTATGATGGCAGGCGCATATACTCTTTCGACAGAAGCACATGTTAGAGGAGATGTTATTTACAGATTATTTCCAACGAGAGTTCAGGCGTGGATTGATTTAGTTTTATATTTTATATTTTTTTTCCCAGGAATATTAGCTTTAGCTTTTTATGGCTATGAATATGCAGCATTGGCATGGAAAATTAAAGAGACTAGTTGGAATAGCCCGGCTCAAATCCAAATTTATATGGCAAAATCAATGATACCTTTATCAGGAACCCTTTTAACTATTCAGGGTATCAGTGAAGTTTTTAGAGCTATTATTTGTATTAAAACTGGAGAATGGCCAGCAAGAATGGCAAGTGCAGAAGAAACAGAAAAAATTTTAATGAGAAAATCTCATAAAGGAGAAGATACAGATGTTATTTGAGCTAACTAATCCAGAGATAGCAATTTTAATGATGGGACTTTTCTTATTTGCAGTCCTATTAGGTTTTCCAATTGCATTTACTTTGCTTGCTATGGGAGTTGGCTTTGGATATTTTGCTTATTTTGATCCTACAAGAATGGATCACTTACTAGATAACCGGATATTTTCATTACTTGTTTCTAATACATACACCATTATGGATAATAATGTATTAACCGCAGTCCCCTTATTTTTATTTATGGGGTATTTGGTTGAGCGTGCAGGAATTGTATCAAGATTATTTTTTGCAATAAGACTTGCATCACATAGATTGCCAGCATCAATGGCTGTTGCAGCTTTAGTAACTTGTGCTTTATTTTCTACGGCAACTGGAATAATTGGAGCTGTTGTTACTCTAATGGGTCTATTAGCATGGCCTGCAATGATTAGAGCTGGGTACGATAAAAAATTCGCATCAGGAGTAATTTGTTCTGGTGGTTGTTTAGGTATTTTAATTCCACCAAGTATTATGTTGATTGTTTATGCAGTTATAGCTCAACTTTCTCCTTTAAGATTATTTGCTGCAGCAATTTTTCCAGGTTTGATGTTAGCAGGACTTTATATACTTTATGTAATTATTAGAGCATACTTGAATCCTTCAATTGCTCCAAAGCCTCCTGCAGAAGAAATTCCACCTAGATCTGTTATATTAAGAGAAGTGTTAGTTTCATTTCTACCATTATTTTCATTGATAATTTTAGTATTAGGAACAATTCTTGCTGGACTTGCTACACCTGCTGAAGCTGCTGCTGTTGGAGCTTTTGGCTCATTAGTACTTTCATATTTTTATAAATCATTAAAATGGAAAAATTTTAAAGAATCTGTTTTTTTGACTGCTAAAACAACTGCTATGATCATGTGGTTGTTTGTTGGTTCTTGGACTTTTGCTTCAGTGTTTTCTTATTTAGGAGGCCATGAAGTTTTTGAACATTTTTTTAAGTCAATGAATCTTCAACCTTGGCAGTTTTTAGTGATTACACAATTGATTATTTTTTTATTAGGTTGGCCACTTGAATGGACAGAAATTTTAATTATTTTTGTTCCTATATTTTTGCCTTTGGTTGAATTTTTTGGAGTGAACCCTTATTTTTTTGCAATGTTAATAGCTCTAAATTTACAGACTTCATTTTTGACACCCCCCATGGCTATGTCTGCCTATTATCTTAAAGGAGTTCAAAGTAAAAATGTTGAACTTCTAGATATATTCAGAGGTATAATGCCTTTTTTAGCTATAGTAATATTAGCCATGTTTTTAATGTATATGTTTCCAGGGATTGCACTATGGCTTCCAGAAACTTTATTTGCAGATTAAATAAATAATGAGTGAATTTAATTCATTGCCAGTTCACGAGATTGTAAAACATATAAAAGATGCAAAAATAACTTCAGTTGAAATTTGTCAAACCTATATTGAAAGAATAAATAAATTTGAAAAAGATATTAAAGCTTGGGCTCACTTTGATAAAAAACTTTTATTAGAAAGGGCTGAAGAAGCTGATAATTATAGAAGATCTGGAAAACCCACTGGGCCCTTACACGGAATTCCTGTAGCGTTAAAAGATATAATTGGTACTTATGATATGCCTACAGAATGTGGAACTGTCTTAAGGAAAGGTAAAACACAATCTCAAAATGCAGAAATAGTTGATTTACTAAAAGCAGCAGGTGCAATTGTAATGGGCAAAACTGCAACTTCAGAACTTGCTTATTTAGGTCCACCGGCTACACGAAATCCACATGATTATACCAGAACACCAGGTGGATCCTCAAGTGGATCAGCAGCAGTTATTGCTTCTCATATGGCCCCACTATCAATTGGTTCACAAACTGGAGGATCAGTAATAAGACCAGCTTCTTATTGTGGTGTTGTTGGTTATAAACCTTCTTATGGGTTAATATCTAGAAATGGAGTTTTAAGAACTTCAAATTCTTTAGACCATATAGGATTATTTGGTAAAACAGTCGAAGATGTTGCTTTACTTGCAAAAGTTCTTATTAAAAAAGACCCTTATGACTCAGCTACAGTTTATTATTCAGCTGAGGATATGCTAGACATTTGTAGAAAAGAGCCTCTATTTGAACCTAAGTTTATTTTTTATAAAACAGATGCATGGAAATTAGTTGATAAAAAATCAAGAGAGTCTTTTGAATATTTTATTAAATCATTTAAAAAAAATATAGAAGTATTTGATACTCCTTCTTATTTTAAAGATATTAATAAGTATCACCAAATTATTCATGAAACTGACTTAGCTAATAATTTTAGTGAATATTATAAAAAAAATAAAAAAAAACTTTCAAATTATATGCAAAAAGCTATAGCAAATGGAAACAAATATTCTGCAAAGGATTACGCTGAAGCAATAGATTTTATGAAGAGAAGTTATGAGTCTTATAAGGAAGTTTTTGAAGATTATCATGGAGTTTTATCACCTTCTAGTCCAGGCGTTGCACCAAAGGGTTTAAAAAGCACAGGTACTGCCGAGTTCAATAAATTTTGGTCATTCATGGGCACACCTTGTATTTCTCTTCCTTTACTTCAAGGTGAAAATAATTTACCTTTAGGTGTCCAATTAATCGGAGATAAGTATGATGATCAAAGATTTTTAGGAATAGCTAGATGGTTAGAACAAAAAAGTAAAGATTATAATGAATAGAATAGTAACAATAATAGGATTATCTTTTGCAATATTTTTTTTGGTAGGTCTCGCCACTACTCTTACCAGATCAATGATGATAGGATTTTTTGATGTCCTTCCTGTTTATATATTGATGGGTATTGCTATAATCATGATGATTTACGAAGCTTTCTTCGATAAAAAATAATTTTAATAATTTATTAGAGTTTCTTTGATATTTTTATTTAAAAAAATAAATAGTGTCTAAAAAAATAAAAATGATAACTATCTTTTTTAGCATTATAATATTAATTTATTTATCTATAACTACTATTTTATATTTTTCACAAAGAAATTTATTATATCATCCATCTGAAAATAATTATTCTGATGATCAATTAACAGTAACAATTGAAAAAGTTAAGATTACAACTGAAGACAATTTAGAGCTTTTGGCATGGTATCATGAAAAAGATATTATTAATTCAAAAACAATTCTTTATTTACATGGTAATGCAGGGTCTCTAGAAAACAGAATTCATAAAATTAATAATTTTGAAAATATAAATATTAATTTTTTATTGCTTGCATGGAGAGGCTTTAGTGGAAATAAAGGTCAACCAAATGAGCAAGGTCTTTATAAAGATGCAAAAGCAGCTATAAAATGGTTAAATAAAAAAGGTGTTAAGGATCAAAATATCATTATTTATGGAGAGTCTCTCGGCACAGGTATCGCTACTGAAATAGCTCAAAATAAAAATTTTGCAGGTATAATTTTAGAAGCACCTTTTACTTCTATGGTAGATATGGGTCAAAAAATATATCCAATTTTTCCTGTAAAGTTTCTTCTTAAAGATAAATATGAAAGTAAAAATAAAATTAAAAATATAAAATCACCCATTCTAGTTTTACACGGAAGAAAAGATAAAATTGTACCATTTTATATGGGAGAAAAAATTTTCGAAATGGCAAATAGTCCTAAATTTAAATACTTTACAGATTTAGATGATCATATGATGAATTTTGATGAAAAATTAGTCAATGAAATTGATCTATTTATAAAAAATTTAAATTAGTTTTTTTTTACTTTTAGTAAAATAAGCAAACCAATCAAAAGAAGAATTATTGCTGAAGAAAAACCTATTCTTTGACTATTAGAGATATAAGTAATTGTGCTTACCAATAGTGGCCCGATAAATGAAGTCAACTTTCCAGATAAGGCAAATAGACCAAAGCCTGAAGCCTGATTATTTTCATCTATAGATTTAGTAATGAAAACTCTGCTTGCTGATTGGATTGGACCAATAAAAAAACCATTTATCGCTGCAAAAATTAAAAAAAATAACTGTGATTTAACAAAAAGAATTATTGATGAAGAAATTATTAAACCCAATAGAGAGAAAATAATTACAGATTTTGATGAGAATTTGTCATTTGCATAACCTCCTACTATTGCACCAATAAAGGCTGTAACATTCATAAGTATTGATAAAATTAGTAAATCTTTGATTTCTAAATTAAATACACCTACTGCAAAAATTCCGCCCATTACTATAATGGCATTTAAGCCGTCAGCATAAAGCATTCTTGCAATTAAAAATTTTCCTAAATTATTTAAACCATTATTCCAAATTAAATCCTTAATTTTTTTTATATTATCTGAAGATAGTTCAATTTTATTATTTATTTTTTTTTTTAAACTAAATAAAAAGGGTATTGAAAAAATTAAATACCAGGCTGCAACTACAATTGATGTAGCTCTAATATTTTCTGAATTTTCTTTTGAAAGACCAAAAGGCAAAACATCATTATCAATAAAAATTTTTATACAAATTATCAATATTAATATTCCACCAATATAACCCAAAGCAAAACTAAAACCTGAAGATTTTCCTAAATCACTTGTTTTTGAAATTCTTTTAAGAATAGAATTATAAAAAATTAGGCTTAATTCATAAAAAAAATTAGCTAAGGCAACTATAATTAAAGTAAATAATAAATATTTTTCTGAAGGTTTTGAAAACCACAATAAAGTTGTTAATGAAATACATATTATTGTAAATAACTTAATAAAGAATTCTGTAAAATTTTTTTTATCTGCGTAACTTCCTAATATTGGTCCAATTATTGCAACCAATATTCCTGTAGTCCCTATGGCCCAACCCCAGTAGGATTGTCCTAAAACAGGATTAGGTGCAATTTGTTTTGCAAAATATGTTGAAAAAATAAAAGTAATTATAATTGTTGTAAATGCAGAATTAGCGAAGTCATACAGTGCAAAATTAAGAATTTTTTTCATTAAATTTTATAATCACATTTTATTCATAATTTAAACAAACCATATACAAAATTTTACTTTACCAATTATTTTATATGAAATTTAAAGTATTAATTGTATTGATTTTTTTAATTTGCAAAAATTCTTTTGCAGAACCTAATAATTTAGAAAAAGAAGATTTTTTTTATATAGGAAAAATGCAATCTTATAATAATGATTTTACACTTTACTTTAAATCTAGAAGTAAAGCTGTACTAGCTAGAGGTGAGGAATTTAATTATATAACTGATTATCCTCAAGACTTATATATTTATAATAATCATACTAAATCTGACGAGTCATTAATTTCTTATGATTGGTTTCCATCAAAAGCAAAACAAATAATAGAGAATTATGATTTTCCAGTATTTCCAGAAGACTTTGCGTATTATTTATTAAGAGATAACAATACTCTTATAATGGTTAGTGCTATAAAGAATGTTAACGCAAACTTAGTTTTTGATATCTCAAAAAAAAATTTAAAAAAATATAATAAAAAAAATAAATTAGAATTTATAATTTCATCAGTTGCAAAGCAATGTGGTTATTTAAGTTTAGAAGAAAAATATAATTGTAACTACTATAAACCTTTAATTTCTAATAATTTAGTTAATTAGTTAAAATAAAGGCTTCTGCAAACTGTTCTGCTTTAAAAATTTGTAAATCATCTTCTTTTTCACCCAAACCTAAAGCGATAATTGGTAATTTATATTTTTTTGCAATCGCAATTAAAATTCCACCTTTTGCAGTTCCATCTAGCTTGGTCATGATTAATCCAGTAATTGGAATTATCTTATTAAACTCTTCAACTTGATTTAATACGTTTTGACCTGAAGTTGCATCAAGAACTAATAATACTTCATGAGGAGCTTTAGGATCAATTTTTTTTGTTACGTTCGCAATCTTTTTATATTCTTCCATTAAATTTTTTTTATTTTGTAGTCTTCCCGCAGTGTCTATTAAGACATGAGTAAATTGATTTTTTAATGCTTCATCAACAGCTTTATATGCAACAGATGCAGGATCGGAACCTTGTGAAGATTTAATCATTTCTACATCTATTTTTTTAGCCCAATTTTCCAATTGCTCTATTGCTGCAGCTCTAAAAGTATCCGATGCTGAAAAAATAACTTTGTTATTATTATATTTTAATATTTTTCCTATTTTTCCAATTGTAGTTGTTTTTCCAACTCCGTTAACTCCTGAAACGAGAATAGCATTTAAATTATTTTTACTTTTAAAAAAATCTTCATTTTCTAATGGAGACATTAAATTAATTATATAACTTTTAAGAATTGAGTTAATTTCATCAACTTTATTTTTATTTGGATCAATTTTTTTTTCAGCAATTATATTTCTAATTTCCTCAGATGCTGCAACACCTACATCAGATTGAATTAAAAAATCTTCAATTTCATTTAGAGTCTTATCATCTATTTCTTTTTTTATGATTATTTCTTTAAGCCCTGAAGTAAAGGTAGTGGCACTTTTCTTAAAACCTAATTTAAATTTTTCAAAAATACTCATTATAATTTTATTTTAATTTCCTTAATATCTGAAACCGGTCCTGTCATTGAAATATTTGTATCATATTCAATATTTAAAAAGCCTTCTTTAAAATGAATATTTGTACTATTTCCTGCTAAACTTTTTTCAAAAGCTACTACCCCTGTAGCACAAGCAGCCGTACCACATGCTTTAGTTAATCCAGCACCTCTCTCCCATACATTTACAAAAATATTATTAGCACTCTTTCTTTCAGCAAATGTAACATTTATTTTTTCTGGAAATAGTTTGTAGTTTTCTATTAATGGTCCTATTTTTTTTAAATCATATTTAAAACAATTCTCGACAAAGAAAACTATATGAGGATTACCAACATTTAGGGCAAAACCCTCTTTTAATTCTATCCCATCAATGTTTAGGTTTATTTTTTTATGATCTATATTTTCTGATAAAGGAATTTTTTTCCAATCAAAGATTGGTTCACCCATTGCTAGTCTTATACTATTATCAGAAATTTTCTGAGCCTTTAAAATTCTATTTGAAGTTTCAATAACGGCAGCTTCTGTTTTTTTTTTATCACATATAATTTTTGCAACGCATCTGCTTCCATTACCGCACGCATCAACTTCATCTCCATCAGAGTTGAATATTTTAATTGAAGCATGATTTGATATTACACCATCTTCTTCAACAAATATCATTTGATCAAAACCGATGCTATCTCTTTTTCCTAATTCAATAATTTTTTCTTTACTGATTGAAATAGGGTTTCTTTTTTTTGTCTCAATGATTACAAAATCATTTCCTAAACCATCCATTTTAAAAGCTTTGATTTCCATATAATAATATTTAACTTATTTATTGACTTTTTGAACCTCTATTATAGTTTATCGCAGTTTCCGCAAAATAAGCAATTTGCGGTGTCTTTGGCAACAAAGAGATCGACACCAGTCTGCGAGGGTTCGCCCACTGGTGCGATAGCTGCTGGGTAAAATTATGTTTGAAAATTTGACAAATAAATTTGAAGAAGTTTTTTCTTCTCTAAAAAAGGCTCCCTCACTTGATGAAAAACAAGTTGATGAAGGGCTTAGGGGTATCAGACAAGCTTTACTAGAAGCGGATGTAACTTTAGATGTTGCAAAGCAATTTATTGAAAATGTTAAACCAAAAGCTTTAGGTCAAGAAATAATTAGATCGACTTCACCAGGACAAATGGTGGTTAAAATAGTTTATGATGAATTAGTAAAATTACTTGGTGAAAAAAATGAAGATATAAATTTAAATGCAGTTCCACCTGTTCCAATGATGTTAGTAGGACTTCAGGGGTCAGGAAAAACAACTACAACTGCAAAATTAGCAAAATTTTTAGAAAAAAATAAAAAAAAGAAAATCATGATGGTTAGTCTCGATGTTTACAGACCAGCCGCTCAAGAACAGCTTAAATCTCTTGGTGAACAAAATAATATTTTAACTTTACCAATAATTGAAGGACAAATGCCCGCAGATATTTGTAGAAGAGCAATTAGTGCAGCAAATCTAAATGGAGCAGAGATAATTTTATTTGATACTGCAGGAAGGACACAAATAGATCTTCAAATGATGAGTGAAATTAAACAAATAGAAAATATTGTTAAACCAACAGAAATATTTCTTGTTGCAGATTCTTTAACTGGACAAGTAGCTGCGCAAGTTGCAAAAGAATTTAAAAATACTGTAAATCTTACAGGTATAGTTTTAACAAGATCAGATGGTGATGCTAGAGGTGGTGCCGCAGTAAGTATGAAATATGTATCTAATGTTCCTATCAAATTTCTAGGAGTTGGAGAAAAAATTGAAAATTTAGAAGTTTTTCATCCTGATAGAATAGCAAATAGAATTTTGGGAATGGGAGATATCGTTTCTTTAGTCGAAAAAGCTGCTGAAGATCTTGGAGAAGAAAATATAAAAAAGGTTGAAGAAAATTTAAAAAAAGGACAATTTTCAATGCAAGACTACTTAACTCAATTAAGACAAATGAAAAAAATGGGAGGCATTGAAGGAATTATGTCTTTTATGCCTGGAGTTTCAAAAATGAAATCTCAAATGGATGCTGCTGGTATAGATGAAAAAATTATAACACAAAATGAAGCAATAATTTTATCAATGACAAAAAAAGAAAGAAATAATCCAAAAATAATAGATGGATCTAGAAAAAAAAGAATTGCTAATGGTTCTGGGACAGATGCGGCCACTATCAATAAATTGCTCAAGCAATTTAAAATGATGTCTGAAATGATGAAAAAGATGTCAAAAGGAAACTTGAAAGGTATGACTGACAAAGGAATACCTCCAGAGCTTTTTAATCAACTTAAATAAAAAATAATAATAGGAGAAAAAATGTTAAAATTAAGATTATCAATGGGTGGAACAAAAAAAAGACCTGTTTATAAAATAGTAGTTGCAGATAGCCGTTTTGCAAGAGATGGTAGATTTATTGAAAAACTAGGTTTCTTTAATCCTTTATTGCCAAAAGAAAAGGCTGAAAGAATTGGATTAGAAAAAGAAAGAATTAAATATTGGTTAGAACAAGGAGCTCAGCCAACCATGCGAGTAGCAAGAATACTTGGTGAAAAAGAATTAATGCCTATGCCAGCTAAAGGAAATAATCCTCAAAAATCTATCCCTAAAAAAGATAGAAAAAAAGAGGAAGCACCTAAAGCAGAAGCTAAAGAAGCACCTAAAGCAGAAGCTAAAAAAGAGGAAGCACCTAAAGCAGAAGCTAAAAAATAAGATTTATGTGGAACGCTAAAATATTTACACTTTTTCCTGAGACTTTCCCCGGGCCTTTAGCAAATGGGCTGTACGGAAGAGCTTTGTTAAAAAAAATATGGTCTTTAGAAATTATAAATATTAGAGATTTTGCAAAAGATAAACATAAAACAGTAGATGATACCCCATTTGGTGGTGGATCAGGAATGCTATTGAAACCAGACATTTTAGCAAAATCGATTGATCAAAATTATAAAAATGGAGAAAGAATTTTTTATCTTTCACCAAAGGGAAAAAAATTTGATCAAAAACTTGCTAAAGAACTTTCAGTAGAAAAATCAATAAACTTAATTTGTGGACATTTTGAGGGAGTCGATGAAAGAGTTCTAACAACGAGAAATATAGAAGAAATAAGTATTGGAGATTTTATTTTATCTGGAGGTGAAACTGCTGCATTTGTTGTCATAGATAGTATTTTAAGATTACTTCCTGGAGTAATTGGTAATAATAATTCTAAAATAGACGAGAGTTTTGAAAATGGATTGTTAGAATATCCTCAGTATACAAAACCTCAAATTTGGGAGAAAAAAGGTGTACCCGAAGTGCTATTATCCGGAGATCATGCCAAAATTAAAGACTGGCGTTTGTCTCAATCTGAGGCTATAACTCGCGTCCGAAGACCAGATTTATGGCAAAAATATAAAAAGAATTAAATTGATAAATATTAACATGAAAACAATTGAAGAAATAAATCAAGCAAATATAAAAAAAATACTGTCTGAAAAAAAAATACCAGAATTTTTTCCTGGGGATATAATAAAGGTAGGTGTTAGGATTACCGAAGGTAAAAGAGAACGTATTCAATATTTTGAAGGAGTTTGTATTGCAAAAAAAAGTAGAAATATTAATTCATCTTTTACAGTTAGGAAAATATCTTTTGGCGAAGGTGTAGAAAGAACCTTTGCTCTTTATAGTCCAATAGTCGACTCAATTAAAGTCACAAGATCAGGGAAAGTAAGAAGGGCTAAATTATACTATTTAAGAGATAGAACTGGAAAATCAGCAAGAATTGCAGAAAAAATTAAAAAGAAAATTGGAATAGATATTGGAGTTCAACAAGAGCCAGTTATTGAAGAAAATGTAGCTCCTATTATAAAAAAGCCAGAAGTTGAAGCTAAAGTAGAAACAGCATCATCAGCTGAAGTTAAAAAAGATAAAGATATTAAAGCTAAGACTGCAGCTAAAATAGAAAAAAAACCAGAAAGTATTCCAGAAAAAAAATAATTTTTTTTTCAATGCCTAATACTCTTTACGATAAAATTTGGAATAATCACTTAGTCGATCAACAGGACGATGGTACAGCTTTATTGTTTGTTGATAGACATTTAGTTCATGAAGTAACTAGTCCACAAGCTTTTGAAGGACTTAGAAATTCTAATCGTAAAGTTAGACATCCAAAATTAACATTAGCAGTTGCTGATCACAATGTACCGACAACTGACCGAACAAAAGGAATTTCAGACCAAGAGTCAAAAATTCAAGTTGATACTCTAGAGTCTAATTGTAAAGAGTTTGGTGTACAGCTTTTTGGAATGAATGATAAAAGACAAGGTATTGTTCATATTATTGGACCAGAACAAGGTTTTACACAACCTGGAACGGTTATTGTTTGTGGTGATAGTCATACAGCAACACACGGTGCTTTTGGCGCATTAGCATTTGGAATTGGTACTTCAGAAGTAGAACATGTTTTAGCGACACAAACCTTGGTTCAAAAAAAAGCAAAAAATTTTAGAATAAATGTAGACGGAAAACTTCCTTTAGGTGTCACTTCAAAAGACGTGATTTTACAAATAATTGGAAAAATAGGAACAGCTGGGGGAACTGGCTGTGTAATAGAGTACGCTGGTAATTTAATTAAATCTTTAAGTGTTGAGCAAAGAATGACAATTTGTAATATGACTATTGAAGGTGGAGCTAGAGCAGGGTTAATAGCACCTGATGAAAAAATATTTAAATATTTAGAGGGCAAACCAATGTCACCAGTTGGAGAAAATTGGGATAAAGCCTTAGAATATTGGAAAAGTCTAAAAACAGATGATGGTGTTAAATTTGATAAAGAAATAAATCTTAAGGCTGAAGAAATTTTACCTATGGTAACTTGGGGAACTTCTCCTCAAGATGTAATTACTATAGATGAAAAGGTTCCAAACCCTCAAAATGAAAAAGATGAAGATAAAAAAAATTCCTTAGAAAGAGCTTTAAATTATATGGGTTTAAAACCAAATATGGCTGCAAAGGATATTAAGATAGATAAAGTTTTCATTGGGAGTTGTACAAATGGCAGAATAGAAGATTTAAGAGAAGCTGCAAAAATTCTTAAAGATAAAAAAATAGCTTCTCACGTTCATGCAATGGTAGTTCCAGGTTCAGGATTAGTTAAAGAACAAGCAGAACAAGAAGGTTTAGATAAAATTTTTGTTAATTCTGGTTTTGAATGGAGAGAGCCTGGCTGTTCTATGTGTTTAGCTATGAATGCAGATAAATTAAAACCAGAAGAAAGATGTGCTTCTACATCAAATAGAAATTTTGAGGGAAGACAAGGAAGAGGTGGCAGAACTCATTTGGTTAGTCCAGGTATGGCAGCAGCAGCAGCTATTTCTGGAAATCTGGACGATGTTAGAAAGTATCAAAATTAAATGCAAAAATTTAATTCATTAAAAAGTATACCAGCATATTTACCAATAGTTAATATTGATACTGATATGATTATACCAAAACAATTTTTAAAAACTATCAAAAGAACAGGACTTGGTAGAAATTTATTTTTTGAGATGAGATATGATGATAAGGGAAAAGAAATTAATGATTTTATTTTAAATCAAAGTCCATTTAATAACTCAAAAATTTTGATTACAGGAAAAAATTTTGGATGTGGTTCATCAAGAGAACATGCTCCGTGGGCATTATTAGATTTTGGTATTACTTGTGTTATTAGTTCAAGTTTTGCAGATATCTTTTACAACAATTGTTTTAAAAATGGAATTTTGCCTATAATAATAGATGAAGAAAAGATTAAAGAACTATCTGAGTATGCAAAAAGAAAAGAAGAAATTTCAGTTGATCTTAATGAAGAAAAAATTATTTATGGGAATAATGAGTTAAAATTTAAAATAGATCAATTTAAGAAAAAGTGCTTATTAGAAGGATTAGACGACATAGCATTATCTTTGAAAAAAACAGATAAAATAAAAAGTTACGAAAAAAATTTAAAGAATAAAATGCCATGGATTTTTAATGATTAAAGTAAAAAAAAGAAAAATATTATTACTTCCAGGTGATGGAATTGGACCAGAAGTTATTGATGAAGTAAAAAAAATAATTAGTTGGTTTAATGATAAAAAATCTTTAGATTTTGAAATCGATGAAGATCTTGCTGGAGGTTGTTCTTATGATAAGCACGGAACACCAATTACTGACGAAGTTTTTTATAAAGCCTTAGAGAGTGAAGTCGTTATTTTGGGAGCAGTTGGTGGTCCAAAGTGGGACAATCTTGAATTTTCTAAAAAACCTGAACGAGCCTTATTAAAGCTTCGAAAAGAATTAAAATTATTTGCTAATTTGAGACCAGCAATATGTTTTGAACAACTAGTAGATGCTTCAACACTTAAACCTGAAATTGTTTCTGGTTTAGATCTTATGATAGTAAGAGAACTTACAGGAGGAATTTATTTTGGTGAACCAAGAGGAATTAAGCCAATTGATAATGGAGAGAGAAAAGGAATTAATACACACACTTATACTAGTAGTGAAATAATAAGAGTTGCAAAAGTTGCCTTTGATTTAGCTAAAAAACGGTCTAATAAAGTTACATCCTGTGAAAAATCTAATGTGATGGAAGCTGGCCAGCTTTGGAAGGAAGAGGTTCAAACATTACATGATACAGAGTATAAGGAAGTTGAATTAAATCATATGCTAGCTGATAATTGTGCAATGCAACTTTTAAGAAATCCTAAACAGTTTGATGTAATTGTAACAGATAATTTATTTGGTGATATGTTGTCAGACCAAGCTTCTATGTTGACTGGCTCTTTAGGTCTTCTTCCTTCAGCATCACTAGGCGCAAAAAATAAAGATGGAGAAATGAGAGCAATGTACGAACCAATTCATGGATCAGCACCAGATATTGCTGGAAAAGGACTTGCAAATCCCATAGCTACTATTTTAAGTTTTGCTATGGCTTTAAAATATTCTTTAGATCTTGATAATGAAGCAGATGCATTAGAAAAAGCAGTTCAAGATGTATTAAATGATGGTTTAAGAACTAAAGATATTTTGTCTAAGGGAAAAAAAGAGGTTTCAACATCTGAAATGGGCTCTGCTATAATTTCAAAATTGCAATAATTAATCATTTATTCTAAACTGACAAAATGCCAAATTATACTGCACCTTTGGAAGACATGATGTTTCTTTTCGACAAGTTAAGAAACAATAAAAACTATAATGAGATTCAAAAATATAAAGATGTAAACTCTGAACTAGTTAAAGATATTTTAGTTGAAGCAGCAAAGATTAATCAAAACATTATTTTACCTTTAGCAAAAACTGGAGATGAAAATCCAACTGTATTAGAAAATGGAGTTGTAAGAACTCCTCCTGGTTATAAAGAGGCATATAAAAAATTTATTGAGGATGGCTGGACTTCATTATCTTGTGATCCAAAATATGGAGGGCAAGGTATGCCTAGAACCGTTAGTGCTTTTTTTGATGAAATGCTATCTTCATCTAGTTTAGCATTTAAACTTTATAGCGAATTAACTCTTGGAGCTTATAATTGTATACATCATCATGCCACTGATGAAATTAAAGATAAGTATCTTCCAAAAATGGTTGAAGGAAAGTGGAGTGGGACAATGTGTTTAACAGAACCAGTATGTGGAACTGATCTTGGATTACTTAAAACTAAGGCAGAAGAGCAATCTGATGGAACTTATAAAATTACAGGACAAAAAATATTTATTACATCTGGTGATCACGATTTGACAGAAAATATTATTCATTTAGTTATTGCTAGAGCTACTGACTCTCCAAAAGGTACGAAAGGTATAAGTTTATTTTTAGTCCCAAAATTTATTGTCAAAGAAGATGGAAAGATAGGACCAAGAAATGGAATTTCTACTGGATCCATAGAGACAAAAATGGGAATAAAAGGTTCTGCTACTTGTGTATTAAATTTTGATGAAGCAAAAGGATTTATGATTGGCCCTAAAAATAAAGGACTTAGTCAAATGTTTACTATGATGAATTTAGAGAGAATTGTTGTTGGTATTCAGGGATTAGGTATTTCTGAAATTGCATATCAAAATTCATTAAGCTATGCAAAAGAGAGAAAACAAGGAAAAAGTAATAATAACAAATCTCAAAATGGAAATGCAGACTTTATTATAGAACATGCAGATATAAGAAAATCTTTATTAAATATGAAATCAATAATTGAAGGCGAGAGAGCTTTATGCTTTTGGTTATCACAACAAACTGAAGTGAGCTTGTACCATAGTGATAATGTGATCAAACAAGATGCATCTGATATGGTTTCATTAATGACACCAGTAGTTAAATCCTTATTTTCTGATTTAGGAATGGAAATTACTAGTGATGCTATGCAAATTTATGGTGGGTATGGTTACACAAAAGATCAAGGTATAGAACAATTATATAGAGATAATAGAATAACCCCAATTTATGAAGGAACTAATTCTGTACAAGCAATAGATTTAGTATTTAGAAAGTTAATTAATAAGAACGGAGATATAATCAATAAATACATCACTATGATAAAGAACGATTTAGACAAAGATAATAAAGATCTTGTACCTTTTATAGAAAAATTAAAAATTTATATTGAAAAGTTAGATTTATTTTCAAATTGGATGAAAGAAAAAATACAAAATTCTAAAGACGATGCAAATGCAGCTTCTAATGATTATTTAAGAGTGCTTGGTTATGTGGCAATTGGTTACTCTTGGCTTAAAGTTTTAGAAGTTAGTTTTAGGGAATACTCAAATAATAAAGAATTTTATGAAGATAAAATACAAACTGCAAATTTTTATTTTAACAGAGTATTACCTAGAGTAGAAAGCCATTATTTGTCCGCAATAACTGGAAGTAAGTATATTATGGATTATAAATTCAATTAATTATGAATCACTACGATACAAATTTAAACAAAAATAATGCTAATTTTGTTCCTTTAACTCCTTTATCTTTCTTACAAAGAGCAAAAGATATTTATCCTAATTATGAGGCATTAATTTATGAAGATCGAAAATACACTTGGAATGAAGTTTATAAAAGATGTATAAAGTTTGCCAGTGCTCTAGAAAAAATAGGAATTAAAAAAGGAGATACAGTTTCTTTTCTTGCCTTTAATACTCCAGAGATTTTTGAAGCACATTATTCAGTTCCTATGACAGGTGCTGTATTAAATACAATTAATATAAGATTAGATGCTAAGACAATTACATATATTTTAGATCATAGTGATGCAAAAGTATTAGTTGTGGACAGACAGCTTCATTTAGAAGTTAAAAAAGCATTAAGTAATTTAAAAAAAAAAATTATTATCATTGATATTAATGATAAAAATGCTGACCAATCAAAATTAGAAAAAATTGGAGATCTTGAATATGAGAAATTCTTAAATACAGGAGATGACAATTATATTTGGAAGATGCCTGAAGATGAGTGGCAAGCTATTTCGTTAAGTTATACTTCTGGAACTACAGGAAATCCAAAAGGAGTTGTCTATCATCATAGAGGATCATATCTAATGTCAACAGGTAGTGCGACAGCTTGGAATATGCCTAACAGATTAAATTTTTTAACTATCGTGCCAATGTTTCATTGTAATGGTTGGTGTTATCCTTGGACAGTTCCCATGTTAAATGGAAGAACAATTTGTTTACGAAATATTGACATTAAAAAAATTTTTGAACTAATTGAAAAATATAATGTAACACATTTTGGAGGAGCGCCTATTGTATTAAATATGATCACAGGAGCACCTGAAAATGATAGAAAACAATTAAAACAAAAAGTTTATGTATTAACTGCAGGAGCGCCCCCTCCAAGTATTATTTTTAAAAAAATGAAAAGTCTTGGATTTGAAGTTATGCATGTTTATGGTTTAACGGAAACTTATGGACATGTAACTCAATGTGCCTGGAATGAATCATGGAATGAATTAGAAGAAGAAAAACAGAATGAGATAAAAGCTAGGCAAGGAGTAAGATATCCTAATACTGAAGGTGTGACTATTATGAATCCTGAAACTATGGAAGAGGTTCCAAAAGATGGTAAAACAATTGGTGAAATAATGATTAGAGGAAATGTGGTAATGAAAGGATATTTTAAAAATAAAGAAGCCACTGAAAGTGCAATGAAAGGTGGTTGGTTTCATACTGGAGATTTAGCAGTAATGCATCCAGATGGTTATGTAAAAATACAAGATAGGTCTAAAGACATAATTATTTCAGGAGGTGAAAATATATCTTCAATTGAGATAGAGAATACTTTGGCAAAACATCCTTCAGTATCTATTGCAGCAGTAGTAGCAAAACCCGATGAAAAATGGGGTGAAGTACCTTGTGCATTTATTGAAATGGTAAAAGATAAGCCAATCTCAGAAAAAGAGCTAATTGCCTTTTGCAAAGAAACTCTTGCAAGTTTTAAAGTTCCAAAAAAAATTGAATTTTGTGAACTTCCAAAAACATCAACAGGAAAAATCCAAAAATTTGAATTAAGAAAAAAGGCTAAGGAGTTAAACTGAATTTAAGCGTCGATAATAAAGACGTGTTCATGTCAACCAGTGGCAAGGACATTGATAAAAATAAATCAACAATTTTGTTGATTCATGGTAGTGGGCTCACTCATATCGTATGGTCTTTACACGAACAATTTTATGTATCTCAGGGCTTTAATGTTTTGTCAGTAGATTTACCTGGACATGGTAATTCAGAAGGACCCTCATTAGACTCTATTGAAGCAATTTCTGATTGGATAAAATCATTAATGAAAAAAATAGATATATCTAAAATTATTATTATTGGTCATTCTCAAGGATCTTTAGTGGCTATAGATTTTTCATCTAGGTATCCAGAACTAACAGAAAAAATTATCCTGGTTGCAGGTTCTAACAAAATGCCTGTAAATCAAGATCTAATTGATTTAGCAGAAGCAGGCGATGAAAAGGCAGTATTACTAATGATGAAATGGGGTTATGAAGGATCAAAGGCTTTTATCGGAGGAAACCCTGTTAAAAAAATTGTCAATTCTGCAAGGGATATTAGAGAAGTTTTAGCAGTGGACTTAAAGGCATGTAATAATTATAAGAATGGCGAAGAAGCTATTAAAAATATTAACTGCCCAACTTTATGTATTTTTGGCGATTTAGATAAAATGGTACCAGTTAAGGTAGGATTAAAAATGTCAGAGCAAATTAAAAATTCAGAAACTAAAATTATTTCAGATTGTGGACATATGATAATTTTTGAAAAAGCATTTGAAATGAGAAAGTTAGTAAAGGAATTTTTAAGTAAATAACTATGAAAAATTATTCTATAGCAAGATCTAGAAGACTCAGAAGTACACCTTATACCTCAAGGATTGAAAAGCAAGGCGTGACTGCATACACATCTTATAATCATATGCTTTTGCCAGCAGCATTTGGCTCTTTGGAAGACTCATACCATCATCTAAAAGAAAATGTACAAGTTTGGGATGTTGCAGGAGAAAGACAAGTTGAAATTTCTGGAAAGGATTCTGAAAAATTAGTTCAGTTAATGACTTGTAGAGATCTTTCAAAATCTAAAGTAGGAAGATGTTATTATTGTCCTATAATTGATGATAAAGCAGGTTTGATAAACGATCCAGTAATCTTAAAACTTGGTGAAGAAAGATGGTGGATTTCAATTGCAGACTCTGATGTAATTTTATTTGCAAAAGGATTAGCAATCGGAAATAAATTTGATGTTAAAATATTTGAACCAAACGTAGATATATTAGCAGTACAAGGACCAAAATCTTATAAACTTATGGAAAAAATATTTGGAAAAAAAATTACTGAGATGAAATTTTTTGGTTTTGATTATTTTGAATTTTTAGGAGCAAAACATTTGATTGCTAGATCAGGCTGGTCAAAACAAGGTGGTTATGAGATTTATGTTGAAAATACAAAATCTGGCCTTGCTTTATATGATAAATTATTTGAAGCTGGAAAAGAATTTAATGTTAAAGCAGGATGTCCAAATTTAATTGAGAGAATTGAAAGTGCTTTACTATCGTATGGAAATGATATGGATAATACTGATAACCCACTTGAGTGTGGCTTAGATAAATATGTAAATTTAGACACTGAAGTTAATTTTCTTGGAAAAGAAAAATTAAAAGATGTTAAAAAAAAGGGTATTAGTAGAAAGTTGATGGGAGTAATAATTGATGCAAAAGAAATAAATGTATCAAAATCTATAGATCTTATTGACAATAAAAGTTCAAAAATAGGAGAACTGAGATCTGGCGTATACTCCCCACATTTTAAAAAAGTAATAGGAATTGCTATGCTAGATAAGCCCTACTGTGTAGTTTCTCAGGCATTTAAAATATCAATAAATGATAGTACTTTTGAGGGAAAAGTTTGCGATTTACCTTTCATTTAGTATAACTAAATCACCATGAATATAGCAATTGTAGGCGCAACTGGAAATGTTGGAAGGAAGATATTGGAAGTTTTAGAAAAGAAGAATTTTCCAATAGATAATTTATACTTTGTTGCATCTTCCAAAAGTGCAGGATCAAAATTAAGATTTAATGGTAAAGAAATTGAAGTTAAAAATTTAGAAACTTTCGATTTTTCAAAAGCTAATATTACTTTTTTTTCAGCAGGAGGAAAAATTTCTGAAAAATATGCTCCTATTGCTGCACAGCAATCAGTTGTTATAGACAATTCAAGTTTTTTTAGAATGGATCCTGATGTTCCTTTGATTGTTCCTCAAGTTAATTCGAATCATATAAAAGATATGAAAAAAAATATAATTGCTAATCCAAATTGTTCAACCGCTCAGCTAGTTATAATTTTGAAACCATTGCATGATTTATTTAAAATTAAAAGATTGGTAATTTCTACATATCAGTCTACATCTGGTGCAGGTAAAGCACCTATGGATGAATTATTGGAACAAACTAAGCTTTCATTAGAAAATAAAAAAATTGATTCAAAAAATTTTACTAAGCAGATTGCGTTTAATGCAATTCCTCATATTGATACATTTGTAGAAGAAGGTTATACAAAAGAAGAACTAAAAATAGTTAATGAAACAAAAAAAATTTTAAATAAAAGTATAGAAATAACTGCGACATGTGTAAGAATTCCTGTATTAGTTTCTCATGCAGAGTCAGTTAATATAGAGTTTGAAAATGAATTTACTGTAGAAAAAATTCGTAAAGCTTTGAATAATGCAGAAGGATGCAAAGTCATCGATGAAAGAAAAGATGGAGGGTATATAACTCCATTAGAAGCAGAAGGAAAAAATGAAACTTTCATTTCTAGAATAAGAAAAGATAATAGTAATGATAAAGCAGTCAACCTTTGGTGTGTATCTGATAATTTATTAAGGGGTGCAGCATTAAATGCAGTTGAAATAGCGGAGGCATATATTAAAAATAATTAATGAAAAACGATAATCCTTTATCACCACATATTCAAATTTATAACTGGCACATATCATCTCTTGTTTCAATTTCACACAGAATAACTGGTATCATAAATGTGATCATAATAACTTTAATTTGTGTTTGGGTGGCGCTATTATTTTTAGGTAGTACAAATTATGATTTGATCCAAAATTTTTTTGGAACTTATTTTGGTAAATTTTTAATTGTTAGTACAGTTTGGTCTTTTTCTTTTCAAATTTTATGTGAAATTAGACATTTATTTTGGGATTTTGGATATGGTTTTGAAATAAGAACTTCAAATATAACTGGTATATTAGTTATATTTGGTTCGATATTTTTAACAATTTTAATTTTTGGTAAAAATATAATTTTATGATTGGTGCTACTAAAAAATGGATTTTCTTAAAATTAAGCTCAATCATATTGGTTCCCTTAATGTTATGGTTTATATTTAATTTGGTGTCTTTCTACGATAAATCTTATGAACAAGTATTAATATTTTTTACTAATCAGCCAACTAAATTTATTTTTTCATTATTCATCATTTTTGCCTATTTCTATTCAGCATTAAGTATTAGTGAGGTTTTTGAAGATTATATTAAGAATGAAAAATTAAAAAATGTCGCAAATAAATTTCTATATTTGTCTGCTATACTAATTCCAATATCGACATTATTTTTATTATTTAGATTGAGTTTATGAGTTCATTTAAAATTATAGAGCATGAATATGATGTAGTTGTTCTTGGAGCTGGTGGCGCAGGCTTAAGAGCAGCTGTAGGTCTTAGTGAGGCAGGATTAAAAACTGCATGTGTATCAAAAGTTTTTCCAACCAGAAGTCATACTTCTGCAGCACAAGGTGGTATTTCGGCTGCTCTAGGCAATATGGGAGAAGATGATTGGAGATGGCATATGTATGATACTGTCAAAGGATCTGATTGGTTAGGTGATCAAGATAGTATAGAATATTTGTGTAAAGAAGCTCCAAGAGCAGTTTTAGAATTAGAGAGATATGGGGTTCCATTTAGCCGAACTGAGGATGGAAAGATATACCAAAGACCCTTTGGTGGAATGACTAAGAATTATGGTAATGAAACTGTTCAAAGAACTTGTGCAGCTGCAGATAGAACTGGTCATGCAATATTACATACTATGTATGGACAAGCATTAAAACACAATACAGAATTTTTTATTGAATATTTTGCTTTAGATTTATTAATGAAAGATGGAGAGTGCAAAGGTTTAATAGCTTGGAATTTAAATGATGGAACAATTCATAGATTTAGATCTCATATAACAATTATAGCAACTGGCGGATATGGAAAAACATATTATTCATCAACATCAGCTCATACTTGTACTGGTGATGGGAATGCCATGGTTTTAAGAGCTGGTTTACCTTTACAAGATATGGAATTTGTACAATTTCATCCTACAGGAATTTATGGACATGGAACTTTAATATCTGAAGGTGTTCGAGGTGAAGGTGGTTATCTACTAAATTCTAAAGGTGAGAGATTTATGGAACGATACGCTCCAAAAGCTAAAGATCTTGCATCAAGAGATGTGGTAAGTAGATCAATAGCAATTGAAATTAACGAAGGACGAGGAGTTGGAGAAGAAAAGGATCATGTTCACCTTCATTTAGATCATTTGGATCCAGAAGTAATTGAGAAAAGACTTCCAGGAATTTCAGAGTCTTCAAGATTATTTGCTGATGTTGATGTAACAAAGGAACCTATACCAGTTGTTCCCACTGTACATTATAATATGGGTGGCATCCCTACGAATTATAAGGCTGAAGTTTTAACAGTAAATGGATCTGAAAAAATTGTACCTGGGCTTATGGCTATAGGTGAAGCAGCATGTGTATCTGTTCATGGGGCCAACAGACTAGGATCAAATTCATTAATTGATTTAGTAGTTTTTGGAAGAGCAGCTGCAAAAAGAGCTGCAGAAATAGTTAAACCAGGAACTCCACATGAGAAAATCTCAAATTCAGAAACGGAAAAATGTTTAGATAGATTTGATAAGCTAAGAAATGGGAATGGAACTAACAGAACTGCTGATTTAAGACTATCAATGCAAAAAACTATGCAATCAAAATGTGCAGTCTTTAGAACTGAAAAAACTTTAAAGGAAGGTGTACAAGAAATAAGAAAACCCTTTGAAGGAATGGACTCAATATCAGTAAAAGATAAATCGTTAATTTTTAATACTGATTTAGTTGAAACTTTAGAATTTGATAATTTAATAAGACAAGCTATTGTAACACTAGATTCTGCCTACGAAAGAAAAGAAAGTAGAGGAGCTCATGCCAGAGAAGATCATCCTAAAAGAGATGATAATAATTTTATGAAACATACATTATCTTGGTGTAAAGGTAGTGAAACAAAAATCTCTTATAGAGATGTGCATAGATCAACATTAACAAATGATGTACAATACTTTCCACCACAAGAAAGAGTTTATTAATGGTACAAATAAATTTACCTCAAAATTCTAAAGTTCAAAAAGGTAAATATTATAAAGATACAACAGGTTCCAAAAATATTAGAAAAGTTAATATTTATAGATGGGATCCATCAAGTGGTGAAAATCCACGTATAGATACTTATGAAGTTGATATGGATAATTGTCCATCAAAAGTATTAGACCTTTTAAATAAGATTAAAAACGAGATAGATCCATCAATTGCTTACAGAAGATCTTGTGCTCATGGTGTATGTGGTTCTTGTGCAATGAATATGGATGGAAAAAATGGTTTAGCGTGCACGAAACCACATAAAGAAATTAAAGGTGATATAAATATTTATCCTTTGCCTCATTTAAAAGTTCAAAAAGATTTAATTGGAGACTTAAGCACTTTATATAAACAATATGCATCAGTTGAACCATGGTTAAAAGTTTCAAAAAAAAATGAAGAGAAAGAAAATTTACAATCCGTTAAAGACCGATCAAAATTAGATGGTCTTTATGAATGTATAATGTGTGCATGCTGTTCAACTGCTTGCCCGAGTTATTGGTGGAATGGTGATAAATATTTAGGTCCAGCAGTTTTATTGCAAGCATATAGATGGATAATTGATAGTAGGGATGAAGATAGAAAAGAAAGACTTAAGAAAGTAGCTGATGAGCTTAAATTATATAGGTGTCATACTATTATGAATTGTACAAATGCATGTCCAAAAGGGTTAAATCCTGCAAAAGCGATTGCCTCTATAAAGAAAATGCTTGCAACAAGTTAATTACTTAATTAAATAATTTTTGTCATGAATTTAATACAGCATTATGTTGGTGGTGAACTAATATCAGGCTCATCTAATAGAAAAGGAAAAGTTTTTAATCCTGCTTTAGGAGAACAAAAATCAGAAGTAATTTTAGCTAATAAATTAGATTTAGATAAAACCGTCTCAATTGCAAAAAAAGCATTTGAGTTATGGTCGATAAAACCATCACTTCAAAGAGCAAGAGTTATGTTTAAATTTAAAGAATTAATTGAAAAAAACTCTAAAGAACTTACCGAGTTAATAGTTTCAGAACATGGCAAAGTATATGAAGATGCAAAAGGATCTTTAACTCGAGGATTAGAAGTCGTTGAGTTTGCTTGTGGAATTCCTCAGATTTTGAAAGGAGAGTTTTCAGAAAATGTTGGGACAGATGTAGATAGTTGGTCTATGCGTCAACCATTAGGAGTTGTTGCAGGAATAACACCTTTTAACTTTCCAGCAATGGTTCCAATGTGGATGTTTCCAATAGCAATCGCATGTGGAAATACATTTATTTTAAAACCGTCTGAAAAAGATCCATCATGCTCAATAAAATTAGCACAACTTTTAAAACAAGCAGGATTACCAGATGGTGTCTTTAATGTAGTTAATGGCGATAAAGAGTCAGTAGATGCAATTTTAGAAAACAAAGATATTAAAGCAGTAAGTTTTGTAGGATCAACCCCAATTGCAAAGTATATATATGAGAATGCTGCAAAAAACGAAAAAAGAGTACAGGCTTTAGGTGGAGCTAAAAATCATTTAGTAGTTATGCCAGATTGTGATATTGACGGTGCAGTTAATGGATTAATGGGAGCAGCTTATGGATCTGCTGGTGAAAGGTGCATGGCTCAATCAGTTGCTGTTGCAGTAGGAGGTATAGGAGACGAACTAGTTTCAAGACTTTCAAAAAAAGTTGAAGCTTTAAATGTAGGACCAGGTATGGATAAGAATTCTGAGATGGGACCATTAGTAACAAAAGAACACTTAGAAAAAGTAAAAGGCTATGTAGATTTAGGAGTTAAAGAAGGAGCAAATTTGATTGTAGATGGAAGAAATATAAAACTTCAAGGCTATGAAAATGGATTTTTTATAGGAGGATGTTTGTTTGATAATGTTAAAAAAGATATGAGAATTTATAAAGAAGAAATATTTGGGCCAGTTTTATCAGTTATTAGAGTTAAAACTTTTGAAGAGGCAACTAAATTAATTAATGAACATGAATATGGTAATGGTGTTAGCATATATACTAGAGATGGAGATGCTGGAAGAACGTTTTCTAGTAAAATTCAGGTTGGTATGGTGGGTATTAATGTACCAATACCAGTTCCAATGGCCTTTCATAGTTTTGGAGGGTGGAAAAGATCATTATTTGGTGATAGTGCAATGCATGGAATTGAAGGAGTAAGGTTTTATACTAAACTTAAAACAATAACATCTAGGTGGCCTTCTGGCATAAGATCAAACCCTGAATTTGTAATGCCAACTATGAAATAATAAATACAATATGAAAAAAATATCTTTAATTGGTGCAGGTCAGATCGGTGGAACATTGGCTCACTTAATTGGTTTAAAAGAATTAGTGAATGAAGTTGTTTTATTTGACGTTGTAGGTGGTGTTGCAAAAGGAAAAGCTTTAGATATTGAGCAATCTTCATCGGTTGATGGTTTCAATGTTAAATTATCTGGAACAGATAATTATGAGGATATAAAAAACTCTGATGTAATTATTATAACAGCAGGTGTTCCAAGAAAACCAGGAATGAGCAGAGATGATTTACTTGGAATTAATTTAAAAATTATAAAACAAGTAGCTGAAGGTATAAAAAAAAATGCACCTAGTGCATTTGTTATATGTATAACTAATCCTTTAGATGTTATGGTTATGGCGTTTCAAAAATATTCAGGCTTACCAACTAATAAAGTTGTTGGAATGGCAGGAATACTTGATAGTTCAAGATTTAAATTATTTTTGTCTCAAGAGCTCAAAGTTCCTGTAAGAGAAATTGAATCAATGGTAATGGGCGGTCATGGAGATACCATGGTTCCTTTACCAAGATTTACAAAAGTTTCAGGTAAACCGTTATTAGATCTTGTAAAAGATGGAAAGCTGTCGAATGAAAGATTGGAAGAAATTAATCAAAGAACCAGAGATGGTGGGGCTGAGATTGTAAAATATCTAGAAAAAGGATCTGCATTTTATGCACCAGCAGCATCAGGAGTTCAAATGGCTGAAGCATACTTAAAAGATGAAAAAAAATTACTTCCTTGTGCGGTTCATCTCAATGGAGAATATGGTGTAAAAAATATTTTTGCAGGCGTCCCAGTTATTATTGGAAAGAATGGTGTAGAAAAAATAAAAGAAATCAGTCTTGACGAAAAAGAAAAAAGTCAATTCATGCATTCTATAGATGCGGTGAAAAAATTATGGGAGGCCGCTTCGGCAATTGATAAAGATCTTTCTAAATAATAATGAATATTCACGAGCATCAAGCTAAAAAAATTTTAAAAAAATATGGTGCGATTGTTCCAGAGGGTGTTTTTGCACATTCCGTTGAGGAATTGGTTGAAAAAGCAAAGACTTTAAAATCTAAAAAACTTGTATTAAAAGCTCAGATTCATGCTGGCGGAAGAGGTAAAGCAGGAGGAGTTAAAATTTTAAATTCTATTGACGAACTTAGTAGTGCAGCTAAAGAAATGCTAGGAAAAAAACTAGTAACACATCAAACTGGACCTGAAGGAAGGGTAGTTAAAAGACTTTATGTTGAGTCTACATCAAATATTGAAAAAGAATTTTATCTTTCATGTTTAGTCGATAGAGAAAGTTCAAAAATAGCATTTATTTCAAGTGATCAAGGTGGAGTAGATATTGAGGAAGTTGCAAAAAAAAATCCAAAAAAAATATTGACTACAAAAGTTGATTTATCAAATGAAATATCAAGTGAAAATTGTGAGAAAATTGTTGAGATATTTAATCTTAATTTAGATGCAAAAAAACAAGCTATCAACTTGATTAAATCTATTTATAAAATGTTTGTTAATACCGATGCAAATCTTGTTGAAATTAATCCATTAATTTTAACAAAAGAAAATAAAATTATTTGCTTAGATGCAAAAATAAGTTTTGATGATAGTGCATTATTTAGACATCCAGAAATTATAGAGTTAAGAGATTTGAATGAAGAAGAAAGTACGGAGATAGAAGCAAGTAAACATGATTTAGCTTATATTAAATTAGATGGTAAAATTGGATGCATGGTTAATGGTGCTGGGCTAGCCATGGCAACAATGGATATAATTAAGTTATACGGACAAGAGCCAGCAAATTTTTTAGATGTTGGGGGTGGAGCGTCAAAAGAAAAAGTTTCAGCTGCATTTAAAATAATATTATCAGACAAAAATGTTAAGGGAATTTTAATAAATATTTTTGGAGGTATAATGAGATGTGATGTTCTTGCACAAGGAGTTATTGATGCTGCAAAAGAAATTAAGATAAATGTTCCACTTGTAGTAAGATTAGCAGGAACTAAATTTGAAGAAGGAAAAAAAATTCTAGATAATTCTGGATTAGAAATTATATCTGCTACAGACTTATCCGATGCAGCAAAAAAAGTTGTAGAGGCAATAAAATAGAATGTCAGTTTTAGTAAATAAAAATACAAGAGTTATATGCCAAGGTTTTACAGGTAACCATGGGACATTTCATTCAGAACAAGCAATTAAATATGGAACTAATTTAGTTGGAGGTGTGACCCCCAATAAAGGTGGGCAAACACATTTGGAAAGACCAGTTTTTAATTCTGTAAAAGAAGCTAAAGAAAAAACTGATGCAAATGCTACAATGATTTATGTACCTGCAAAATATGCTTCTTCTGCAATTATTGAAGCACTTGATGCTGATATTGAATTAATAGTTTGTATAACTGAAGGAATCCCAGTCTTAGATATGTTAAAGGTAAAAAAAAGATTAGTTAATTCTAATTCAAGATTGATTGGTCCAAACTGCCCAGGAATTATAACTCCAGATGAATGTAAGATAGGAATAATGCCTGGAAATATTCATAAAAAAGGATCAGTAGGGATAGTATCTAGGTCTGGTACTTTAACTTATGAAGCTGTAGCACAAACTACTGAAAATGGACTAGGTCAATCGACATGCATTGGTATTGGAGGTGACCCAATCCACGGAACTAATTTTATAGATTGTCTGGATTTGTTTTTAAATGATAATGAGACAAAATCTATATTAATGATAGGGGAAATTGGCGGAACTGCTGAGGAAGAAGCTGCAGATTTTGTAAAAAATCACAAAATTAAAAAACCTATAGTTGGTTTTATAGCAGGAATAACTGCGCCTCCTGGAAGAAGAATGGGTCATGCTGGAGCAATAATTTCTGGAGGCAAAGGTGGAGCAAAAGATAAAATAAAAAAAATGGAAGATTGTGGCATAACCATTGCAAAATCACCTGCAGAAATTGGAAAAACTTTATTTAATAAATTGTCTAATTGAAAATCTAATTTCAGATAATATAATAACAAATTAAATTAATGTCTTCTTCAAAAAATATAGAGTTTGAACAAACTTCATTTTTAAGTAAATCAAATAGTGCTTTTATCGAAGATATGTATTTAAAATTCATTGAAAATGACCCGAAGCTTCCTGAAAGTTGGAAAAGATATTTTGAAAATTTGGATGAGGATCTAAATTTAATTGTAAAAGAAATTGAAGGACCTAGTTGGAAAGGAAAAAGAAGAAAAATTAATATTGATAAAAAGTTAAGTGAAGATAAAAATTTTTATTATAACGATGAAATTAAGAAAGATAATAAAGAAATTGAAAAAGATAAAGCAGATACGATAAGAGCTATAGCTTTAATAAGAGCCTACAGAATTAGAGGTCATTTGATTGCTAACTTAGATCCACTTGGCATGATGGAAAGAAAATATCTTCACGAATTACATCCATCAGATCATGGATTTAACAAGGAAGATTATGATAAGAAAATTTTTCTGCATTCTTATATGGATAAAAATTATTCAACAGTTAATGAAATAATTTCTAATTTAAAGAGAATTTATTGTTCAACTGTTGGTGTTGAATACATGCATATATCTGATCCAATAGAAAAAGTTTGGTTCAGAAACAGAATGGAAAAAGAAGAAAATCAAATTAAATTTACTAATACTGGAAAAAAATCAATTCTTAACAAGATTATTCAAGCTGAAGGTTTTGAAAAATTTTTAGCAAAAAAATATGTTGGAACAAAAAGATTTGGATTAGATGGAGCAGAATCTCTAATTCCTGCAATGGAGCAAATTATCAAAAAAGGTGGTCAACTAGGTGTTAAAGAAATTAAAATTGGAATGCCACACAGGGGCCGATTAAATGTTTTAGCCAATGTATTACAAAAATCTTATAAAAGAATTTTTAATGAATTTGCTGGAGAATTTTCTAGTACTTTTGAAGACTCAGCTGGTGATGTAAAATATCATCTAGGAGCTTCATCAAATAGAGAATTTGATGGTAATCCAGTACATGTAAGTTTAACAGATAATCCTTCACACTTGGAGGCTGTTGACCCTGTTGTACTTGGACAAACAAGAGCAAAACAATTCTTTCATAAAGATTTAAATAGAAAAAAAGTAATACCCATATTAATTCATGGTGACGCTGCTTTTGCAGGACAAGGTGTGGTAGCTGAATGTTTTGCAATGTCTGGTTTGCCAGGTCATAATACAGGAGGCACAATACATATTATCGTAAACAATCAGATAGGATTTACTACAAGTCCAAGATTTGCAAGGTCTAGCCCTTATCCTTCAGATTTAGGAAAAGTCGTAGATGCTCCTATTTTACATTGTAACGGTGACGATCCTGAAGCTGTTACTCATTGTGCGAAAATTGCAATTGAGTTCAGACAAAAATTTAACAAAGACGTGGTTATAGATATGATTTGTTATAGAAGATTTGGTCATAACGAGGGTGATGAGCCTTCATTTACTCAACCTTTAATGTATAAAAAAATTAGACAACATCCAACTACGTTAAATGTTTATGGAAATAGATTAATTGATGAAGGAACTATCAATGAAGAAGAATTTAACAAAATGAAAAATGAATTTAAAAATCTTCTTGAGGAACAATATAAAACAGCAAAAGATTATAAACCTAAAATTGAATGGTACGAAGGAACATGGTCTAGGTATAAACCAGAAAAAGGTAAAGATAAAAGAGGAAAAAGTGGAGTAGATTTATCAAAAATTGAAAAAATTTCTGAAAAAATTAATAGTATTCCTTCAACTATTAATGTCCATAAAACTATTTCAAGAGTTCTAGAACAAAGAAAACAATCAGTTATAGATAAAAAAGGAATTGATTGGTCGACTGCTGAAGCATTAGCTTTTGGAACTTTACTTGAAGAAGGTTTTCCAGTGCGACTTGTTGGACAAGACTCAGGAAGAGGAACATTTAGCCAAAGACACTCAGTTTTGAGGAATCAAGTTGATAATTCACGCTATATTCCTTTAAACAATATTTCAAAAAACCAAAAAAATTTTGAAGTAGTTGATAGCTTTTTGTCAGAATTAGCTGTTTTAGGATTTGAATATGGTTACAGTTTAGTTGAACCAAGCACTTTAACTATTTGGGAGGCGCAATTCGGTGATTTTGCAAATGGCGCTCAAATAATTATTGATCAATTTATTGCATCAGGAGAAAGAAAATGGTCTAGAGCAAGTGGCCTTGTAATGCTTTTACCTCATGGATATGAAGGTCAAGGCCCAGAACATTCATCCGGAAGACTAGAAAGATTTCTTCAACTATGTGCACAAGATAACTTGCAGGTTATGAACTGCACAACTCCTGCAAATTATTTTCATGCCTTAAGACGTCAAATTCATAGAGATTTTAGAAAACCATTAGTTATTATGACTCCAAAATCTTTATTGAGAAATAAATTGTGTACTTCAAAACTAGATGACTTTGGAAAAAAAAATTCATTCCATAGAGTCTTATGGGATCATGCAATCGATCCTAATGAGACTGATTTTATAAAGTTGAAAAAAAGTAAAAAAATTAAAAAAGTTATTCTGTGCTCTGGCAAAGTCTACTTTGATCTATTAGAGGCAAGAGAAAAAAATAAAAAAGATAATATTGTAATATTTAGAATAGAGCAGCTATATCCTTTTCCGGTGAAACCATTAGTTAAAGAAATTGCTAGATACGCTGAAAATGCAAAATTTTACTGGTGTCAAGAAGAGCCTAAAAACATGGGTGCATGGCTTTTAGTGCGAGATTATATTCAATGGACATTAAATCATATTGGAGCTAAACATAATGAAATCATGTATATTGGTAGAAATCCTGCAGCATCTCCAGCGACTGGATACGCTAAAAGGCATATTACACAACAAAAAAATATAATAGATCAAGTATTCGAATAAAAGATATGAATGAAAAAATTATAGTACCAACTTTAGGAGAAAGCATAACTGAAGCGACAGTAGCTAAATGGTTAAAAAATAAAGGTGATAAGGTTAAAGCTGACGAACCAGTTGTAGAGTTAGAAACCGACAAAGTGAATTTAGAAGTTCCATCACCTCTAACTGGAGTCATAGAAGAAATTAACGCCAAAAATGGAGAAATAGTTGAAGTTGGAGCTTTACTCGGGTCTATAAGCAGCAATGTGTCGAGCAAAAAAGTTAAAGTAGAAAAAAATGAGGTATCAAAATCAGTATCAGAAAATAATATTGTAAATTTTAATAATGAGATAAAAAAAGATGTACCGAAAATTTTTGATGAAGAAAAAAATGATCTTAAAGAAAAACCGTTAGTTTTAATAAATGAAATTCATGAAAAAAAACCTTTAATTTTAAAAGACAGAAATGAGAGCCTTTCACCTGCTGTTAGAAAAATTGTTTCAGAAAATAATATAGATATAAAAAAAATCAGTGGTTCAGGAAAAGATGGCAGAATTCTTAAGAGTGACTTAATTAATATAATGGGTGAAATCCCAAAAGTTTCTGAGAGAAAAATAAAATATGGACAAGAAGAAAGAATAAAGATGTCACGTTTAAGACAAACAATAGCTAAAAGATTAAAGCAAGCACAAGAAAATGCAGCACTACTAACAACTTTTAATGAAGTAGATATGACAAATATTATAGGTATGCGAAATGAAAACCAAAAAGATTTTCTTAATCGTTATGGGATTAAACTTGGTTTCATGTCTTTTTTTGTAAAGGCTTGTATAAATGCTTTAAAAATTTTTCCAGCAGTCAACGCTGAAATAGATGATGATGAAATAATCTATAAAAATTATTATAATATTAGTTTTGCAGTTGGTACTGAAAAGGGACTTGTAGTTCCTGTAATTAAGAATGCTGATGAACTTTCATTTGCAGATATTGAAAAAAAAATTAAAACTATGTCTGAAAAAGCAAAAAATGGACAATTAAATATTGAAGATCTTCAAGGAGGAACGTTTACTATTAGTAATGGAGGAGTTTATGGATCTATGCTATCAACACCTATATTAAACTTACCCCAATCTGGTGTATTAGGAATGCATAATATAGTTGAGAGACCCGTAGTAGTAGATGGAGAAATAAAAGTTAGACCTATTATGTATTTAGCATTATCTTATGATCATAGAATTATTGATGGAAAAGAATCAGTTTCATTTTTAAAAACAGTTAAGGAAAATTTAGAAGATCCTAGAAGATTATTTTTAGATATTTAGATGCAAGAAAAATTTCAAGTAGTAGTTATTGGTGGAGGACCCGGTGGTTATGTTTGTGCAATTAGACTAGCTCAACTAGGTTTCAAAACAGCATGTATAGAATCTAGAGGTTCCTTAGGTGGCACATGTTTGAATATTGGATGTATACCTTCAAAAAATTTATTAAATTTTTCAGAAAATTTTCATAAAGCTAAAAATTTTCCAAAAATTGGAATTGAAATTGGAGAAGTTAAACTTAATTTAGAAAAAATGATGAAAAATAAAGATAAAGCAGTAAATATTTTAACTAAGGGAGTGGAATTTTTGTTTAAGAAAAATAAAGTAACCTACTTTAAAGGATTAGGATCTTTCAAGTCAAAAAACCAAATTTCTATAATTGATGACCAAAAAAAAGAAATTATTATAGAAGCAGAAAAAACTGTAATATGTACAGGTTCTGAACCAGTTTCACTACCAGGTATAAATTTTGATGATAAAACAATTATATCTTCTACTGAAGCTTTATCTCTAAAGGCTGTCCCAAAAAAGATGGTTATTGTAGGCGGGGGATATATAGGTTTAGAAATGGGATCTGTATGGTCAAGATTAGGATCAGAGGTACATGTTGTTGAATTTTTAGACCATATTACTCCAGGAATGGACAGAGAAATATCTACTGAATTTATGAAAATTTTAAAAAAGCAAGGAATTAATTTCCATATGCAAACTAAAGTTGAAAGTATAACTAAAAAAAAAGATGGAGTAACAGTTATAACTTCTAATAAAGAAAAAAAGGTTAATTTTGATGCTGACGTAGTCTTAATATCTGTTGGAAGAAAACCAAATACGAAAAACTTAAATTTAAATTCTATCGGAATTAAATTAGATGATAATAAAAGAATACTGACTGATAAAAGTTTTCAAACTAATATAAAAAATATTTATGCAATTGGAGATGTAATAAAAGGACCAATGCTAGCTCATAAAGCTGAAGAAGAAGGAATTGCAGTGGCAGAAATTATAGCTGGCCAATCTGGACATGTTAATTATGACCTTATACCAGGAGTTATTTATACTTTTCCAGAAGTTGCTTATGTAGGAAAAACAGAAGAGAATTTAAATGAATTAAAGAAAAAATATAAAGTTGGTAAATTTACTTTTATGGCGAATTCAAGAGCTAAAGCAATCGATGAACCCGAGGGATTTGTGAAAATTTTAGCAGATGAAAAAACTGATAAGGTTTTAGGAGCTCACATAATAGGCCCACATGCTGGAGAGTTAATTGCCGAAATAGGAATTGCTATGGAATTTGGAGCTAGTTCTGAAGATATAGCTAGAACTTGTCACGCACATCCAACCTTTTCAGAAGCTGTCAAAGAAGCAGCATTATCTGTAGACAAACGAGCGATACACTCATAAATTATTTTCATACTATTAAAATATGAAAGTACCGATTCTTTTACCAAATATATTTGATTATCCTTTTACATATGACACTAATATAAATCTTAAAGTAGGAGATTATGTTGTAGTTCCCTTTGGAAAATCAAAAGTAACTGGGATAGTCTGGAATGAATTTGAAAAAAAAAATGATAAAAAATTTGAAACTAAAAAAGTTATTAAAAAACTTAATGTTACATCTTTAAAAGTTAGTACAATAAAATTTTTAAATTGGTTTTCAGATTATAATATGGTTCCTAAAGGTTTAGCTCTTAAGCTGCTATTATTAAGTAATAATGCAATAGAAAAACTTCCAAAAAAGAACTATGAAAAATTTAAAATAAATTTTGAAGTAAATAAATTTAAACTTTCAAATGATCAAAAAGATTGTCTAAAAAAAATGAACAAGTTAAATGAAAAATTTAGGGTTCATGTTTTACAAGGAACTACTGGCTCTGGTAAAACAATTATTTATTTTGAGGCTCTAAAACAATTAATTTTCAAAGGTTTTCAAGGGTTAATTCTTTTGCCAGAAATTGGTTTAACAGGTCAATTTGAAAAAAAATTTGAAGAATTTTTTAACTTTAAACCTGCTATTTGGCACTCAAGAGTAACAAAAAAAAATAAAGAAATAATTTGGAGTGGAATATCGGATGAAACAATAAAAGTAGTGATTGGAGCACGTTCTTCGTTATTTTTACCATTTAAAAACCTTGGATTAATAATTGTTGATGAAGAACATGACCAATCTTATAAACAAGATGAAGGTGTTACTTATAATGCAAGAGATATGGCAATATCACGTGCATTTTTTGAAAATATTCCTATAAATTTAATAACAGCCGTTCCCTCAGTTGAAACTTTTCATAATATAAAAAAAGGCAAATATGGTTTATCCAAATTAGATAAAAGATATCAAGACGCATCTTTGCCAAAATTTGAGATAATTAATTTGAATAATGTAAAATTAGAAACTCAATCATGGTTATCAAAGGAGATAGTTAATAAAGTTAATTTTCATTTAGAAAAAAAAGATCAAGTTTTATTTTTTTTAAATAGAAGAGGTTTTTCTCCAAACGTATTATGTAAAAAATGTTTTAAAAGTTTTTCTTGTCCAAACTGTTCTATAAATTTAGTTTATCACAAAAATAAGAATAACTTATTATGCCATTATTGTGGATATAAAACTTTATTAAAAAGAAATTGTATTGAAGAAGGTAGTTGTGATTTTATTTTTTGTGGCCCAGGTGTAGAAAGAATTTCAGAAGAGGTTAAAAGAAATTTTCCAAATAAAAAGTCTATTATTTTTTCTAGTGATACAATGAATAAAAAAAATTCATTACAAATATTGGAAAAAATTATAAGTAATGAAATACAAATTTTAATAGGTACTCAATTAATTTCTAAAGGATTTCATTTTCCAAATCTAAATTGTATTGTCGTAGTAGATATTGATTTATCAACTAAAGGATACGATTTAAGAGGTGCAGAAAAAAATTTACAATTATATCACCAACTTTCTGGTAGAGCTGGAAGAGCTGGTAAACCAGCTATAGTTTATTTTCAAACATATAATTTAAATACTAAAATGATTGCAGATATTACAGATAAGAATCCAGATATTTTTTTAAATAAAGAGTTAATTTTAAGAAAAGAAAATAGTTTACCTCCATATGAGAGATTTATTGCTTTAATTATTACTGGCAATAACCAAAAAATACTAGAGAGAGAGTCTATTAAGTTTAAGAATTTTATCAAAAAATCTATTAAAGGAGAAATTCTTGGACCAGTAGAAGCTCCAATTTATAGATTAAAAAAAAAATTTAGAATGAGATTATTGGTAAGAGGTAAAAAAACATCTAAGCTTCAAAATTCACTAAGAAGTGTTATCAAAAAATTTAAATTCCCCATTGGATTGAAACTAACTGTTGATGTTGACCCTATAAGCTTTAATTAATCAATAAAATAAGACTTCTTGTGATAATGTGTGACTTGAAGAGAATACAGTCATATGTTAATTAAAATCAAATTTTAAGAAACCATCAAAAATAATAAGGGATATAAATTGAGTAAAAATAGAGGTTTTTCTGATACATCAGCTAATAGATATTCCTTAGCACTCTATGAATTAGCTAAAGAAGACAATCTTATAGAAGAGATTGAAAAGCATTGTCTATCAATATTAAAATTAATATCTGAGAATAAAGATTTTAATTCATTTATTAAAGATCCTACTAATAAAAAATTAGACCAAATAAAAGTTATTACAAAAATTTTTGATAAATTTAATCTAAATGATTTATTAAAAAAATTTTTAAATTTTTTAATTATAAAAAGAAGATTTTTTTATATTGAAAAAATACTTAATAATTTTTTAGAAACATGTTCAAAAAAAAGAGGTGAAATAAAAGCAGAATTGATTGTTTCTAAAAGCTTAACAAATGTTGAAATAGATAATATTAAAGAGGAATTATCCAAAAATTTTAACTCCAAAATAAAATTAAACTATAAGAATGATCCAAGTTTAATTGGTGGATTAATTGTTAAAATAGGAAGTACAATGATTGATACATCTATAAAAAATAAATTACAGCAAATTCAAAATAAAATGATCGAGGCTTAAATGGAAATAAATCCTTCAGAAGTAACTAAAATATTAAAAGAACAAATAAAAAAATTTGGTGATAAAGCAGAGGTAACGGAGGTTGGTCAAGTTCTATCTGTAGGAGATGGTATAGCTAGAATATATGGACTAGATAATGTTCAAGCAGGAGAAATGGTGGAATTTGCAGATGGTTCAAAAGGAATGGCATTAAATTTAGAAAGTGAAAATGTTGGAGTTGTTATTTTTGGTGATGATAAAAATATTAAAGAAGGAGATGTTGTAAAAAGAACTGGATCAATTGTCGATACACCAGTTGGAAAAGAATTATTAGGAAGAGTTGTAGATGGATTAGGAAATCCTATTGATGGTAAGGGTACTCTAGATAAAGGAATTAAAAAAAGCAGAGTTGAAGTAAAAGCTCCAGGTATAATTCCAAGACAATCTGTAAGTCAGCCAATGCAAACAGGATTAAAATCGATAGATAGTTTAGTTCCAATTGGAAGAGGCCAACGTGAATTAATTATTGGTGATAGACAAACTGGAAAAACAGCAGTTGCTATAGATGCTATTATTAACCAAAAGAAAATAAATGAATCTGGTGATGAAAAACAAAAACTTTATTGTGTATATGTAGCAATTGGTCAAAAAAGATCTACAGTTAGACAAATACAAAAAACTTTAGAAGAAGCCGGAGCTATGGAGTATACAACAATTGTAGCAGCTACTGCATCTGATGCTGCGCCACTTCAATTTTTAGCACCTTATACTGGTTGTGCTATGGGTGAGTATTTTAGAGATAACGGAATGCATGCGTTAATCATTTATGACGATTTGTCCAAGCAGGCAGTAGCTTACAGGCAAATGTCTTTAATATTAAGGAGACCACCAGGTAGAGAAGCTTATCCTGGCGATGTATTTTATCTTCATAGTAGACTACTTGAAAGAGCAGCAAAATTAAGTGATGATCATGGTGGTGGATCATTAACAGCCTTACCCATTATAGAAACACAGGGAGGTGATGTATCAGCTTACATTCCAACAAATGTAATATCAATTACAGATGGACAAATTTTTTTAGAAACAGAATTATTTAACCAAGGAATAAGGCCAGCAATAAATGTAGGTTTATCTGTGTCAAGGGTAGGATCATCAGCACAAACAAAGGCAATGAAAAAAGTTTCAGGATCAATGAAATTAGAACTAGCCCAGTATAGAGAAATGGCTGCATTTGCTCAATTTGGATCAGATTTAGATGCATCT
>CACFAF010000003.1 GCA_902564245.1 uncultured Pelagibacteraceae bacterium | reverse complement strand
TTGGTGAAAAGAATATTTTAGAAAGTGGAAGTAAAATTTCTGGTAAATCTCATAATTTTGAATTTGTAGATAAATTTGGTCAAATTGATTTTAAAACTGGAAATAAATTTTTTTTAGATATTTCTAAAGGTAAAAATCATAGTTATAAAATTGCAGAATGCTCAAAAGAATCTGGAGAAAGTGTTTTAGAAGCATTGAATTTAGCTCTTGACCTTGCAAAAGAAAAAAAAATACATGCAATAAACTTTGGACCATTTAATAAAACTAGTATGAAGCTTGGTGGAAATAAATTTTCTGATGAGCTTCATTTAATGGCAGAAAGACTTGATGTAAAAAATTATTTTTGTGAATTTAATGTTGTAGATAACTTTTGGACTGCTAGAGTTACTTCTCACATGCCAATCTCTGAAGTTCCTTCTCACATAAAAAAAGAAAATATTATTAAACCAATAAAATTAATTAATGATGCGATGATATTAAATGGTGTAAAAAAACCTAGAGTTGCTGTACAGGCACTGAACCCTCATGCTGAATTTGGTACTGAAGAAAAAAATGAAATAATACCAGCAATTGAAGAAGCAAAAAAATTGGGAATTAATGCTGATGGACCATTGCCTTGTGACACATCATTTATTACAGCTTTTAAAAATAAAAATCATGATTGTATAGTTGGCATGTATCATGATGCTCTTCAATCCGGACTTAAAGCATTTGGTTTTGATAGAGGGGTAACTGTTCAGGGAGGTCTTCCAATTCCAATTACAACACCTGCACATGGAACTGCTTTTGATATAGCTGGTAAAAATCAAGCGAATTTAGAACCTACATTACAATCATTTAAAATTGCTTTAACAATGGCACAGAATATCTCTAAGCATGACTAAAATAAAAGATATTAAAACTACAATTTACAAATGGACTGGGGAAATAGTTCCTCCAGCTCAAAACTTTTGTACAAATCCAACTGATCTACTTAAGGAAAAAGGAGATAAAATGAAATCATTTAGATTTCATGAATGGTTAGTATGTGAAGTTATAGCAGATGATGGAACAATAGGTTTAGGGAATGCTGCTCTTGCACCCGAAGTTACAAAAAAAGCTATAGATTGTTATTTAAAAGATTTAGTAATTGGTGAAGATCCATTTGATTACGAATACCTCTGGGAAAAAATGTATAGAAGCACCATGGCTTGGGGAAGAAAAGGAATTGGTATGATAGGAATTTCAGCAATTGATCTTGGTATATGGGACTTAATGGGTAAAATAAAAAACAAACCAGTTTTTGAACTTCTTGGAGGAAGAACAAAAGATAAAATTCCTGTTTATGCTTCAAAATTATATAGCCAGCCCATTAAAGATCTACAAATAGAAGCTGATAAATATTTAAAAGAAGGATTCAAAATGTTTAAAATGCGCTTTGGTTGGGGACCAAAAGATGGACCTGATGGAATTAAAAACAATATTAAACTAGTTGATGCCGTGAGAGAAGTAGTTGGTTATAAAAATGATTTAATGCTTGAAGCTTATATGGGATGGAATTTAGAATATTCGAAAAAAATAATTCCAGAATTAATAAAATTTAAACCAAAATGGTTAGAAGAACCTGTAATACCAGACGATATATCTGGTTATGCAGAACTAAATGCTTTGGGTGATATCCCAATAGCTGGTGGAGAACATGAATTTAGTTTTTTGGGTTTCAAGCATCTGTTAGAACTTAAAGCTGTAAGTTATATACAATACGATGCTAATCGTGTAGGTGGAATAACTGCAGGTCATAAAATAAATTCATTAGCAGAAAAATATAATGTTCCTGTTATTCCTCATGCAGGACAAATGCATAATTATCATTTAACAATGGCAAGTAATAATTGTCCTTTTTCGGAATTTTTTCCTGTCCATCAAGTTGAAATAGGAAATGAATTATTTTATTACTTGTTTAAAGGTGAGCCTGAGCCAAAAAATGGTTTTATAAATCTTGATAATAATACTCCTGGATTAGGAATATCTTTAAATGAAAAATATAAATCTGACTTTAAAATTGTTAGTTAGTTTTTAACCTTTGATGCCTAAGTGAGTATATTTAACATTTAAATAATCTTTTATAGCCATAGATCCGCCTTCTCTTCCGTAGCCAGTTTGTTTTATTCCTCCAAATGGAGCTTCTGCTATAGCTACTAGTGGAGTATTAACAGCAACAGTACCTGTTTCCATTAATTCTGATGCTCGGTGAGCTTTTTCCATTGAGTTTGTACATATATAACTACAAAGACCTAAATCATTATTGTTTGCTCTTTCAATTACTTCATTAAATGATTTAAATGATAAAATTGGAACAAGTGGTCCAAACGGTTCAACTTTCATAATAGTAAAATCATCTTTTACATTATCAAAAATTGTTGGCTCATAATAAAACCCTTTATTGAATCCAGCAGGTCGTTTTCCACCTAATAAAATTTTGCCACCTTCTTTTTTGGTTGTTTCAACTAATTCCTCAACCTCATTTAATCTTTTTTTAGTGGTTAAAGGTCCAAGCTGAACATTAGGATCCATTCCATCACCTATTTTTAATTTTTTTGTTTTCTCAACAAATAAACCGACAAATTCATCTTTTTTATTTTCCTGTATATAAAATCTATTAGGTGAAATACAAACTTGGCCATTATTTCTAAATTTTGCAGAAATTGCCATATCAGTTGCTTTTTGGATATCCGCATCATCAAAAACTATAAATGGAGAATGACCACTTAATTCCATAGTTACTCTTTGAACTTTATCAGCAGCTTGTTTTAGAATTAGTTTACCTACTCTAGTTGATCCTGTTATTGAAATTTTTTTTATAATATCTGATGAAATTAGTTGTTGAGCAATACTTGGCGGGTCACCAGATAATAAATTTACTACACCAGCAGGAACTCCACATTCTCTACAAATATCAACTAATTCCATAACTGTTCCTGGTGTTATAACATCAGGTTTAACTATTACTGAACACCCAGCCGCTAAGGCTGTTGAAATTTTTCTTGAAGACAAAACTAAAGGAAAATTCCAAGGTGTTAGCGCTGCAACAACTCCTACTGGTTGATAATATACGTGAACTCTTGTATCTACAAATCTGCTCTCAACTGTTTGTCCATAAATTCTTTTTGTTTCTTCGGCATTCCACTCAAAAATATCTGCTGCTCCACCAACCTCACCTTTTGCTTCTGCAAATGGTTTACCCACTTCTAATGTCATCCATTTTGCAAGAACATCTTGTTTTTCTCTCATCTTGTCAGCTATTTTTCTAATAATATAAGATCTTTGCCAAGGAGGTGTTTGCTTCCAGACTTCTAAACCTTTTTGTGCAGATTTTAGTGCAAGGTTTACATCTTCTGGTGTTGCTTTAGAAGCTTTTCCCAAAATTTCTTCATTAGCAGGATTTATAACTTCATAAGTAGATTTATCTGAAGATTGTTGCCATTTTCCATTAATGAATTGTCCAAATTTTTCGTACATAATTTACAATTTAACATTACTTTAAGTTGTGTCTACTATGCAATTTACTCATTATAACATTTTTGCAATAATGTTATTTTAAAATGTTTAGGAAAGGAGAATATTATGGCTAAATATTATATAATCGGAAACTACACTGCCCAAGCGTTTAAAGGATTTATAAAAGATCCTAAACAGGATAGAGCTGCTGCTGCAAATGCATTGGCAACAGCATTAGATGCTAAAATGGAGTCATTTTCAATAACAAGAGGATCTTATGATTTTGTTGGTTGTGTTAGCGGAAAAGACTTTGAATCAATGGCTGCAGTTAAATTAGCAGTCGAAGCTTCAGGTGCCATTTGCAATTTTACTATATTAGAAGAAATGGATATGGCTAAAACAGCTGAGATGGCAGGAAAAGCAATGGGTCTTTATAAACCTGCAGGATAAATTGTTACAAATTTAACTTCTAGTCTTATGGGCTAGAAGTTAACTTGCTTCATATAAAGTTGGAAACATTTCTCCTCCTAGAGGATCACCATTTTTATATCCAGATTCTTGCATAGCTTTTCTATAATTATAACTGGTCCAATCACCTATGTAACTTATTTTTGCATCTTCTTTTGCAACTCTTAAAGTGTATCTGCTTAAAGTTTTTTTTGGTATTAATGTACTTAGAGCACCATGAAGTGTTCTCATATCAAAAATTACACAATCCCCTAAATCACAATCCCAATTTAAAAATTCATATTTATCTTTATTTCCTAAAATATCTGGAGGTAATTCATATTTTTTTCCATTAATTATGCACTCGTTACCTTCAATTTTATGTCCATCTTTAAAAAGAACTCGTAAAAAAAGTTTATTCCATAAATGAGAGCCTTTAACCCATGCAACACCTTCATCTTTTTTACTTGGTTGAAGAGGTAACCAGAGTACACACATAGTTCCTTCCATATCAAAATAACTTACATCATGGTGAAATGGAGTTTTAGATTTAGATCCACCTTCTCTTAAAAACCAATTATCCATCACTAAATTAATTTTTTTTGCTGACATTAATTCTGATGCAATTTTTGCATAGGGTGAATTAAATACAAAATCTTTAAATTCTGGGACTAAATGCCAAGTCCAATAATCTTCTAAATAAGCTGGAACATTTTTTTCTATAGTATGAGATTTAAATCTTGGACTTGGATTTTTTATATCTTTATCTATTCCCTTTTGAAGTTTTTTAATCCAACTAATATCAAATTTTCCTTTTAAAAATACCGCTCCATCTTTTTTAAAAGTATTTATTTCATCTTCACTTAAAATATTATTCATTTACCTACAGAATTTGCTACATAAAAAGATACGATATCTATTTCTTCTTTCGTTAAAATACCTTCTCCATAAGCTGGCATGACTCCAAGTCCATGAGTAACCATATCTTTTACTGATTCTTCTGTAAGGCTTACAGTATCTAAATTTGGTCCGATGTTAGCTTCTGATCCAGCAGCTTTTAGTGTATGACATCCTGCACATCCTGCTATCTCATTAAAAATTTCAAGTCCTTTAACCATTTTAGCGTTATCTGCTAATAAATTTTTAATATTTATGCTGAATAAAAATAAAATCATTAATAAAAATTTTACAATTTTCATTAACTGACTCTAAAACTTTTTTAAATATTATACTACAGTAATATTCACACTATGATCTTTCCAACCATTATGAGCATACCCTCTTCTATTTTCCATTCTTAACTCTGGTTGTTTATCTCGACCATTAGATGCTAAACTAGCAATATTATAAGTTCCTGATGATAAAGTCGCTTCAAAAGCAAACTGTCTCCAAGCGTATTTACCTAAATTAGGTCCAATAAATTTTGCTCTCTTCCAACTTTGACCACCATCTATGGATACCTTGACACTTCTTACGTTTCTTGTGCCTCCCATTGCTACTCCAACTATCTGAACTTTACCGCTTTTCACAGTTCCTGTTTCATCAGTAGGTCTAGTAATCCACGATTTAACTGGCATCTCCCAACAAGAAGGATATTGAGATCCTTTTTTTCCTATTGGAGAAATTCTATAGCTTGATTTCATATATTTTACAGATGACTGCTCTGTAGTAAAAGCAACTTTTCCAAGATGTTTAACATTGTTAATTCCAAAATATCCTGGAGTAACCATTCTTAATGGTCCACCATGCGCGTTAGGTAAAGGTACGCCATTCATTTCCCATGCTAACATCGCATCTTTAAAAACTTTTTTAGGAACAGATCTTTCCACCATTGCTTTTTTTGGATCTAAGCCAGTTGGTTTATGATCAACTCCAGCAGATGTCATATATACTGCACTACCATTAATTCCTCCACATGCATCGACAACTACTTTCATAGGTACACCTGTCCATAAAACGCAAGCAGCTGCTCCAGTTTCCCATTGAGATCCTCTAACTTTGTGTTCAAAAAAACCTCTGCCATTACCTGAGCACTGAAGAATTGTAGCCATTGTAGTATGACCTAATTTTTTTAATTGAGATAATGTAAAAGTTTTTGGATTTTTCACGCCTTCAATAGAAACTTTCCAATCACCTCTATTACCAATTTGTGCATCTGACATTGTTGGCATGTTATTTCTTATATAAATATTTCTATTTGGAGTTATAAGACTTTCACCTATAGCACTTCTATGTGTTTCAATTCCTTTATCTGAATGAACAATTAAAGCATCTCTATCTTTCCAACTTATGAATCCTGGTAACCCTTTACTGCCTTCTGTATGATTTGCATTTGCAATATTAATAGGCAAAACTGAAGCTGTTGCCGCCATACCAGCTAATGAAGCTGTTCCTGTTAAGAAATTTCTTCTTTTAATATTAAATTTTTGTTTTATTTTTTTCATATATCCTCCAATGCTAATTAGTATCGTTCAAATCTCATCTAACGTTACCAAAAAATTTAAATTTGAAAAATAAAAAAAGAAAAATATTTTCAATTACTAGTTTTACAATTCAAAGTTGTATAAAGGGGAAATTATGTTTGTTTTGTTATTAATTTTTAAATTTAATAATCAATTTTTCTAGTATAGATTTATTTTATGCAACATCATCTTCAAGATAATTTTGGAAGAACATTTCCGTACATAAGAATGTCTATTACGGATGTTTGTAATTTTAAATGTGGCTATTGTTTACCAAACGGTTATCAGGTTGATAAGAGTGATAATAGAAAATTCCTTCATCTGGATGAAATTAGACGCCTATCAAAATGCTTTTCTGAATTAGGAGTTTCTAAAATTAGAATTACAGGTGGGGAACCAACTGTTAGAAAAGATTTTTTTGATATCGTTAAAGTTCTAAAATATGAAACTGGAATAAAAAAAGTTGCAATTACAACAAATGGTTATCATTTAGACAAAAAGGCAAAACAATTAGTAGATAGTGGTTTAAATGCAATAAACATAAGCATAGACAGTCTTAATGCTGAAACTTTTAAAAATGTTACTGGTCATGACAGATTGCCAGAAATTTTACAAGGAATTAAAAATTTACAAGAATTAGGTTTTGAAAATATTAAAATTAATGCTGTTTTATTAAATGGAGTTAACTCTTCAGAAAAAGATTTTGATCAATGGTCAAAATTTATTCAAAATAACAAACTTGATTTCAGATATATAGAATTAATGCAAACAGGTGATAATTTAGACTATTTTAAGAAATATCATGTATCATCTAAAGTATTCAAAGATTATTTAAATAAAAATGAATGGATTTATCAAACTTTAGGAAAAGACGCTGGGCCTTCTTTAAATTACATAAAACCAGAATATAAAGGTAAGTTTGGAATAATTGCACCATATTCAAAAGATTTTTGTAAATCTTGTAATAGATTAAGAATTACATCTAGAGGTGATTTAAGACTTTGTTTATTTGGAAATACTGGAATTAGCGTAAGACATTTATTGCAAAAGGATGATCAACTTAATGAATTAAAAGATCTTATATTAAAACAAATGCAATTTAAAAAAGAATCTCATTATTTAGAACTTGGAGATACAGGCTCAACTAAAAATTTATCTAAAACTGGAGGTTAATTGAATAAATTAAAAATAGTAAACCAAAACGAATTGAAAGATTGGGCTAAAGAAATTTTTAAAAAGAATTCTTTTAACATGGTAGATGTTTCTAAAAAAAAAGAAACATTTAGGAGAGCGCTTGCATCAGGAAAAATTTATGTTGGTAAAGAAGTCTTTGATCTTATTAAAAACAATAAGATGCCTAAAGGTGATCCTATTAGTCTTGCAGAAGTATCAGCTGTTTTAGGTGTAAAAAAAACAAGTGAATTGATACCTTTGTGTCATCCTCTGCCAATTGACCATACAGCAACTAAAATTATTATGAATGAGATTGATAGCTCTTTAGAAGTTTTTTGTGTTGTATCTGCTGTTTCAAAAACTGGTGTTGAAATGGAAGCAATAATGGGTGTTAACGCAGCTTTAATTACTATTTATGATTTAAGCAAAATAGTTAATCCACATCTTAAAATAGATAATGTTAAATTACTAATTAAGGAAGGTGGAAAAAGTGGATTATGGACCAATCCAGATGGTTTGCCAAATTTTTTAGAAAATATTTTTTAATATGAAGATTAAACTTGAACTATTTGGTGCAAGTAGAGATTTAAGTGATAAAGAATTTTTAGAATTAGATTTAAAAGGAAATAGTTCAGTAAAAGATCTAAGAAATGAAATCATTAATTATGTTGATCTTAAATTTAAGGGAAATGAAAGTTTTAAAAAAATAATTAAAAGTTCTGCATTTTGCTCTGAAGACAACAATATTATTTCAGATAATTATAAAATTACTAAGAATCAAAAAATTGGAATAATTCCACCAATTGGAGGTGGTTAATGCTTCATGCTAAAATAATTGACCTTTCAAAAGAAAAAATTAAAACAGAAAGTGCTGAAGAATTTATTTCTTCATCAAAATTTGGTGCTTCAATAGTATTCTATGGAACTGTAAGAGAAAATAATGAAAATAAAAAAGTTAATGGAATTACATATGATAGTCACGATCAACTTGTAATTAAAAGCTTTGAAGAAATTTACAATGAAGTAGATAAAAAACTAAATATCAAAGATAAATCTGTATTTATTGAACATGTTAAAGGTTATGTTGGTCTAGGGGAAATTAGTATTATAATTGCGGTAGCTTGCCCACACAGATCTGAAGCATATGATTTATCAAGATATATCATTGAGGAAATTAAAAAGAGATCTCCTATTTGGAAAAAAGAACATTATGAAAATAAAGAAAGTGAATGGTTAAAGGGAAATCCCATTCAAACTAATTAAAATCTTTTTTTAAATCAAAATCTTTAAAAACTTTGCTTGATGAAACTTTTATAAAATTTGTATGATTTTTTAATCTTTTAACTATATATTTTGCTCCAATATCTCCTTTAATTTTTTTAAACTTGTTAAGGACTGAAATATCAAAACCTATAGGATTACCCACTTTATTTTTGAATTTTAACGCGTGAACTAAATATTTTTTTTTTTCTATAGAGTTACAAATTTTATTGATATCTGATGTTTTTATGAAAGGCATATCGGATTGAGCTATAATAAATCCATTATCTTTTTTTTTTATCTTTTTGATACCAGACTTAATTGATGAAGACATTCCTTGTTTAAAGCTTTTATTAAGTACAAAAATAAATTTTTTACTTTTTTTAATTATTTTTTTAACTTCTTTGTTCTGATATCCTAAAACAAAAATTATTTTACTTACTTTGCTTCTTTTAAAAGAATTTATGGTATGGACTATAAGAGGTTTTTTTTTATAATTTTTTATTAATTTATTTTCCCCTTTTAACCTTTTTGATTGACCAGCAGCCAACATGATTACTTTGATCATTTAATTCGCAAGATTTAAATTTTAGATTCAATAAACTCTAGAATTGTTTTATTATAATACTGAAAACAATCACCTAAAGCCATAAGATGACCGTCCTTAATTGGTTCATCCCATCTATTTCCGTTATTAACCCCAATTCTTTTACAAGATTTATTATTAATTTTATAATTCTCACTTATTACAACTCTTTTTGTACCTGGAATGGCCTCTACCCAGTCTGAAAGTAAACCATCGTATGGATCCTTTGGATGAGTAAAGATCAAAATTGGAAGATTTTTTGCCATGTTTATTTCTTTTAATTGTTTTTCCCTAAAGTAAGATGCGACAGGTTTTTTTTTCTTAAAATTATTTAAAGCTTTTTCTATACCAACTTTTTTAACTTTATATTTTCTAGATAATTTACCATAGCAAGCATGGTGAGTTGAAATACCTCCTGCTATTTTATTTGGATATCTTGAAATAAGCATCATTGTCGCCCATCCTCCACATGATTGTCCTGCCATGAAAATTTGGTTATTTGGGACACCTAAGCTAATAAATTTTTCAATTAAATCAACATTAGCGCTTACTCTTTTTTCTAATTTTGGTGTTCCTTTATATTTTACGTCTTTATTTTTCCAAAATATTTTCCAATTATCACCTCCCAAATCATCTGTGCATAAAAGATAAACTAAAACTTCTTTATCTTTAATTTTATTACCTGATAGTGATGCAAAATTTCTTATATTATTTTTCCAAACACAATCTTTAGATGGTTTGTCATTTTCGGCTGAACCATGGTTAAAAATTATAATAATTTTATCATTTGGATTATCTAAATTAAAATTAGTATCTAAGTCCCATTCGCCACTTAAAAACCCACTTTTTAAAAGTTTATCGGCGTATGAATAATTTAGAGGTATTAAAATTACAAATAAATATAACAAATATTTTTTCATTTTTTATAAGTCACCTCTACTAATTGAGCAATTATTGACAAAGCTATCTCTGGAGCTGACTTTCCTCCTAATTTTATACCAATTGGTCCATGTATGGAATTAATTTGTTTTTCATTAAAACCTGTTTGTCTTAATCTAATACATCTATTTTCATGTGTTTTTTTACTACCCAAAGCTCCAATATAAAAAAAATTTTTATTCAATGCATGTTTAATTGCTGGATCATCAATTTTAGGGTCATGGGTTAACGCTATTAACGCAGTATTTTCATTTGTTTCTATTTCTTCAAACGCTTCATCTGGCCATTTATTTATTATTTTTAAATTTGGAAATCTTTGCTCTGTAGCAAAATAACCCCGTGGATCGATTATTAATATTTCAAAATTCAAACTTCGAGCAAAATCTACAAGGTATTGGGCTATATGCACCGCGCCAACTATAATTACTTTTGTTGGTCTTATATAAGTTTCAACAAAAATCTCAGTATTTTCGATAACTCCGTTTTTTTTTGATTTAAAAAAGTTTTCTATTTGATCTTTGTGTGTATCAAAATCTTTGCTTAATGATTTCTTTGGCTCATATATTTCACTTAATCCATTTTCAAGATTTGTTACGATTGCAAATTCCGTTTTTGAAGCTTTTTTTTTAATTATTTCCTTAAGTTGAGAATGTTTCATTAAATTTAAGTAATCTGTTCTAAATAAACTGCAATTTCTCCGCCACAAGCAAGTCCTACTTCCCAAGCATTCTCATTAGAAACTTTAAATTCTATTTTTTTACATGGTTTATTATCTTTAATTAAACCCATGCATTCTCTAACAACAGCTGATTCAACACACCCGCCAGAAACAGATCCTGAAAAATCTCCTTTTTCATTTACTATCATTCTGCTTCCGACTTGTCTTGGAGACGATCCCCACGTTTGAATTACAGTTGCTAAAACTACTTTTTGATTAGCTTCTATCCAATCATTAGCTTCTTCGAGAATTTTTTCATCAAATGAATTTTTCATTTGATAAAATATAAATGTTTACTAACAAGCCTCAACAGCTTTTTTAGCTTGAATAACTACCAAGTTAGCTCTGTATTCTGCAGATGCATGGATATCAGAATTCATATCAGAACTTTTCAACTTCATTCCTGATATTGAATTAGCCGAAAAATTTGAGTCTAAAGCTTTTGACAAATCTTTATCATTATAAACACATGGTTTAGCACCTGTTACAGCTACTATTGTCCCATTTTTATGTTTTGCTACATAAACTCCGACTACAGCATATCTTGAAGCTGGATTAGGGTGTTTTTGATAACTTGATTTTTCAGGAACTTTAAATTCAATAGCTTCAATTAATTCTCCTTTTTTTAAAGCAGTTTCAAACATTCCTTTAAAAAATTTAGATGCTTCTATTTTTCTTTCATTTGTATGTACTATTGCATCTAAAGCTACGCATGCTGAAGGGTAGTCTGCTGAAGGATCATTGTTTGCGATCGATCCACCAATAGTTCCTCTGTTTCTCACTTGAGGGTCTCCGATCCCTTCAGCTAATAAGGCAAGCGAAGGAATAGCTTTTTTAACATCCTTAGAATTTGCTACTTCAACATGTTTTGTTGTAGCGCCAATAATAACAGATTTGCCACTGACTTTTATACCTGATAATTTTTTTATACCTTTTATATCAATTATATCTTTGTAGCTTGCTAATCCTAACTTCATAGATGGAATTGTAGTCATTCCTCCTGCCAAAAAGGCAGAATTTGAAGAAGAAAGTTTTGACGCTTCTTTACTATCTTTTGCAGAATGATAATTAAATGATTTCATATTTCTCCTTATGCTGCTTTAGCGTTAGATTTTTTCATTGATTTACAGGCTTTCCAAACTTTTTCTGCTGTAGCTGGCATAGTAATTTCTTGCCCACCTAATGCATCGATTACCGCATTCATTACCGTTGGAGGGGCTGCTATTGCTCCAGCTTCTCCACATCCTTTTACTCCCAAAGGATTTGTGGTAGCGTGAGTACATGTGTAGCCAATATTAAATTCTGGAAAATTATCTGCTCTTGGCATTGTATAATCCATGTATGAACCAGTCATAAGTTGGCCTGTCTCATCATACTCAGCATTTTCATAAAGTGCTTGCCCAATACCTTGTGCCAAACCTCCATGAACCTGTCCTTCAACTATCATTGGATTAACTATTCTTCCGAAGTCATCACATGCAGTATATTTTTCAAGTTTTACTTCTCCGGTATCTGGATCTATCTCAACTTCTGCAATATGTGATCCAGCTGGAAAAGAAAAATTCGCAGGGTCAAAAAATGATGTTTCTTTAAGTCCTGGTTCTTCACCCTCAGGTAAAGGAGATTTAAAATCACTATCTCTTGAACCTGGTAAGTATAAAGCAAAAGCAACTTCTCCTATAGTTTTCTTTTTATTTGATTTAGCTACAACAAATTCTCCATCTTTAAAATCTACTTCATCAGGACTTGCTTCTAACATTTTTGCTGCAACTCTTTTACCTTTTTCAACAATTTTCTTACATGCATTAACTATTGCAATACCTCCTACTGTCAAAGATCTAGATCCATAAGTTCCCATACCAAAAGTACCTTTGTCAGTATCTCCATGTACAATATCAATATTTTCCATTGGAACTCCTAGTTCGTCTGCTGCTATTTGTGCAAATGTTGTCTGGTGACTCTGACCGTGTGAGTGAGATCCAGTATAAACAGTTACTTGTCCTGTTGGATTAAATCTAACTTCAGCTGACTCCCATAAACCTACACCACATCCAAGCGACATAACTGCTGCAGATGGAGCTATACCACATGCTTCAAAATAAGATGTAACGCCTATTCCTCTTAATTTTCCTCTAGACTCAGATTCTTTTTTTCTAGATTCAAAACCATCATAGTCCGCCATTTGTTTAGCTTTATCTAAACCAGCAACATAATCTCCTGAGTCAACTGTATGGACTAACGTTTGTTTAAATGGAAAGGTTGTTGGAAAATTTTTCTTTCTTATCTCTGTTCTATCTATTCCTAATTCCATAGCAGCTTTTTCAACAAGTCTTTCAATAGTATAAGTAGCTTCTGGTCTACCAGCTCCTCTGTAAGCATCTACTGGTGCAGTATTTGTAAAAACTGCTTTTACATTTGAGTAAGCAGCAGGAATTTCATAAACTCCTGTGGCACATGGACCAAATAGATAGGTTGGTGTAACAGTTCCAAATACTCTAGCGTAAGCCCCTAAGTTAGCTATAGTCTCATTTTTAAATCCTAAAAATTTTCCATCCTTAGTCACTGCTAATTCGGCATGAGTAACATGGTCTCTTCCATGAATATCTGTTAAAAATGATTCTGATCTTTCCGCAACCCATTTAATTGCTCTATTAATTTTTTTTGCAGCCCAACTACAAACTATATCTTCATTATAAACATTAATTTTAGAGCCAAAACCGCCTCCAACATCTGGAGCGACAACTCTTAATTTATGTTCTGGAGCTACATTTCCAAATGCAGACATAATTAATCTTGATAAATGTGGATTTTGACTAGTAGTATAGAGTGTAATTTCATCGCTACCAGAATTATAATCAGCAACACATGCTCTTGGCTCCATTGCATTTGGAACAAGTCTATTATTTATTATATCTATAGAAATTACTTTATCAGCTTTATCAAAAGCTTCTTTTACTTTTTGTCTATCTCCTAACAACCAATCAAAGCATAAATTTTTTTCTATACCCTCATGAATGGTATCACCTTTCATTGCATCAGATGTGCTTGTTACAGCTTTTAAAACTTTATAATCAACTTTAACCATTTCTGCTGCTAATTTTGCTTCTTCTAAACTTTCAGCTATAACAATTGCAATTGGATCTCCAACAAAATTAACACTGTCTTTTGCCAGGGGAGGATTTGCAGGACATTTCATTTCTGTACCATCTTCGCTTCTAATTGCCCAGCCAGCAATTAAACCCCCAATTTTATCTCCAGCAATTTCATTTCCAGTTAAAATACTCACGACACCAGGTGCTTTTGAAGCTTTAGAAATATCTAATTTTTTAATTTGTGCTCTCGCGTGTGGAGATCTTATAAATATTGCGTAAGTTTGGTTAGCTAAATTAATATCAGCTGTGTACCTTCCTTTACCTGTTAAAAATCTTTTGTCTTCTTTTCTCTCAACTCTTGATCCAACTAAACTTGCCATAAAACCTTACTTCCTTTCTTTTTACATTTTTGATGATGCTTCTTTAACTGCAGCAACTATATTTTGGTATCCAGTACATCTACAAATGTTTCCTTCCAGCCAATCTCTAATTTCATTATCTGATGGATTTTTATTTTTTTTTAATAAATCAATAGCGCTCATAACCATACCAGGTGTACAAAATCCACATTGTAAACCATGCATCTTTTTAAATGCTTCCTGCATTGGATGCATTTTTCCATTTTTCTCTAATCCTTCAATTGTAGTAACCTTAGCATTACCTATATCTGCAGCTAATGTTGTGCAGCTCTTTAATGATTCACCATTAACATGAACTACGCATGCTCCACATTGGCTAGTATCACAACCAACGTGTGTACCAGTTAAATTTAAATGTTCCCTAAGAAATGTTGATAATAGTGTATTGTCTGGAACGGTTTTTTTAATTTTTTTTCCGTTCACATCAAGTGTGATCTCAGTCATAAGGTTCCGCCTTCCTTAATTATTTCAATTATTTTATGATTTTATTAATGGTCTAACAAGTAAAAATAATTCTACTTATACTAGAAAATTTAAAAAAGATTATACAAAACGATAATAATTATAAAGAATATTAAAGAATATAAAATAATTTTTTTACTAATTTTATTAGATTTTAACTTTGCTTTAATTTTTTTATTCTCTTGAAGATTATTAGAAGCTTTAGACTCATTTATGGGAGTTATTAGTTCTGAAAATTTCCCAAAAAAGATGTCTGCCATTTTTTTAGCAGTCATATCAATAAGTCTTGAACCAACTTGAGCAATCTTCCCTCCTACATTTGCTTCAACTGTATATATTAAATTTGTTTCTCCATTAATATCTTCTAATTTTACGTCTGCCTCACCAGATGCAAAGCCGACTGGTGAATTTCCTGATCCTGTAATCTTATAGCTATTTGGTGCATCAATATCTTTAAGTTCTATATCACCTGTAAAACTTGCGTTAAATGGACCAATTTTATTTTTAGCGGTAGCAGTGAATTCAGTATCCGATTTTTTAATAAACTCTTCACACCCTGGTATTGCTTTCTTAAGAATTTCAGGGTTGTTTAATGCTTCCCAAACCTTTTGTTTTTCTAGTTTAATTTGATATGATCCAGAGAGTTTCATAAGTGTAATAAAACTTTAACATAAATTATTATGGATGATAATACAAAAAAGGAATTACAGTCAGCTGTATTCGAAAGATTGGTAAATCATCTTAGAGAAAGAAAAGATGTTCAAAACATCGATATAATGAACCTTGCTGGTTTTTGTAGAAACTGTTTATCAAAATGGTACAGAGAAGAAGCAGAAAAAAAAGGAATATCAATATCAGATCCAGATGCAAGAGAACATGTTTATGGAATGCCCTACTCAGAGTGGAAAGAAAAATATCAAAAATAATTTCCTTTTCTAGTGATAAAATTCCTACCACTGATATTCATTTTACTTTGGTCTTCTGCTTTTATAACTACAAAGCCAATAGTCGACTTTAGCGATCCTTTTGCAGCTTTAAGTTTTAGATTTTTTATAGTTGCAGTAGGTTTTTATATATTTTCAATATATTCAAAACAAAAAATTTTGACTGACTTTAAAAATATTTTACCTTCAATTTCAACAGGAGTATTATTTCATGGATTTTATCTTGGTGGAGTTTTTTATTCAATTTCAATAGGTCTTCCTACCGGAATAACAGCACTGATAGTTACATTACAACCTATTTTAACAAATGCATTAGCTGGTCCTATCCTAAATGAAAAAATCACTTGGAAAAAATGGTTAGGAGTTTTTTTAGGATTTATTGGTGCAAGTATTGTTATAGGTTTCGATATAGGAAAAACATTACCTACTGCGGGAGTAATAGCTGCGTTTATTTCTTTAATTTCTGTTACATCAGCAACACTTTGGCAAAAAAAAATAAGCAATAATCTTTCTTTATCAACAAGTAATATGTACCAAGCGATCGGAGGGTTTTTATTTCATTTAATTGCAATAATTTTTTTTATTCAAAAACCATTTATTGATTTTTCAACAACATTTATAATTGCAATAAGCCACCAAATATTATTAGTTTCATTTGGAGCATTTACTATTTTAATGTTTTTAATAAAAAAAAACTCTGCAAGTAAAACTGTTTCTGTTTTCTTTTTAATACCTCCAGCATCAGCAATTATGGCATGGATATTTTTGGGAGAAAATTTAAATATTATAGATATATTAGGATTTATGATTGCAACTCTTGGAGTTTATATTGCAACTAGAGAGAAAAGTTAAATTTTATTTTTCTTTAAGTCTTGGAAGTAATTCTACAAAATTACAAGGTTTATTATTAATGTCTAATTGATGTACTAAAATTTCATCCCATGCATCAGTCACGCCTCCAGATGAACCTGGTAATGCAAATATGTACTTACCATTAGCTAGTACTGCGCATGCTCTTGATTGAATAGATGAAGTTCCAACTGTTTTTAAGCTTATTGTTCTAAATACTTCTCCAAATCCTGGGATATGCTTATCTGCTATTTCATCTAGAGCTTCAGGAGTAATATCTCTTCCGGTTAATCCAGTTCCACCTGTTGTGATAATAACGTCAATCTTTTTTTTTTTAGTCCAGTCTTTTATTATCTTTTTAATTGCTTTTTTATTATCTTTGCAAATTTTTCTATCTACTAAATTATGATTAGCTTTATTTATTCTATCCGTTAAAATATTTCCTGACTTATCAGTTTTTAAAGTTCTTGTATCGGTAACTGTTAATAATGCTATATTTATACCCATAAAATTTAAATGATTATATTATCAATTTTATTTTTTGTAACTGCAATATTATATTCTAGCGTTGGATTTGGAGGTGGTTCAACCTATTTGGCGCTACTATTAATCTGGGACGTTCCCTATTATATTTTTCCAATTATAGCACTATGTTGTAACATTATTGTTGTTTCAGGGAACTGCTTTAACTACATAAAAGCTGGAAATCTAAATTTTAATTTACTAACTCCATACTTAATAGGTTCAATACCATTGGCTTTTATTGGTGGATCACTCGTAATTGAAAAACATTTGTTTGAAATTCTATTATTTATAGTTTTATCTATTGCAGGATTATTATTATTGATCAACTTTAAATCTTATGGCGATGAACAAAAAAGTTATAATATTATTCCTTTTCCAATTTCTTTTTTAATAGGTGGTGTAATTGGATTAATTTCTGGAATAGTCGGAATTGGTGGAGGAATTTTTTTAAGCCCCATCCTTTTTTTATTAAGAGCAGGTAAGCCAAAATATATAGTGACTGCAGCTTCTTTATTTATATTAATTAATTCATTGTCAGGAATATTTGGACATTTAACAAAAAATTTTATCTTAAATGAAATTAAGTATTATTGGTTACTTTTTTTAATAGTATTTATAGGTGGACAATTAGGTAATTTTCTAAATATAAAAATATTACCAACTAGGTTATTAGCGTTAATAACCTCTGGACTAGTAATATTTGTAGCTATAAGAATTGGTTTAAAAATATTTATACAAACATAATTTAAAAATATATAATTAACTATGAAAAGTTTTAGACCATTTGGACCACTTATGGGAAAAGGGAAAGTTTCAAAATTTTTTGTGAAAAAAATTATTGATGAAATTAATAAAAATAAAATAACAAAAAAAAATGATTATAGTTTTAAATTAGCAAGTCAAATAAAAAAGGAAATTAGAATTTCAAAAAAGTTTATTAAAAAAAATCTTTATAAAGAAATTAATCATAATATTAAGAAATATTTAAAAAACTCTGAAATAAAAAATATAAAAAAGATAAATATTTTAAATTTATGGGTTGTTCAACAATTCAAAGATGAATACAATCCTATTCATTATCATGTTGGTGATATTTCTGGTGTAGGTTATCTAAAAATACCAAAAAAAATGACTTACAATAAAATGATTAAAAATAAAAAGATTAAAACAAATGGGACCATTGATTTCATTAATGGTCAAAAGGGATTTTTAAGTAAAAGTATTTATAATCTAATTCCAAAAGTTGGTGACTTAATTTTATTCCCAAATTATCTAATGCATACTGCATATCCATTTAATATAAAAGGAGAAAGAATGTCTTTTTCCTTCAATGCAAAAATAATTTATAAAAGCAATGGAAAGAAACTACTTTAAGAAAATTCGGATCCTAGATGGAGGTATGGGCCAAGAATTGCTTGCAAGAGGTCTTGTCCCAAAAGGTACACTTTGGTCTGCTAGTAGTTTAATAGAAAAAAAAAATCACAAATTAGTAATTGATACTCACTTATCTTTTATAAATGCTGGTTCAGATGTCATTTTAACAAATACTTTTACTACTAGAAAAGTAAGAATGGAGCAAAATAATGTTATTGATTTATTTAAATATTCAAATCAAAAAGCAGGTGAACTTGCACTAAAGGCTAAAGAAATTTCAAAAAAAAACATTTTAATTGCAGGCTGTTTACCTGCACAAAATAATACTTATGAAATTGATGATAGAAAGGAGGATTTAATAAAAAAAGATTTTTTTGATCAAGCTAATATAATTAATCCTTTTGTTGATTTTTTTTATTTAGATGTAATATCAAGTAGTAGAGAGATAAGATTAGCACAAGAAGCTATTAAACAATTCAAAAAACCTGTCTTAGTAGGAATACATATTAAAAAAGATGGAAGATTGCCTTCAAAAGAGAATATAACCGAAGTTGTAACTAATTTAAAAAATGAAAATTGGCTTGGAATTGTTTTGGCCTGTGTTTCCTTAGAAATAATAGAAGAATCTTCAAAAGAATTAAAAAAATTAGATTTACCTTTTGGATTTAAAGCAAATTTATGGGGAGTAAAAGAACCGTTACCAGTTCATAAATTTAATACATCTAAATACAATGAAATTGGTAAAAATCCAAATATTGTTTTAGGTACAAGAAAAGATGTAACAGGAGAAGTTTTTGCCAAATTTACAAAAAAGATTATAAATGAAGGTGCAACTATCTTGGGTGGTTGCTGTGAAACAAATGCTTCACATTTAAAAGAAATTTCTAAATTTAAATAATCTTAATATTATTTGATTTATTAACAAAATAAATACCTATAACTACTAATGTCAATGAAATTAAAACTTTGTAAGTTATTAATTCTCCTAAAAAAATATAACTTAAAATAATTCCAAAAATTGGTATTAAATAAGCTACTTGTGACTGAAAAATTAAACCATTATTTTTCAATATTCTAAATCTAAGTAACCAGGCAATGCCAGTAGCAAACATACCCAAATAAATTACAGATATGGTAGACTGTATACTTGGGTTTAATGTCCAAGGTTTTTCAAAATAACTAACTAAAGGTATTAAAATAATAATTGCCCAAATTAATATTGATCCAGTTACATTTTCGTTTTTCTTTTTACTAATTTTAAGTGTTAAAACTCCTCCAATTACATAACAAGTAGATCCAAGTAAAATTAATAATGCAGATTTAAAGTTATTTTCATTTATCAAAATATTATCAGAAAATAAATAAACTATACCTGCGAAACCAATTAATACTCCTAAAGTTTTAACAAAATTAAATTTTTCATTCTTAGTATAAAAATGACCTAGAATTGTTGAGCTTAATGGTGTAGTAGCCATCAAAATTGCAGCTAAATTACTTTGTACTGATTTTACGCCATAGGCAATTAAAAAAAAAGGTATGACTAGATTTATAAAGCCTATCAAAGCAAACCAATACCAATCTTTTGAAAAAGCCTCTATTTTTATTTTTTTATAAAAACATAATAGTAAGACTGGGATTGATCCAAAAAAAACTCTTAAAAATGCTATTGTGACTGGTCCAAAAGAATAAGTTGCAACTTTTATATTAAAAAAGGCTGAAGCCCAGACCAATGATAGAACTATTAATAAAATATAATCAATTAATTTTGGCTGTCTCATTCAATAATATCTTTCGATTCACCTTCAGTAATTTTTTTAAGATTTAAAAAATTAATCTTAAAAACACAGTTTGGATGACCCGCTGCAGCATAAATTGTATTAAATCTTTCTAAAGAGTCATCGATTAAAATTTTTGAATTATTTAAATGTCCTATAGGTGATACTCCACCAATTGTATACCCAGTATGAATTTTTACATCTTCAGGAGAAGCCATAGAAACATCTTTTTTATTAAGTATATTTTTTAACTTGTTTAAAGAACAACGTTTATCCCCTGCTACTAAACATAAAACAAATGAATTTTCAGCTTTAAATAATAAACTTTTTACAATTGCACCAACTTCACATTTCAAAGTATTAGCGGCATCACTTGCAGTTTTGGCGGAAGATTCTAGAATTAATACTTCATAGGATGGATCATATTTTTTAAGAGCTTTTTCAACTCTTATTACTGACTCTTTATTTAATAAACTCATAATTCAACTAACAATTGATTGATAAATTACATTTCATCAGCTTAATATATATGTGAAAATTGCATAGGTGATATTTATTAAATAAGGAATATTTATCAATAGTTTTTTGATAATACTATCGCAAATTTAATTAGGAGTAATAATGAGTGCAAATGATGTGCTAAAATTTATTAAAGATAAAGAAGCTGAGTTTGTTGATCTTAGATTTACAGATCCTAGAGGAAAATTACAACATTTAACTATGGATTCAACTGTTGTTGATGAAAACATGTTAAACGATGGTGTATTTTTTGATGGTTCATCAATCGCAGGTTGGAAGGCTATTAATGAATCAGACATGATCCTAAAACCAGACACTTCAAGATTTTTTTTAGATCCTTTTACATCACATAATACTGCAGTTTTATTTTGTGATATTTTAGATGCAGTAAAGAAAACTCCTTACGAAAGAGACCCAAGAGGTGTAGCAAAAAAAGCTGAAGAATATTTAAAATCATCAGGAGTTGGGGATAAAGCGTTTTTCGGACCAGAGCCGGAATTTTTTGTTTTTGATGATGTAAGAATTAAAAATGATATGAATGAATGTGGATTTGCAATTGATAGCAAAGAAGGTCCATATAATTCAGGAAAAGAATATGATAATGGTAACATGGGTCACAGACCTCCAATTAAAGGTGGTTATTTTCCTGTTCCTCCAGTTGATAGTGAACAAGATATGAGAGGTGAATATCTTAAAAATTTAAAAGAAGTTGGAATTAAAGTTGAAAAGCATCACCACGAAGTAGCTCCAAGTCAGCATGAACTTGGTATGTACTTTGGTACATTAGTAAATCAAGCTGACAATGTACAACTATATAAATATGTGGTGCAAATGGTTACACACTCTTTTGGTAAAACAGCAACCTTCATGCCAAAACCAGTTGCGGGCGATAACGGTTCAGGTATGCATATTCATCAATCTATTTGGAAAGGTGATACCCCAGTATTTTCTGGTGAGGCTTATGCCGGTTTATCTGAAACAGCGTTACATTACATCGGTGGGATTTTAAAACATGCTAAAGCAATTAATGCTTTTGCAAATTCAACAACAAATAGTTACAAAAGATTAATACCTGGTTTTGAAGCTCCTGTTCTTCTTGCTTATTCTGCACGAAATAGATCTGCATCATGTCGTATCCCTATTACTTTGAGTAAAAAAGGTGCAAGATGTGAGATTAGATTTCCAGATGCAGCTGGAAATCCTTATCTAACATTTGCTGCTATGTTGATGGCGGGTTTAGATGGTATCAAAAATAAAATTCATCCAGGTGAGTCATTTGATAAAGACTTATATGATTTACCACCTGAAGAAGTTAAATCTATACCTACGGTTTGTGGATCATTGAGAGAAGCAATGGAAAGTTTGGATAAAGACAGAGAATTTTTAACTCAAGGTGATGTATTTACTGATGATCAGATAGATGCATATATTGCTCTTAAATTTGAAGAAATTCATAAGTTTGAACATGCACCTCATCCTGTAGAGTTTGAAATGTATTACAGTAGTTAATTACTGTCTTGTTGAAGCAACTGTATCTTTGTTAACACCTTTTTTAACAACGTAATCCTGAGTACCGTTTGCACCAGTTTCAACTTCCTTACGTAAATCTTTAAAAAAAGTTTTTTCTTTTAAAGAATTTTTTAAGTTTTTAACAAGATTTTTAAACTCAAATTTATTCATATGAATTTTATACATTAGATATGCATTTAATGCAATACTGATATGCAACTTTTAGGATACTAGTAGTATTATACTTTAAATGACTCTCCACACCCACAACGCTCAGTTTCATTAGGATTATTAAAGACAAAATTAGAGGAAAAATCCTCTTTTTTATAGTCCATCTCAGTTCCTAACAGATACATTACAGCGGCTGAGTCTATAAAAACTTTTACACCTTTATCTTCTATTACTTCGTCATTTGGATTAACCTGTTTGGAATACTCCATTACATAAGACATTCCCGCACAACCACCAGATTTAACTGAAACTCTTACACCTATAGAGTCTTTTTCAGCACTAGACATTATTTCTTTAATTCTTAGTGCAGCGTTATCACTTAATTTGATTATAGAACTCATTATAAATTTAACTCCAATTTTGCAGATTCTGACATCATATCTTTTGTCCAAGGGGGATCCCATACTAACTCAAGATCAACCTCTTCAATTTCCTCAACTTGCATAGCTCCATCTTTAACTTCTTTTGGCAAACTTTCGGCAACTGGACAGTTTGGTGTAGTTAATGTCATTTTTATCTTTGCTTTTTTTTTATCTACCTGAATATCATAAATCAAACCAAGTTCATAGATATTTACCGGTAATTCGGGATCATAAATCTTTTTAATTTCTGCAATTATTTTATCTTTAACTTCCATATAATCAATTTTCTGTATTTACTTCTATTCCTTTATTATCTATAGCTGAAACAAGTGTATGCCATGATAATGTTGCACATTTAACTCTCATTGGGTATTGTTTTACACCTGATAAACACATCAACTTAGTTTTATCATCTTCTTTTAAATTTTTAGATTTAAGTTGTGGGTTTTCTTTTATCATTCCTAAAAAATCTTCAATTATTTCTTTAACTTCATGTTCTTCTTTTCCTTTCACTAAGTCTGTCATAATCGAAGCTGAAGCCATAGAAATTGCACAACCACTACCTTCAAAAGAAATATCCTCAATTTTTTTATTTTCATTTAGTTTTAAATAGATATGAACGTTATCACCACATAAAGGATTATTACCTTTTGCATCTTTGTTAAAATTTTCAGTCTTCCTTAAGTTTCTAGGGTTTTTTCCATGTTCTAAAATTATTTCTTGATATAGCTCTTTTAAGTTCATTTTAAATCAAAAATTTTTTTACATTTATTTATTGACTCATTTAATTGGTCAAAATCTTCTTTTGTATTATATACTCCAATTGAAGCCCTTGCACTTGCTGGTATTTTAAGTTTATCATGTAATATTTGACAACAATGATGACCTGCCCTTATCGCTACACCATCTTCATCTAAAATAGTTGCTATATCATGTGGGTGTATACCTTCAATTATAAATGACAAAACACCACCTTTATTTTTTGGGTTACCAATCAATTTTACAGAATTATTTTTTCTTAAAATCTCTTGACCATACTGAATTAAATCTTTTTCGTGATTAATTATATTTTCAATACCAATACTTTCTAAAAATTTAATAGATTGATCAAATGCTATAACTTGTGCTGTAGCCATTGTACCAGCTTCATATTTATTTGGCAAATCTCCATAAGTAATACTATCTTTCTTTACTTCTTTAATCATACCACCACCGCCTTGGTATGGTGGTAATTCTTCTAGCCATTTTTTTTTACCATACAAAATTCCTAATCCTGTTGGCCCATACATTTTATGACATGAGATTGCATAAAAATCACAGTCAAGGTCTTGTACATCTATTTTTAAATGAGGAGCTCCTTGACAACCATCAACTACAACAATAATTCCTTTGGAATGAGCTAGTTCAGTAATTTCTTTAATTGGTAAAATAGCACCTGTAACATTTGATAAGTGGTTAATGGATATAACCTTTGTTTTTGGAGTTATTTTTTTTTCAATATTTTCTATTGGCACTTCACCATCATCATTAATTTCAGCAAAATTAATTTTAATATTCTTAGATTTTCTTAAATAATGCCATGGTACATAATTAGAGTGATGCTCTAATTCAGTTAATAATATTTCATCGCCTTCTTCTAAATATTTTTGACCTAATGTATTTGCTACTAAATTTAGAGCTTCTGTTGCACCCTTGGTAAAAACAATCTCATTTTTATCTTTCGCATTAATATATTTTTGAACTGAAGATCTGGTATTTTCATACAAATTTGTTGCTGCAACTGCTAAATAGTGAACACTTCTACCTACATTAGAAAATTGCTTTGTATAAAACTCATTAATTCTATCAACAACTACTTTTGGCTTTTGAGATGAATTTGCACTATCCAAATAAACCAAATCATTATTATGAATTTTTTGATCAAAAATAGGAAATTCTTTTTTTATTGTATTTATATTCATTCTTTTAAACGGATCATATTCTTAATTAAATTTTTTATTTCAGGGTCTGTAATTTTTTCTACTACATCAAGTAAAAATCCATTAATTAAAAGTTCTTTGGATTGATTATAGTTAAGCCCTCTAGACATTAAATAGAATATTGATTTTTCATCAAGACTTCCAGACGATGATCCATGAGAACATTTTACATCGTCTGCATAAATTTCCAATTCAGGTTTAGCATTAAATTCTGAGGTTTCATCCAATAATATTGCTTTACTTAATTGATAGCCATCAGTTTTCTGAGCTTTTGGACTAACAAATATTTTACCTTGATATATAGATTTGGAATCTTTTCCTAAAACGCTTTTAATCAATTGATAACTTTTTGTATTTTCAACTAAATGATTTATAGTCGTTCTAATTTCATGCTGTTGAATGTTGTTTAATGAAAAAATACCATTTACAAAAGCAGATGAATATTTTCCATTTAAATTACAATTAATCTCATTTTTTAAAAAACTAGATCCTGATGAAAAAATAAATGATTCTGAAATACTATTCTCTTCTTGCTCAATATTATTAAAAGAATATTTAACATTTTTATTACTAATTTTATCAATTTTATAATTTTTTAAAATAGCATTCTTTTTTAAATCAAAATTATAATTAATATTAATAAAATTTTTCTCAGATTCGTCATTAAATAAATCAACTAATTTTAGAGAGCTATTTTGTTCTAATTGAAATTCTAATTTTAAATTTATATTTTTGGATTTAATTTTTTTATTTGTTGTGTGATAAACTATTAGTGGTTTTTTTAATGAATAATCTTTTTTAACCAAAACTTTGTAATACTTATTAGTAAATGCATTATTTAAATCAATCAAGGAATTATCATTATTTAATTTATTATTTAATTTAGAATGATCGTTAACTTGTATTTTTTCTTTATCTTCTTGATCAAAATCAATTTTTTCTATTCTTCCATTTATAAAGACAATCTTATTATGTTCTAATCCATCAACAAAAAGAGAAGTATCTACTTTATTGGTCGATGTATAATCGTTATAAAAACTTAGCTCTCCAATATTTTTATTTATAATTTGGCTTAAGTCAGAAAATTTCCAATTTTCAAGCTTTCTATTTGGAAATCCATTTTCTAAAAATTTTTTTAGATAATCTCTTTTTATTTTAATATCTTTTTCAGTAAAATCTGAATTTTCAATTATCTTGTCAAAATCTATTTGGATTTGTTCTTTCATTTAATTAAAATTTTCGTATCCTTTTTTCTCTAATTCTAATGCTAATTCAGGACCACCTGATTTAATTATTTTTCCATTCATTAAAACATGTACAAAATCAGGCTTGATGTAATCTAATAATCTTTGATAGTGAGTAATAATTAAAAAAGAGTTGTCTTTATTTCTTAAAGTATTTACTCCATTAGCAACAATTTTTAATGCATCTATATCTAAGCCAGAGTCAGTTTCATCTAAAATTGATAACTTAGGTGCTAGCATAGACATCTGTAATATTTCATTTTTCTTTTTTTCACCGCCCGAGAAACCAACATTTAATTGTCTGTTCAATTTTTCCTCATCAAATTTTAACTCTTTGGCCTTCTTTTTTACAAGTTTTAGAAACTCAATAGCATCAAGTTCTTTTTCACCTCGAGCTTTCCTAATTGCATTTAAAGAAGTTTTTAAAAAAATATTTGTGTTTACACCGGGAATTTCTAATGGGTATTGAAATGCTAAAAAAATACCTTTATGAGCTCTTTCTTCAGTTTCAAGTTCAAATAAACTCTTATTTTCATAAAGTACTTCTCCTGAAACGTCATAACCTTTTTTACCAGAAAGAATATTAGATAATGTGCTCTTGCCAGATCCATTCGGACCCATAATAGCGTGAACTTCCCCGGGATTGATACTTAATGAAAACCCTTTTAAAATAGATTTGTTTTCAATATTTGCATTTAAGTTATTTATCTTAAGCATTAACCTACACTACCTTCTAAACTAATACCTACTAGTTTTTGAGCTTCGACAGCGAATTCCATTGGAAGTTGTTGAAGAACCTCTTTACAAAATCCATTAACAATTAGGCCAACTGCTTCTTCTGAACTTAACCCTCTTTGTTGACAATAATGCAATTGCTCTTCACTTATTTTTGAAGTTGTAGCCTCGTGAGCAATACTTGAGTCATAGTTTTTATTTTTTATATACGGAACTGTGTGTGCTCCACATTTGTTTCCCATTAATAAAGAGTCGCATTGAGTATAATTGCTTGAATTTTTTGCCTTAGAATTGATATCAACTAATCCTCTATATGTCATATCAGAATATCCAGCACTAATCCCTTTTGAAATTATTTTACTTTTTGTGTTTTTGCCTAAATGAATCATCTTTGTTCCTGTATCAGCTTTTTGATGATTGTTTGTTATAGCTATTGAATAAAATTCACCAATCGAATTATCACCTTTTAAAATACAACTAGGATATTTCCAGGTTATAGCTGAACCGGTTTCTACTTGAGTCCAAGAAATTTTAGAATTCTTTCCTTTACATAAACCTCTTTTAGTTACAAAGTTATAAATTCCTCCTTTACCATTCTCATCGCCAGGATACCAGTTTTGTACCGTTGAATATTTTATCTCAGCATCATCAAGAGCTATTAGTTCAACATTAGCTGCATGTAATTGATTTTCATCTCTCATGGGTGCAGTACAGCCCTCTAAATAACTCACATAACTTCCTTTATCAGCTATAATCAATGTTCTTTCAAATTGTCCTGTTTCAGATGCATTTATTCTAAAATATGTTGAAAGTTCCATTGGGCACTTAACTCCCTCCGGAATATAAACAAATGACCCATCTGTAAATACAGCAGAATTAAGAGTTGCAAAAAAGTGATCTGTGGTTGGTATAACAGTTCCAAGATATTTTTTAACTAAATCTGGATGTTTTTGAATAGCTTCAGACATAGAACAAAAAACTATTCCTTGTTTTGTTAATTCTTCTTTAAATGTTGTAGCAACAGATACAGAATCAAAAACCGCATCTACTGCAATACCATTTAATCTTGCTTGCTCCTGTAATGGAATACCAAGTTTATTATAAGTTTCCAAAAGTTTAGGATCAAGTTCATCAAGGCTCTTTGGTTTATCCTTCATGCTTTTGGGAGCTGAATAATAATATAAATCTTGATAATCAATTTTAGGATATTTTGGTTTTTGCCAATTAGGTTCCTCTAATAGCTTAAATCTTTTGAAAGCTTTTAATCTAAAATCTAACATCCATTGTGGTTCTTTTTTTATCTTGGAAATAAATCTAATTACCTCTTCATTTAAACCTTTGGGAGCTCTTGTATTTTCAATATCTGTTGAAAATCCATACTTATATTTTTTTAATTTTTCTATTTCTTTACTTCTAGTATCCATAAACTAATTTTTATTTTGAAAGTTTCCTTTAATTAAATCACCAAGATTTTTTTTGTTAAAAAAAAATTGAATATGTAGCTCAAGTTCATCCCACAAATTATGTGTAATGCACTTTGTAGATTTACCGGTACACCCTTTTTTTGAATCCTTCTTGCATCTTACAGTTTTTATTTCTTCTTGAACTGCTGTAAAAATATTAGATAATTTTATTTCATCAGGACTTTTAGTTAAAATATATCCACCATTTACACCTCTAATACTTTTAACTAAACTATTTTTTTTTAGTTTTGAAAATATTTGTTCTAAATAAAGTAATGAAATACCTTGTCTTAATGAAATATCTCTAAGAGACACTGGTCTCCCATTGTCAAATTTAGCTAAATCAGCTAAAGCCATTACAGCATATCTTCCTTTAGTCGTTAGTTTCATAAAATGCCTTAATTTATTGATGTTTATATATATACCATAGTAAAATAGTCAAGTTTAGTTAAATAAAAAATAGCATTTATATGGTCACATGTGTTAAACGTATTTTTTTTTATGAAATAAGTTAAATTTTTTTGAGAATAATTATCAATCGCAAATATGGATAACAAAATAGTTGAAATTTTTATACCTGGTCCAGCAGGAAGATTGGAAGCAAAATATTTCAAAAGTAAAAAAAATACATCTCCTATTGCATTAGTTTTACAACCGCATCCTCAATATGGCGGTACCATGAATAATAAAGTAGTTGTCGACACTTTTGGAATTTTTATGGAGAATAATTTTTCAGTGTGCAGGGTAAATTTTAGAGGAGTTGGTAAAAGTGATGGTGAATTTGATAATGGTCAAGGTGAATTAGCTGATGCAGCAGCTGCATTAGATTGGTTAGAAAGAGAAAATTTTGATAATTCTCAATGCTGGATTTCTGGATTTTCATTTGGATCATTAATAGCAATGCAACTACTTATGCGTAGACCAGAAATTAATAGATTTATAGCAATTTCACCTCAACCAAATGTTTATGACTTTTCTTTTTTATCACCCTGCCCAACTTCAGGATTGATGATTTATGGAAAAAAAGATGAATTAGTTCCAGTAGAACATTTAAATGAATTAAATAAGAGATTAGCTGCTCAGAAAGGTATTAACGTTGAATTCCAATCTGTACCAGAGGCAAATCATTTCTTTTCAAAATCTGAGAACAATCTTTTAAAATATTTAGATAAATATATTAAAAAAGAAACTACACTTTTTTAAAAATTTTTAACTATAGTTCCACCCGTAGAGGGTATTTTGCATCCGGTAGTATCAGGAAAAGAAATTGGTAGTTTAAGATATGATCTAATAGCAAGATAAGCAAATGCCTGGGACTCTATATAATCTCCATCTACTCCATAGTCATCAATTTGTTGAATTACCAAATTTTTAAGAGTTCTACTTTTAATTATATTGATTAAAGTTTTATTTTTTCTACCTCCGCCACAAACTAGAACTTTCCATAATTTCTCGCTTGCTTCAGATAAAAAACTAAATAATCCAGCGCCAATAATTCTTCCTGTAAAATCAGTTAACGTTGCAGCTCCATCTTCTAAGTTGAGACCCCTTACAAAGGCTAAACTAAAATCTGTAGTATCAAATGAAAGAGTTTTTTGATTTAGCCTACTATCAAAATTATCTAAAGCTTGATTTAATATTAAATCATTAGTTTTACCCTTTTTTGCAATATCTCCATTATTGTCAAATTTTTTCTTTGTGTTATTTCTTATCCACTCATCTATTAAACAATTCCCTGGTCCGAGGTCCCTACTTAAAAAAGTATTATTATGATATTCACTAATTGCAGTTATATTTGCAACTCCACCTATATTTAAAATACAAACAGGTAGTTCAATTTTTTTTTGTTTAACTATAAGCCGATGAAACACTGGGGCAAGTGGAGCTCCTTCACCTCCATTTTTTATATCGTTTTGTCTAAAATTATATATTACTATTTTTTTAGTTAATTGAGATAATAAGTTGCCATCACCTATTTGTTTAGACATTTTTTCTGATGAATTATGATAAATAGTTTGACCGTGAAATCCAACAAAATCAATTTTTTGATCTATAGACTCTGAAATTTTACTCACTGCTTTTGCGTGGAATAATGTTATTTCTTTTTCAAGATTATTAATTTCATTAGCATTTTCTTTAAGATCATCTAATTTTAGTATTTTACTTTTTAAATTATGTATATTTTCATACGTTTTTAGATCATACTCAAAATATTCATTTAAAATTTCATTATATTGATCGATACCATCAGAACTTATTAGAGAAACATCAACGCCATCTCCTGAGGTTCCACTCATTAACCCAAGACTATAATAAGTTTTATTCATATATTTTTTAATCAATTCAAATAAAGTATATTGATTCTACACTTTTTTTTAAAAATATGGAAAATTCATTTCTGCAAGAATTCAAAGAAAGAACATACTTTAATCAATGTACTAATTCTGAAGAATTAGAAAAATTGATGAATAAAAAAAAGATTAAAGCTTATATTGGTTTTGATTGCACTGCACCTAGTTTACATGTGGGAAGCTTGCTTCAAATAATGTGTTTAAGACTTTTACAAAAATATGGTCATCAACCTATTGTTTTATTGGGTGGTGGTACAACAAGAATTGGAGATCCTTCAGGAAAAGAAGAGACTAGAAAGATGCTCTCAGAAAAAAATATAGAAAATAATATTAAAAATATTGAAAAAGTTTTTAAAATTTATTTAAAAACAAATAATTCAAATTTAAAACCAATTTTTGTAAACAATTATAAATGGCTTGGAAAATTAAATTATATAAAATTTTTAAGAGAAATAGGAAAACATTTTACAATAAATAAAATGTTAAGTTTTGATAGTGTTAAATTGCGCTTAGATAGAGAGCAATCTCTAAGTTATATGGAATTTAACTATATGATTTTACAAGCCTACGATTTTCTTGAGTTAAACAAAATTAAAAATTGTTCATTACAAATTGGAGGATCTGACCAGTGGGGAAACATAGTTAATGGCGTTGAATTAATAAAAAGATATTCTAGTAAACAAACATTTGGTTTAACCACTCCTTTAATTACTTTAGCATCAGGTGCTAAAATGGGTAAAACTGAAAAAGGAGCTGTATGGTTAGACAACAAACTCTTATCCTCATACGAATATTGGCAATTTTGGAGAAATACCGATGATAGAGATGTAATTAAATTCTTGAAAATGTTTACTGATTTAAGTTTAAAAAAAATAGATGAAATCAAAGATCTAGATATTAATCATCTTAAAATAATTTTAGCTAATGAAGCCACTAGCATGCTTCATGGGAAATCAGCGGCAAAAAAAGCTGAGATGACTGCAAAAAATACTTTTGAAAAAAAATCCTTTGGACAAGACCTTCCAACTATAAATATTAAAAAAGAAACATTAATGAAAGGAATTAATGTAGTTGATCTTGTTACAATCTCTAAGCTGATCAATTCTAAAAGCGAAGTAAGAAGAACAATTAAGAATAAAGGTATAAAGATTAATAATGAACCAGTTGAAAATGATAAATTTATATTATCATTAAAAGATTTTAACAATGAAAATGTCTTAAAATTATCACATGGTAAAAAGAATCATGTAATAGTTAAGTTAATTTAATTCTTTTTAATTTTTTCTAAAGTTCTTGTAATAAATCTTGGAGTAAGTGTTTTAATTGGATTAACTGTTGTTTTTAAATCTTTTGGTGGTCCTTTAATTTTAAAACTTACACCAAAAACACCTTCGCCAGTTTTTTTTCCTACTAAAATATTTCCTACGATAGGTAAAGAACCAACAAACTTATTAATAGTTGTGGCAGGAACCAAGGTTCCTCTTAAGCTTACAAGTTTATTTTTTTCAACATAACCTTCCATCATTATTGAAATTGCAGGACCAATTGAATAAATTTCCTCTATAGTCATTAACTGATTTTTGTTTGAAAATGTCATTTCGAAATCACTAAATCTAATTCCTTCTCCTGTTAATAAATCAGCAATACCTTGAAGGGAAGCTAGGGTTAAAATCTTAGTTAAAGCAGGTACTTCTTTTAACTTAAAATCATAAATTCTTAACTTAGAATTTGAAATATTATTTTTTTTTACTGAATAAAAGTCTAATAAACCTTCTTCAAAACCCTTAATAAATTTATATTTTTTAACTAAGGGTTTTGCATAACCTGAAAAAAGAGTTGTAACTTTTTCGTTATTATTATTTGTATTAACTGTCATCCTAAAATCTTTATTATTAGGAAATTTTGATTTTAAATCCAATTTATACAATTTACTTTGAGAAAAAACTAATAAACCATTAACATTCTTTAAATATGTTTTTTTATCTAAATATGCTTTGTCGATATTAAATTTTATTTTTGAATTAAAATTATCTACTAAATCTAAAAGATCATTTTCTCCAGGACTATTAATCATATTGTCAACTAATTTTGTGGCATCAAAATTTTCGCTTTTCAGATTATAGTTATTTTTATTTCTTTTGATGATAATTTGATTTTTTAATTTATTAGAATTGATATAATTGAATTTTATTAAATTAACTTTATTAAAAATAAAGTTTTTATCCAAAAATAAATTTTCAATTAAAAATTCATTTTTTTTTTCGTTAAAAATAATCTCCTTTAAAAATAATTTTTTATTTTTTTTGAATGATCCTTTTAAACTTAGTAATGATTCTGTATTTTTTTCTTTTTTATAATCCAAAAAATCAAAAAATATAGAATTACTTCTAAAATTAATTTTTGTTTCAAAATCATAATTGTTATTATTATTTATAATCTTGTATTCTAGTTGATCTAAATCTTTATTAATTACAAACTTACCTATTCCTTTTATACTCAATTTTTCCTTATTAAAAAATATATCAATTTTGTGATTTTGGAATTCAATTTTATTTTCATATTCTGGTATAATATTTTTTAATTGTAATGAATTTAAATTATAAATTAATTTATTTAAATTTAATTTGGATTTAACGTTAAAATCAAAAAATTTGAATTTCTTATTAATTTTAAAAGAAAAATTATTGTCTGATGTTAAATCTAAACTTTTAATATCTAAATTTTCAAAATAATTGTTTGTGAAAAGTTTTAATATTTCTGCATTGGATTTATCTAATGTATTTTTTAAATTTCCTTCGACTTCAAAAAATTTATTATTATCTTTTATTTTAATTGATTCAGACAAAAATTTTACTTTTTTATATTCTGCATTTAAATTCTTGAGAAAATACTCCTTTCTTTTTATTTGAAAATCAAAATTTAAATTTTCAATTGAATGTTTTTTTAACCATTTTAATTGACCTCTTTTTACAAAACCATCTATCTTATAATTGTCTAATATTTTACCTTCTCTATTAAAATTTAAATCTATATCTGCAACCATATATCCATCTTTGATAATTTTTTTAAGAATGTATAATTGAGGATTACTTTTATATTTAAATGAAATTGATAATATATCTTTCAATTGCACTTCCTTTGTTAAAATTTTTAAATTTTCTATTAAAAATTTTTCCTTAATAAGTGAATTTATTGATACGTTTGTTTTTATATAATCTAATTTTAAATCTTTTTCATTAAGAACTAAAATTGGATCTTTTGTCTTAAGATTTACTGAAAAGTTTTTTAAATTTAGTAAAATTTTGATATTTTTAAGTTTAATATTTATATCTTTATTATTTTTAGATATTTCATCTTGAATTAAATGGTTGAATTTCTTTGTTTCTATACCGATATAAGCTAAATAAATTGTTATTATCGACAAAATAAAAAGAATAAATGTTATATATTTTAAGATTTTTTTAATCATTTATTTTATACAAAGAACTTTCAAGAAACTCATCAATTTCTCCATTTAATATTTTATCTGGATCGGAGCTCTCAAAATTAGTTCTGTTATCCTTTACTAATCTATAAGGATGAAGAACATAAGATCTTATCTGATGCCCCCATCCTATTTCTGATTTTAAATTTTCTTGATTTTTTGTTTCTTTTTCTCTTTTTTGCACTTCAAAATCATAAAGTCTTGCTTTCAACATATTTAGACAAGTTTCTTTATTTTTGTGTTGAGATCTTTCATTCTGGCACTGTACAACTATTTTTGTAGGAATGTGTGTTATTCTAACAGCGCTATCAGTGGTATTTACATGCTGCCCTCCAGCTCCACTTGATCTATAAGTATCAATCCTTAAATCTTTTTCATTAATTTCTAGATCTATATTGTCATCTACAACTGGATAAATCCAAACACTTGCAAAACTTGTATGTCTTCTGGCTCCAGAGTCAAATGGTGAAATTCTAACAAGTCTATGTATTCCCGATTCAGATTTTAACCATCCATAAACATAATCGCCTTTAACTTTTAAAGTTGATGATTTAATGCCTGCTTCATCACCTTTATGTTCACTAATTAGTTGAGAACTAAATTTCTTATTATCAGACCATTTTATATACATTCTTCTTAACATATCAGCCCAATCTTGACTTTCAGTGCCTCCAGCTCCAGCATGTATCTCAATATAACAATCTAAACTGTCATTTTCTTTAGACAAAAAACATTTTGTTTCATTTTTCTTTGATTGTGTTCTTAATATTTTAATATTTTTGATACTTTCTTGAATTATAGATTTATTATTTTCCTCAATAGCTAAATTATTTAATTCAAATAAATCATTAAGCTCATTTTTAGCGTGATTAAATGAATTAATTAAATCTTCTTGAAATTTTTTTTCTTTTATAATCTTTTGAGCTAATAATTTGTTTTGCCAAAAATCGGCATCTAACATTTTTAGATTATTCTCATCTAATTTTTTTTGAATTTGATTTTTTTCAAAGATACTCCTTAATTCTTTGATTTATTTTCTCAATTTCATACTTATAATTTAAAAATTCATTATCCATTAATAGAACCTTAATATATTATTGTTTTTTAATCTATTATTAATATCAATATTTTGATTGGGATTAATATTAATATTATCCTTTTTAAATACTTCTATTATTGTCTCTTTAGAAGCAAAGTTTGCTTTTTGTCCTGTAAATCTATCAACAACCATCATTGTAATATTATCTGCAACTTTGAATGGTCTTGCATCCTTTTTTTTTACAGCTTTTTTTACAAAATTCTTAAATATTGGCATTGCAGTTTTTGCTCCAGTTTCATATTTTCCAAGTGATTTTGGTTCATCAAAACCAACATATACCCCAACTACTAATTTTGAAGTATAGCCTATAAACCAAGTATCCGTGTTTTTATTTGTTGTTCCAGTCTTTCCTGCTAAATCTAAATTTAAATCCCTTAATTTTCTTCCAGTACCTCTTAATATCACACCTTCTAACATTGAAGTCATTTGATAGGCAGTTTCAGCTGAAAAAATTTGTCTAAAATTGTCTGAAATTGTTGGTAATTCTTCACTTAAATGTGATATTTGATCACAATTATCGCACTTCCTTGTTTCAGTATTATAAATTGTAATTCCTTCACTATCTTGAATTCTATCAATTAATATTGGCTTAACTAATTTACCTCCATTTACAAAAGAGCAATAAGCAGTTGTTAGTCTTAGCAAAGTGGTCTCTGCAGATCCTAAAGATATAGATAACAATTCATTAGGATTATCATATATTCCAATTTTTTTTGAAAACTCAGTTATTTTTTGTACTCCTAAATCTTGCGCTACTCTTACCGTCATTAAATTTCTAGATTTTTCCAATCCCATTCTTAATGTAGAAGGACCGTAGAATTTCTTACCATAATTCTCTGGTTTCCACATTTTTAAATCAGTTCCTTGTTCTAAAACAAGTGGAGCGTCTAGTACTAATGTGGATGGAGAAAAATTATTTTCTAATGCTAATGCATAAATAAATGGTTTAAAAGCCGAGCCTGGTTGTCTTAAAGCTTGAGAGGCCCTATTAAATTCACTTTTTTTAAAACTAAAACCTCCACTTAATGCTAAGACACGCCCAGTAAATGGATCCATCACTATTATTCCTCCATTTACTTCGGGATATTGTTTTAATTCATATTTATTTTCCTCAATTTTTTTAACATAAATTATATCTCCGATTTTTACCAATTCTTCAAATTCTTTTTTTGTCCAATTAATATTGTTGTAATCAATCTTACCTAAAATTTTCTCTTCAGTTTCAATTTCAATATAAAATTTATTAATCTTTTTTACGATTGCTAATTTCCAGAAAATTGATTTTTCTAATCTAAATTTTTTTAGACTATCATCAGTGTACCAGTTCTTTGTATATTTTTTATTATCTAATGGTCCTCTCCAACCTTTTCTTCTATCGTAATCTATTAATCCATTTCTTAAAACTTCAGTCGCAGTATTTTGTAAACTTAAATTTAATGGAGTTTTAATATTAAAACCTTGTTTATATACTTTTTCAAAACCAAATTGGTCGACAATATTTTTTCTAATATCTTCAACATAATATCTGGTATCCTCTAAAAAGATTGTTTTTCTTTTTTTAAGAATAATATTACTTGAAACTAGATTTTTATAACTATCTTCATTTATATGTCCATTGTCTAGTAGATTGCTTAATACTAAATTTCTTCGAAATTTTGCTAGTTTAGGATTTCTGTACGGATTATATCTACTTGGTGCTTTTGGTAATGCTGCTAATAAAGCTGCTTCATTATAATCAAGTTCGCTTATAGGTTTGTCAAAATATTGAAGACTAGCTGATGCAACACCATAACTTCTTTGTCCTAAATAAATTTGATTAAGATATAATTCTAATATTCTTTCCTTTGAAAGTGCTCTTTCTATTCTAAAAGCAAGTATTGCTTCTTTAATTTTTCTATTTAAACTAACTTCATTACTTAATAAAAAATTTTTTGCAACCTGTTGTGTAATTGTAGAAGCTCCTTCTAACCTTTTAGATGATAGCAGATTAAATACATTATTTATAATAGCTCTAATTATTCCTTTTGCATCAACACCTGGATGTGAAAAAAAATTTTTATCTTCAGCAGATAAAAAAGCATTAATTACTCTTTGGGGAATAGCTTCATATGGGACAAAAATTCTTTTTTCTGAGGAAAAATCGCTAATTAATTCTCCTTCACCTGAATAAACTTTGCTTGAAACTGGAGGTTTATAATTTTTTAAGAATTTATAATCAGGTAAATTGTTAGAAAATGCCCATAAAATTGAAAAGATTAAGATACCCGTTAACAGTGAAATTCCAAAAATTGCTAAAGCGGTTTTTTTTAATATTTTAATCATTTTAGTTTTATTTAATATATGAATTTGTTAATGTTAAGGCATCAGAATTATACAAAATTAAAAGTAAATTAAATGAGAAAATTAATCAAAAAATTATGGATAAAAATTTATACATTGATGCTTCGCATCCGAATGAAACTAGAGTTGTACTCAAATCAAATGGAAATATTGAAGATTACGAATACGAAGGCGTAAAAAATACTTTAATAAAGAACAACATTTATCTGGGAAAAGTAAGTCGAGTAGAGCCGTCATTGCAAGCTGCATTTGTTGATTTTGGGAGAGAAAGACATGGTTTTTTATCCTTTAATGACATTCAGTCGGATTACTATCAAATTCCAAGAAGTGACTTAGAAATTATCAAACAAGAAGAAGAAAAAGTAAGGGAAGAATTACAAAAAGAAAGTCAGCAACAAGAAGAAAAAAACTTAGATGAAGGAAATTTAGATTCCAATGACCCGGTAGAAAAAAATCCTGAACAAATAAAGATTGAAGAAAATAAAAAAGATGAAAATAAATATCGTTCAAAAAGATACAAAATTCAAGAAGTTATAAAACCAAACCAAGTAATTCTTGTTCAAGTTTTAAAAGATGAAAGAGGATTAAAAGGGGCTGCTTTAAGTACATTTATTTCTATTGCTGGAAAATATATTGTTTTGATGCCTAATACGCCTAAAGGAGGAGGAATTTCACGAAAAATTTTTAATCCTAATGATAGAAAAAAAATTCGATCTATTTTAAATGAAATTAATATTCCAAATGAGATGGGGTTAATTGTAAGGACAGCTGGATCAAATAAAACTAAAAATGAAATAAATCATGATCTTCAAAATTTAATTAAAATATGGGATTCAATAAAAGAAAGTGCAATGAACTCCATAGCGCCTGCATTAATTCATCAAGAAAGTGAAATAATTAAAAGAACTTTGAGAGATATGTTTGATGAAGATACAAAAAATGTAATTGTAGAAGGCAATGAAGGATATAAAAAGGCTCAAAATTTTATGAGAATGATGATGCCTAATCATACCAAAAAGGTAAAAAAATATCGAGATAAAGTCCCATTATTTTTTAAAGAAAATATTGAAAATAAATTAAATGAAATCTTTGAAAGCCAGGTTAAGCTTAATTCAGGAGGATATTTAGTAATTAACCCAACTGAAGCCCTTGTTTCTATAGATATAAATTCAGGAAAATCAATTAAGCAAAAAAATGTTGAAAGTACTGCTCTTGATACAAATCTTGAAGCAGCAGAAGAAATTTCTAGACAAATCAAGATAAGAGATTTGTCAGGCTTAATTATCATAGATTTCATCGATATGTTAAGTTATGGAAATAGAAGATTAGTTGAAAAAAGGCTTAAAGAAAAATGTAGATCAGATAGAGCTAGAATTCAAATAGGTCGTATAAGCAATTTTGGTCTTTTAGAAATGTCTAGACAAAGATTGAGAGAGAGTAGCATAAAATGGGAAGTTATATTAACAGATGAATCTTTTGCATTAAAATTACTAAAATTGGTTGAAATTAAATCAATTTTAAACAAAGCTAAGTTTGTAGAGCTTAGAATATGTGAAAAGATTTCTAATTTTATTCAAGAAAACTTTATTAACGATTTAAAGTATTTTGAAAAAAAAAATAAAATCAAAATTGAAATAGTTGCTGATAATTCTTTAATAATACCTGATTATATAATTGATCTAAAAAATAAAAGTAAAAAAACAATTGAAAAATTAGAAAATATTAAAAAAATGAAAAATCTTGAGGAGCTAAAAGATACTAAAAAAAATGGTGTTACTCTAAAAAATAAAAAAAAGATCAAATTTAAGAAAAAAAAATTTAATAAAAAAAGATACTATAAAAAAACTAAATCAGACCTTTCCGTGGAGAAGAAGGTTTAGCATAATTAGACTTGGAAATTCTGCCAGATAAATAAGAATTTCTTCCTGCTGATACAGCATTTTTCATAGCTAAAGCCATTTGAAATGGGTTTTTAGCTTTCGCAATTGCAGTATTAATAAGCACACCATCGCAACCTAACTCCATAGCTATAGTTGCATCTGAAGCTTGACCTAATCCTGCGTCTATAATCAATGGTAACTTCGTTTGGTTTCTAATTATTCTAATATTTGTTTTATTTTGAATACCTAATCCAGATCCAATTGGAGCAGCTAATGGCATTATTGCAGAAGCTCCTACATTTTCTAATCTTTTTGCCATTAATGGGTCATCATTACAGTAAACCATGACACTAAATCCTTCCTTAGTTAAAATTTCAGTTGATTTCAAAGTTTCTAACATATCAGGAAATAAATTTTTTTTATCTCCCAAGACTTCTAATTTAACTAATTTCCATCCACCTATCTCTCTTGCAAGCCTTAAAGTTCGTAAAGCTTCATCTGAAGTAAAACATCCAGCTGTATTAGGTAAATAGGTAATTTTTTTAGGATTGATATAATCCATTAAAAGAGGTTTTTTTTTATCAGAAATATTTACCCTCCTTACTGCAACAGTTACAATATCTGCACCAGAAATTTTTATTGCTTTAGCACATTCCTTCATATTTTTATATTTGCCAGTGCCTACAATCAATCTAGATTTAAATTTTTTCTTATCTATAATAAAATTATCATTTCTCAACTTAGCCACCCCCTATAAAATGAACAATTTCAATTTTATCTTTATTTTTCAATTTAGTTTTTCTAAGTGTGTTTTTATCTACTATTTCTTGATTTAGTTCAATTGCTACTTTTTTTAATGGTATTTTTAAATTTTTAAGGTGGCTATATAAACTTAAATTACCTTTAATTAATGACCATTTACCATTTAATTTAATTTTTATTTTTTTCATGTTATATAAGATCTTAATGAGTAATAATGTTATAATTATTAATGGTCCAAATATTAATCTATTAGGTGAAAGAGAACAATCACAATATGGTTCAATTACTTTTGAGGAATTAAAGAAAAATTGTTTAAAAAAATCTAAAGATCTGAATATTAATCTAGACTTTATACAATCAAATATTGAAGGAGAAATTGTAACAATTATTCAAAAAGCCTCAAAAACACATGATGGTATAATAATAAATGCCGCAGGTTTTACTCATACTTCAGTTGCAATAAGAGATGCACTAAGTATTTATAAAAAACCTAAAATTGAGCTACATATTTCAAACATATACAAAAGAGAAGAATTTAGACATAAATCTTTAATTAGTGATGTGGTAGATGGAGGTATTTTTGGTCTAGGGGACAATGGATATATTTTGGCCATAATTTCAATGCAAAAACTATTACAAAATGAAAATTGATAAAAAATTAATTAAAGAATTAACCGATTACTTAAATGAGTTTAATTTAACTGAGCTTGAGTATGGAAATAAAGATCTAAAAATTAAAGTTTCTAAATCAACTTCAGTTAATTCATCACAAAATATAGATGTAAAAAAATCTGCTAAGACTATAACAGATGTTGGGGAAGTATTATCAGGAAAACGAGTTACATCACCAATTATAGGTACAGCATATCTTGCACCAGAGCCTGGGGCAAAAAAATTTATTGAAGTTGGAAAAAAAATAAAAAAAGGTGATACAATTATGATAGTTGAGGCAATGAAAACGATGAATCATGTGCCAGCCACTTTTGATGGAACAATAAAAGAAATATGTGTTCAAGATGGATCACCTGTTGAATTTGGACAAACACTTGTGATTCTAAATTAATGTTTAAAAAAATATTAATTGCGAACCGAGGAGAAATTGCCGTTAGAATTATCAGAGCTTGTAAGGAATGGGGAATACAGACAGTTGCAGTTCATTCTGACGTTGATAAAGACTCGATGCATGTAAGATTGGCAGATGAAAGTGTTTGTATAGGTTCTTATCAACCATCAAATAGTTATTTAAATATTCCTGCATTGATGTCCGCAATAGAACTTACTAATGCTGATGCAGTTCATCCTGGGTATGGTTTTCTCTCTGAAAATGCAAATTTTGCGAGAATTTTGGAAGAAAATAAAATTAATTTTATTGGAGCTTCATCAAAACATATTGAAATGATGGGTGATAAAATCCAGGCTAAAAGAATAGCTAAAGAAAATGGATTACCAGTAATAGAAGGATCTGAAGGTGGAGTAAAAGATGCTTATGAAGCAAAAGAACTTTGTAAAAAAATTGGCTTTCCAGTCTTAATTAAAGCTTCAGGTGGTGGTGGAGGAAAAGGAATGAAAATTGTATATAAAGAAGAAGAGTTTGAAACTTTATTCTCTACTGCAAAATCAGAAGCACTAAAATATTTTGGAAATGATGAAGTATACATTGAAAAATTTTTTCAAAATCCAAGACATATTGAAGTTCAAATATTAGCTGGAAAAAATAGAGTAGTTCATCTTCATGAAAGAGATTGTTCAGTACAAAGAAGACATCAAAAACTAATTGAGGAAACCCCTAGTCCAGTTCTTACTGATACAATTAGAAAAGATCTTTTTGAAAAAACAGTAAATATGGTGTCTAAAATTGGATATATGGGAGCTGGTACTGTTGAGTTTATATATGAAGACAACAAATTTTACTTTCTTGAGATGAATACTAGAGTGCAAGTAGAACACCCAGTAACTGAAATGGTAACAGGAATAGATATTATTAAAGAACAAATTTGGATTGCCTTTTCTGAAGAAACAGCTTTAAAACAAAGTGATATTTCACCGAGGGGTCACGCTATAGAATGCAGAATCAATGCTGAAGATGCAAGCAAGAATTTTCAACCATCGCCTGGAATAATAAATATGTGTCATCAACCTTCTGGTTTTAGGACTAGAGTAGACGGTGCAATATTTCAGGGATACAAGGTAACTCCATATTATGACAGCATGGTTTGTAAATTAATCTGTCATGGAAGAAATAGAACAGAAGCGATTCAGAGAATGATTCGTTCACTAGATGAATTTGTAATTGATGGAATTACAACTACAATCGATTTACATAAAATATTACTAACTCATAAAAAATTTGTTAATTCAGACTTTAATGTGAGTTGGTTAGACAATGAAAAAGTTATTTAATAACATTTTGTCAACCAAATATCATATACTGGATGATCAAAAGGTCTGATAGTTGGACTTGATGAAAAAGTCCATCCATTAAAAACAAAAACCTCATCATTATTCTTATTAGTTAAATCTTTTACTTGTATATAAGCTGAAACTTCAGGGTTATCATCAAACTCTGAATTTTTACATCTTAAGGATTTAATTAAAAGATTCTTAAATTTTTTTTGTTCTCCAACCTTAATTTTTAAAAAACTATTTTTTGAGCTAACTTTATCTAATATTTTTATTTCTATAAAATTATTATCAATAATTTCCAATTTTTTCTCTGTAGCTTCTAAAGTATTAAATATTAGAAATACAAAAATAATACAATTAACTATTCCAAGTTTTATACTTTTTTTTAATTTCATTATTTTCTTTATTAGGATGGTAAGAATTTTCTGTACCTGTTTGATTTGACTGATGTGGTTTTTGCCAATTATATTTTTTTAATTCATGAGAATTTTCAATTTTATTTTTTGTAAAGTGTATCCAAGAAAACCATTCATTAGGTATTTTAGAAGCATCAATTTCATCTTTATAAATCACCCATCTTTTTCCTGATTTACTCTGGTAATACTTATTACCAAAAGAGTCTTTGCCAACTAGTTTTCCAAAAAAAATTGTTTGTAATTTTGTTCCGATTGTTTCTTGATTCCACCAAATGAAAATTTTTTTAAAAAATGTCAACATAATAATTAAGTAAATAGTTCAATTTAAAATTGTATAAATTAAATTAGACTAAAGTAAGAATTTGTATATAAATTAATTATCTTAAGATTCAAATAATTTTTAATTATGAGATAAAATGGCTAAATATTTAGTAGAAACTTATTATACGTGCAGTTTTAAAGTAGACCATTATCTAGATGATATAAATGAAACTGAGTTATCAAATCTAGAAAATAGAAATGACGGGAAATTTGAAATATTAGATGTTAAATTTGATACAAGAAAAACAAAAAATCTCGATGCAAAAAATAAAAATTTAGAAACTAAAAAATTAGACATAGTAAAAGAGCATGAACAACTAAAAGTAGAATCTAAAGTATCAAATCAAAATTTTGTAAAAAAATTAAATGAAGCTGCTGGCAAAAGATTTAGTATGCCAGATAGAAGAAAAGGCTATATTCAAAAAGCTACAATTGGAGATCATAAAGTTTATCTTCATACAGGTGAATATGAAGATGGAAAAATAGGAGAAATTTTCATTGATACCAGCAAAGAAGGTGAATTAGTAAAAGCGTTAATGAATAACTTCGCGATAGCTATATCGCTTGGGCTACAGTATGGGGTACCTTTGGATGAATTTATAAATGCTTACGTTAATACAAAATTTGAACCTTCTGGAAAAGTTCATGGTAATGATAGAATATTAAGTGCATCATCTATATTAGATTATATATTTAGAGAATTAGCTATTTCTTATCAAAATAGGGAGGATTTAGCTCACACTCCTTTAATTGGAGGATCGGAAAAATCTAACACTGAAGATGATAAAAATTCAGATGATCAAAACCAATTTTTAAAACTTGTAAAAGATATTACTAGTAAAGGATTTGTTAGAAATAATTATAAAAAAAATCTTGTAGATCTCTCAGATATAAAAATTAACCTTAAGGGTAAAAAATAAACTTATTTTTTCTTTTTTAAAGAAAGGTTAAGTTCCTTCAATTGATCCTCTGATACTTCTGAGGGAGCATTCATCATTAAATCTTGTGCATTTTGATTCATTGGAAACATCGTCACCTCTCTTATATTTTTTTCATTAGCTAATAACATAACTATTCTATCAATACCTGGCGCAATGCCACCATGTGGAGGCGCTCCATAGCTCAAGGCATTAATCATCCCACTAAATTTTTCATTAACCTGTTTGTTATTATATCCTGCTATAGAAAAAAGCTTATACATTAACTCAGGTAAATGATTTCTAATTGCTCCAGAAGATAATTCAATACCGTTACAAACAATGTCATATTGATAAGCTTTAATTTCTAAAGGTTTATCAAAATTTAGTTTATTAATATCACCTTGGGGCATTGAAAAAGGATTGTGACTAAATTTAATTTTTTTTGTTTTTTCGTCTAATTCGAACATTGGATAGTCAACAATCCAACAAAATGCAAATTTACTTTCATCTATAAGGTCAAGATCTTTAGCTATTTTGTCTCTTGCCAAAGATGAAATTGATTGAACCTCATGAATATTGCCACAAGCAAAAAATATACTATCACCAATTTCAGCTGATGTTATTTTCATAATTTCTTTTAAAGCCTCTTCAGAAAAAAATTTTCCAACTGGTCCTTTACCTGTGATTTTTGTATTTTTTTCCAAAGTAAAATACGCTAAACCAGATGCTCCTTGTTCTTTTGCCCACTTATCAATATTATCAAAAAAATTTCTAGATTTATCTTTTGTATTTTTTGCTACAATACATCTTACTTTTGATCCTTTTTTTACAAGTTTTTTAAATATTTCAAAAGTAACATCATCTCTAGTAAAAATTTTTGTCAAATCACTAATAATTAAAGGATTACGTAAATCAGGTTTATCAGAACCATACTTAAGCATTGCTTCTTCGTAAGAGATTCTTGGAAATTTTTCATGTATTAATTTTTTTGATGAAAAATTTTTAAATAAATTAACCATTAATTTTTCAACTACTTTGAATACATCTTCTTGTTCTACAAATGACATTTCTAAGTCTAATTGATAAAATTCTCCTGGGCTTCTATCTGATCTTGCATCCTCATCTCTAAAACAAGGTGCAATTTGAAAATATTTGTCAAAACCTGAAATCATTATTAATTGTTTGAATTGTTGAGGTGCTTGAGGGAGTGCATAAAATTTTCCTGGATTCAATCGGCTTGGAACCAAAAAATCTCTAGCTCCCTCTGGACTCGAAGATGTTAAAATTGGTGTTTGAAATTCTAAAAAACCTAATTTTATCATTTCATCTCTTATGAATGAAATAACTTTTGACCTAAGAATGATATTTTTATGAATTTTTTTTCTTCTTAAATCTAAGAACCTATATTTAAGTCTTATCTCTTCAGCGTATTCTTGATCACTAAATATGGGCATTGGAAGTTCTTTACAAATACCAAGTAATTCAAAACTATCTATAATAACTTCTATCTCGCCAGTTTTAATTTCATTATTGATAGTTTCTTTGCTTCTCTCAGCTACTTTTCCAATAACTTTTATTACACTCTCTAACTGAATTTTTTCTAAATTTTTAAAACTGGAATTAGTTTTTTCAATTATACACTGTGTAACTCCATAATTATCTCGTAAATCAATAAATAAAAGATTTCCATGGTCACGTTTTTTATTTATCCAGCCTGATAGAATTATACTAGTCCCTTTATTGGCTTTTGATAATTCGTTACAATTATGTGTTCTATATTTATTCACTTTAAAGTTTCTAATACTTCTTTTATAATCTTAAAATCAATTGATTTTTTCTTTTTTAAACTAATCTCATCAATTTTATATATGAATTCATTTATTTTGCCATATGATCTCTCTACTCTTTTAATGATAAAATCTATTAATTTTCTATCTATAGTGATTTGGCGATCTGAAAAATTTTTCAATATTAAGGCAAAAATTAATTCATCATCAGGTTTTTCAATATTTGCAACAAGACAATTTTTAGCTCTAGATTTTAAATCATTTAATTTAAAATTAATCTGATTTATTGGAGTTATAGAATTAATAATTAAATATTTATTATCTTGGTCAACTATATTAAATAAAGAATAAACTAATCTTTCATCAATATTTTCACTAAAATTATCTAATATAATGTTTTCATGAATTTTAATTTCTCTTAAGTGCTTATCCTCGAAAGAAACAGCATTTACACTTATTGCTCTAAATTTCTTAGTAAAAATATTGGTTAAATGAGTTTTTCCAGAATATCTCTCACCACAAATATTTAATATATTTTTTTCCCACTTCGGCCAACCACTTATTAAATTAAAAACATAATAATTACTTTTGCTTACATAAAAATCATCATCTCTAAAATTTTCTTTATGATTAAAATTTAATAAAAGTTGGTTCAAATCCCTCATTCAACTATCCAAATTTGATTTTGCTTTTTAATTTTTATCCCTCTTTCATTCATATCATTGATAAACATATCAGGCGAACCATTATATATAATTTTAAAATATAAATTTTGACTATTGAATCTAGATATTTCGAACTTAGAAATTAAATCAAGTTCATTCAAAATATCTTCTACCCATCTAATCTTATTATTTTTGTCTGATTTTATGGAGATAGTTAAAGGCAATTTAATTGAAGTATTAATTTGATTGATACTTTTCCAATAATTTTCATATGAAATCTTTAAATTATCTAATATTAAGTAAAAATCTTTCTCAGAAGTTAAATCAATACTCTCAAAATTTTGATTAATAATTCTTAATGAATTATTTAGTTGCATTTTAGATAATATTTTAAATTTATTACTATCTTTATAGATAATTACTATAATAAAATCATTTAAATCATATTTTTTTATTATTTCTTGAAAATTATAATCTTCAATTGACTTACTATTTAAAGAGATCAAATTTACATCCTCGATATCTTCATTTGGTAATATATAATTTAATAAGTAAAATCGTTTATTGTTATTATTCCATTTTTCATAAAAAATATTATTATTAAATAGTTGAACTTGTTCTAATTGTAAATCAACCAAAATTGGAATTAATAACAATTTTTTTTTTTTAGGAATTGAGGGAAAAATATTATTTTCTTCAAAAAAATCTAATGTATTTTTTTTATTAAAATTTACATCAAAGTTAACATGATATTTATTATCAATGAATTTTTCATCGCTCATTGTAAAAGAATCGATTAATCCTTTTATTTTAGATAATTGAGTTTTTTTTATTTTTTCTTTATCCTTAGAAGTTGTAATCATAGAGACTAATTCTAAAAAGGCTTCTTTAAATCCTCTATCAATAACTTTTGATTTATTAAAATTGAGCTCAAAAGGCTGGGAAATCTTAAGATCTTCAACTTTAAAATTATTAGCAGATAAAGATTCAATCAATATTATATTTATGAATAGAAGATATGAAAAAAAAAATATATATAGATTGATCGAGTTTTTTAATTTTTTAAACTGCATATTTTATACTAATGAAAAAAAATAAATTTACATATGAAAAAAGTGGAGTAAACATAAATGCATCTGACAAATTTATTAAGTTTATATCTAATATTTCTACAAAGAATAAAGGCAAAAAAAAGTTTAAAAATATCGGTGGTTTTGGATCAATTTCAGACATACCCAGCAATTTAAGAAAACCCAAAATTGTAGCATGTACAGATGGGGTTGGTACAAAAATTGAAATTGCCAATCAATTAAACAAATTTGATACTATTGGAATTGATTTAGTGGCAATGAGTGTTAATGATTTAATTGTACAGGGTGCAAGGCCTTTATTATTTTTAGATTATATATCAATTAACAAAATTAACTTAAAAAAACTTAGATCAATTTTAAAAGGTATTATTAGAGGATGTAAAATTTCAGAATGTGAACTAGTTGGTGGTGAAACAGCAGAAATGCCTGGAACTTACACAAAAGGTAAATTTGATATTGCTGGTTTTGCAGTAGGAATTGTCGAAGAAAATAAAATTTTAAAAAAAGAAAAAATTAAAAAAAATGATTTAATATTAGCAATACCATCTAGTGGAGTTCATTCTAATGGTTATTCATTAATAAGGTATATTTTAAGTAAAAATAAAATTAATTTAAAAAGAAATAAATTTTTAAAAGAAGAACTTTTAAAGCCTACAAAAATTTATGTTAAAGAAGTTCTAAATTTAATTAAACATAATTTAATTAATGGATGTGCAAATATAACTGGTGGTGGAATTGCTGATAATATAAAAAGGGTTATTCCAGAAAATTTAGTAGCAAATATTGATTTAAATAAAATAAAAACTAAAAGTATATTTAACTGGTTAAAAAAAAATAAAATTGATGACAAAGAAATGTTAAAAACTTTTAATTGTGGTGTCGGATTTTGTCTTATTATAAATAAAAAAAATTTTAGTAAAATTAAAAAATTTTTTAACAAAGATTATAAACCATATATTATAGGTAAAATAATTACTGGAAAAAATAAAATTAAACTTAATGGTAAAATTAACTGGTCTTAAAAAAGTAAAAACTGCGGTTTTTATATCTGGCAAAGGTTCAAATTTAAAAAATTTAATAAAATTCTCTAAATCTAAAAAATCTCCTATTACAATAGATTTGATTGTTTCAAATAAATCTCAAGCTAAGGGTCTAAAATATGCAAACCAATATAGAATAAAAAAAAAAATATTTAATTTTTCAAAAAAAACTTATGAAAAAAATAATTTGTTATTTCTAAAAAAAAATAAAATCACTTTAATTTGTCTTGCGGGATTTATGAAAATTTTATCAAAAAACTTTATCAAAAAATTTCAAGGTAAAATAATTAATATACATCCCTCATTGCTTCCAAAATACAAAGGTTTAAATACACATATTAGAGCTTTAAAAAGAAGTGAGAAATTTGCAGGATGTACTGTTCATTATGTAACATCAAAACTCGACTCTGGAAAAATAATTTTACAAAAAAAGGTTAAAATATCTGAAAAAGATAATCATATTTCGTTGGCAAGAAAAGTTCTTAAAAAGGAACATTTAATTTATCCAGCCGCTATTATGAAAATTTTAACTTAATCTTTAAAAAAAAAATCAATTTCTATTTTAGCATTATCAACACTGTCGGAACCATGTACAGAATTTTTATCGATTGATAATCCAAATTTTTTTCTAATTGTTCCTTCTTTTGCTTCTTTTGGATTTGTAGCGCCCATTAACTCTCTATTTGCTAATACAGCACTCTCTTTTTCAAGTATCATTACTACTATTGGGCCTGATGATAAATAAGCACATAATTCATTGTAAAATGGCTTAGTTTCGTGCACTTTATAGAATTGTTCAGCTTCATTTTTTGCTAATTGAATTTTTTTTTCTTTTACAATTTTAAAACCTTTATTAATGAATATTTCTTTAATTTCTTTATCTAAATTCCTCTCGACTGCATCTGGTTTTATAATTGAAAGTGTTTGTTCTAAATTATTCATAGTTATCTTCCACAAATTGATTTAACAACCTTACACCATAACCTGTTGCTCCACTCGGGTTTAAAGCGCCTCCATATTTAGAGAAAGCCATCCCAGCTATGTCTAGATGGGCCCAAGGTGTTTTATTAATTATGAATCTTTGCAAAAATTGTGCTGCTGTTGTTGAACCTGCTCCTCCTACATAGTTTATATTTTGCATATCAGCAGTTTTAGAGTCCATAAGTTTATCATAGTTTTTATGAAGAGGTAATCTCCACACTTTTTCATCTACTTTTTCTCCAGCATCAAAAATCTGTTTTGAAAGTTTATCATTATTTGAAAAAAGTCCAGCATATTCAGATCCTAAGCAAACAATTATTGCACCAGTTAATGTGGCTAGGTCAATCATAAATTGAGGTTTAAATTTCTTTTCAGTAAAAGTTAAAGCATCTGCTAAAACTAATCTTCCTTCTGCATCAGTATTTAAAACTTCTATAGTTTTTCCGCTATAAGATTTAACTATATCTCCAGGTCTTTGTGCATTTCCTCCAGGCATGTTTTCAACAAGTCCTACTACCCCAACGGCATTTATTTTTGCTTTTCTTATTGCAAAGTTTTTCATTAATCCAACAACTACAGCAGATCCTGCCATATCGTATGTCATATCTTCCATAAATTTTGCAGGTTTTAAAGAAATACCCCCCGTATCAAAACAAACACCCTTTCCAACAAAACCTAAGGGTTTTGATTTTGATTTTGTTCCATTCCACTCAATAGTGACGAGATAGGACCCTCTTATACTTCCTTGTCCTACGCCTACTAAAGCATTCATTCCTAATTTTTTTAATTTTTGTTCATTATAAACAGTAACTTTTAATCCAAATTTTTTTAATTTAAGTAATCTTTTGGCATACTCATCAGGATGTAAAATATTTCCAGGTTCTGACACAAGATCTCTAGTGAAAAATGTACCATCTTCTAGAGCTTTAAACTTTAATTTATTCTTTACAAATATATTGTTTAGTCTCCCAATTAAAGAAATTGTTGTAATATTTTTTATTTTTTTTGATTTATAAATATTGAATTCATATGATTTCAACTTTAATCCATGTAAAAACCGTCCTATAAAATCTTTTCCTGGTTTAGTTTTTACACTTTCGGCAAATATAGATATTTCTTTTAATAAATTTTTTTTTATAAAATTATAAAATTCGGCACCTAAATTTTCTACTCCATTTCCTTTAAGATCTTTTTTTAAAGATATCAAAATAATCCTAGTTTTTTCGTTTAAGTTGAAAGAGATAATATTTTCTTTATTTATTTTCCTATTTTTTAAAGTCTTTTCAACATAACTTGCTTCATTTTTTGATATGAAATTTTTTAAATTTTTTGTTTGAAACTTCTCATCAGTAAACAAAACAATTGCCTCAAGATTGCTTGATTTAGCCTTATTTTTATAAGTAAATTTAATAGTCATAAATTTTTAAATACACTCTACACGTGTTCGATGGTATATATGAAGAAAATTATTATATTTCAATGAAAAAATTAATCTTTAGTAAATTTTTATTAGATAATCTTAATTTCTTTCTAATCATATCCATTACGTCAACACTAATTGTTTGGATAATACAAGCTGTAAACTTCCTAGATTTTGTTACAGAGGATGGGCACAATTTCAAAATATATATGTATTTTACTCTTTTAAATTTTCCAAAAATTTTTTCTAGGGTTTTGCCTTTTGTTTTTTTTATTTCTCTCTTTTATACTTTAACAAAATATGAAAATAAAAATGAACTTATAATATTTTGGATTAACGGCATTACAAGAAAAACCTTTATAAATACTATAATCATATATTCTCTATTTTTTTTAATTTTTCAAATTTTACTTACAACCTACATAGTTCCAAAATCACAGGACAAAGCTAGATCATTTATTAGATCTTCAAATATAGATTTTTTTCCATCTTTAATTAAAGAAAAAAAATTTATTGATACAGTCGAAGGGTTAACAATTTTTGTTAATAAAAAAGAAAAAAATTTATTACAAAATATTTTCTTAAAAGAATCGACCTCAGGCGATGAAGCACAAATTATATATGCTAAGTCAGGATCTATTGTTAATAAAAATGATTTAAATTTTTTAATTCTTTATGAAGGTGAGATAATTAATATTGATGATAAAAATATCACGAAGTATAGTTTTGAAAAAACAGAGTTAAATCTTTCAAAATACACTACTAAGTCTACGACATTTCCTAAGATACAAGAATTAAAATCCACGTCTTTATTTAAATGTTTAAAGAAAATATTAACTAATAACGAATTTGTTGAAATAAAATTTTTAATTTGTAACAAAGATTCTTTAATAAGTGTAAATCAAGAACTGATAAAAAGATTTTATGCTCCTTTTTTTATTCCATTGATTGCTTTAATTGCATCAATTTTAATCTTAAAATCAAAAGATAGTTCAAATTATTCAAAATTTAGAATAAAAGTTTTTTTATACGTTTTATCTATAATTATTTTTTCTGAAATTTCTCTGAAATATGCAGGTATAAATAAACTTTCAAGTTTAATCTTTTTACTGAGTCCATTAATAATTTTTTTAATTAATTATATTTTAATATTTAAGAAACTAACTATAGCTAAATAAAATGACACCTAGAATTTATCAATTATATATTATTAAAAATTACCTGAAGACTGTATTGCTAATAACTTTTGTTTTCTTTAGTGCAATATTTGTATTAAATATATTTGAAGAAATTTCATATTTTAAAGAAAGTGATAAAAAGATTATTTTTCCGATAATTTTAACTTTTCTTAATACACCATCAATTTTATATGAAATTTTCCCTTTCATTTTTTTAATATCAACTCAATTTTTTTTCATAAGGGTTTTTGATAAAGATGAACTAAATGTATTTAAAAATTTTGGTATTACAAATTATAAAATTATTAAAACAATTACTTTTACTTCTTTGCTACTAGGAATTTTTATTGTGACTATATTTTATAATTTGTCATCAAAGTTCAAATATATATATTTTGACTTAAAAAGTGGTCAATCTAAAGATAATAAATATCTAGCAGTAATAACCAATAATGGAATTTGGATCAAAGATGAATTCAAAGAAAAAATAAATATAATTAATGCTAAGAAACTTGTAAAAAATAAACTGATGGATGTTTCAATTTCTCAATTTGACAATAATTTTAATATTATTAGGTATATTTATACAAATGAAGCTAATATTGAGAATAATGATTGGTATTTAAAAAAAGCAACTATATCTAAAGATAATAATAAATCTGTTAAAAATGAATTTATTTTCAGAACAAATTTTAATTCTGAAAAAATTAAAAGTTTATTTTCAAATCTTTCTTCTCTTACGTTTTTTAAACTTCAAAAACTTAAAAAGGAGTATGAGCAATTAGGCTATTCTACCTCTGAAATAAATGGTCATTTCCAAAAACTCTATTCGTATCCTGTGTATCTCACAATAATGTGTCTATTTGCATCGATAATAATGCTTAATATAAAACATAATAATCCAATAACTTTTAATTTAGTTATGGGAATACTAATATCAGTAATTATTTATTACTTTAATTTTTTTATATTTTCTTTAGGAGAAAATGAATATATGCCAATAGAACTATCAGTTTGGTTACCACTAATAATTATATTTTTTTTCTGTTGTATTGGATTGGTTAGGATAAATGAAAAATAAAATTTTTTATATAAATATACTGCTTTTATTTATTATATTTTTTAATAAAGCGAATTCAGATAATCTAGAATTTTTGACAAAAGATATAGAAATTCTTGATAAAGGAAATTTAATTCAAGCTGAAAATGATATAAAAATTATTGATAAAATTGACAAGATTGAAATAACTGCAGAAAAATTTAAGTATGATAAAAAAAAACTACTCCTTACTCTTACTAATAATATTGAATTTACAGATAACATAAATCAATTAAAATTAAATGCTGAAAAAATGTTTTTTGATAGAAAAAAAAATATTATATCAACAGTAGGGTCCTCTTCAGCTTTACTAGAAAATAATTATATTATTGATTCAAAAAATTTATTTTTTGATAGAAATAAAAATGAATTTTACTCTAGCTATAAAACAAAAATAAAAGATAACTTTGGAAATATAATCATACTAAATAAATTTAAACTTTATAATTCTAATAAGATTTTAAAAGGAAGTGATGCTACATATATCGATAATATGAAAAACAAACTTAATCTTAAAGAATTAATGGTTAATTTAAGAGATAATAAATTTTCGGGTAAAGATTTTAATTTGGAATTATATAATGCAACTTTTGGTAATCCAACAAATAATCCTAGAATGAAAGGTAACGTAATTAATGCAACAGAAAATGAAACTAAGATTTCAAAGGGTGTTTTTACAACTTGTAAAAAAACTGAAAAATGTCCTCCTTGGCAAATGTCAGCAGAAACAATCACTCATAATAAATCAAAAAAAATTATTGATTATAAAAATGCATGGCTAAAACTCTATGATATACCAATTTTATACTTTCCAAAATTTTTTCATCCAGACCCTACTGTTAAAAGACAATCTGGGTTTCTTATTCCAAAATATCTTAACAGTTCAAAAACTGGAAATTCAGTTGATCTTCCTTATTACCATGTCTTAGCTGACAATAAAGATATGACTTTTACTCCTAGAATTTATTCATCTGAACAATTATATCAATTAGAATATCGCCAAGTAGGAAAAGAGACCAAAAATATGGTCGATTTTAGTTTTGCACATAAAGAAAATGATAATAAAACTCACTTTTTCTCTAATTCAACAGTTAATTTAGGACTTAGTGCTTTTGAATTCAGTAGTCTTGAATTAAATCTTCAAAATGCCTCTAAAGATACTTATCTAAAAACATATAAGCTAAAATCTCCACTAATTACTAACGATTCAGTTTTAAATTCGAATTTGAAATTTGAAGCTAGTAGAGAAGATTTGTCTATAGACACAAGTTTTCAAGTTTATAATGATTTAAATAAAAGAACATCAAGTAATAAGTACGAATATGTATATCCAGAATTTAATATAAATAAAATAGTAGAATTAGATTCGAACAAATTTGATCAGCTAGTTATAAATTCCTCAGGCTATCAAAAACAATTTGATACAAATATTTATGAAGCAGTTTCTATAAACGATTTCATTTATAAGTCTAATGGAAAATATACAAATACTGGAATAAAAAATAACTATAGTCTTTTACTTAAAAATACAAATATAAAAGGGAAAAATTCCTCTAGATATGAAAATGATTTGAATCATGATTTGTTGACATCTTTTCTAATGGAAAGCTCTTATCCATTAAAAAAAGAAACAATGGCTTATAACAATTATTTTACTCCAACTTTTTCTTACAGATTTAGTCCTAATAATTCAAAAGATATTAGAAATGATGATAGAAGAATAGACATAAATAATATCTTTTCATTTAATAGGTTAGGCAGATCAGATACAATCGAAAACGGTCACTCTATTACATTAGGTGCAAAATATGAAAAAAAAGATAAAAAAAATAATGATTTTATATTATTGAATATGGCATCAGTATTTAGAAATGAAGCCAATGATGATTTACCTATTAAAAGTTCAATAGGAAGAAAAACATCTGATTTAGTTGGAAATTTTAAAATTATACCTAATGAGCATATAAATTTTGACTATAATTTTTCAATAGACAATAATCTAGATAGATCAAATTATGATTCAATTAAAACAAATTTTAGTCTTAATAACTTTGCTACATCTTTTGAATACTTGGAAGAAAATAATTTTATAGGAAATGAAAGTTATATTACAAATGAAACTTCATATAGCTTTAGTGATCAAAAAAAGTTAAAATTTAGTACAAGAAAAAATAAAAAAACTGATTTAACAGAATTCTATAATTTAATTTATGAATATAAAAATGACTGTTTAACAGCAGCTGTTGAGTATAATAAAGAATATTATCAAGATACAGATTTTCAGCCTAATGAACAAATTTATTTCTCAATAACTATTATACCATTTGCTCAAACAAACCTTCCTGGAATAAATAGATGAAAGTAAAAACAATCAAATATCTATTTTTTTTTTTACTATTTTTTTTTAGTTCTTATAAATTTACCAATTTAGATGCAGCAGAAGTTAAAATTTTATACAAAATAAATGACCAAATTATTACTAATATAGATGTTAAAAAAGAATTGAGATATTTAAAGATTTTAAATGATGATTTAAATTATCTAGATGAAGGCTCTGCTCTACAAATAGCAAAAAAATCGTTAATAAATGAAAAAATAAAATCAATAGAGATAAAAAAAAATCTTGTAACAAATAATGATAATGAAGAATATTTAGAAAGAATCATAAATCAATTTTATTTAAGAATGAATTTAAGTGATAAGGGAGATATAAAAAATTTTCTAAAAAAAAATAGCTTTTCTGAAGATTTTATAGAAAAAAAATTAAGAATAGAAACTCAATGGAATGAACTAATTTTTTTAAAATATAGAAATCAGATTGATATAGATAGAGATAAATTAAGAAAAAAATTAGATAAAGATCTATCAAATAAAAAGAAGCAGGCATCTTACCATTTATACGAAATATTATTTGTGCCCAAAAATACAAGTGAAATAGAATCTTTATATGAAGAAATAAAGAAAAGCATTGATACAATTGGTTTTAAAAACACAGCAAATTTATATAGCATATCTGATACTGCTAAAAATGGAGGTGAAATTGGTTGGGTCAAAGAATTCCAATTAAATAAAAAAATAAGAAATAAATTGAAAAATTTAAAAATTGGCCAAATAGCCAAACCAATAGCAACTTCAAATGGTCAATTGATTTTAAAAATTGAAGATTTTAAACAAATTGAAATTAGTCTAGATGTTAATAAAGAACTAGATAAATATATAATTAACGAAAAAAATAGACAATTAAATCAATTTTCAAAAATTTATTTTAAAAAGTTAAAAGAAAATATTAAAATAAATGAAAAATAAGCCAATAATCATAGTTGCTGGGGAACCATTTAGTATTTTTTTAGAAATTTTATTTAAATCTAAAAAAAAATTTAGATCTAAAAATCCAATTTTATTAATAGTTTCAAAAAAATTGTTAATAAAGCAGATGAAAAAATTAAAATTTAATTTCAAAATTAATGAAATTAATAAAGACAAGATTAATTTTAATAAACTAGATAATAAAAATATAAATTTAATTAATGTAGATTTCAAATTTAAAGATGTTTTTGGTAAAATTTCTAATAATTCAAATTCTTATATAAATAATTCATTTAATCTTGCTCTTAGATTATTAAGAGAAAAAAAGTTTTCTGGTTTAATTAATGGACCAATATCTAAAAAAAATTTTTTAAAACAAAAATTTTTTGGAATTACAGAATATCTAGCAGATAAAACAAATAAAAAAAATAAAGTAGTTATGTTGATCTATAATAAAAATTTATCTGTTAGTCCCATTACAACTCATTTACCTTTAAAAAATGTTCATAAATATTTAACTAAAGAAAAAATTATCAACCAAGTAAAGTTAATAAATAAATTCTACAAAAAAAGATTTAATAAAATTCCAAAAATTGCAATAACTGGCCTAAATCCACATTGTGAAAGTAATTATAAGTCTAGTGAAGAAGACAGAATTATTAAACCAGCAATTAAATCTTTAATAAATTTAGGATATAATGTTAAGGGTCCGTTTGCTGCTGATACGATATTTATGAAAGAAAATTATAAAAATTTTAATGTAGTGGTTGGCATGTATCATGATCAAGTTTTAACACCTATGAAATCTTTATTTGGATTTAATGCAATAAATATTACATTAGGATTGCCATTTATTAGAATTTCTCCTGATCATGGTCCAAATGTCCAAATGTTAGGTAAAAATTTATCTGATCCTAAAAGCTTGATTGAATCCTTAAAATTTTTAAATAATAAGTGAAGTATAAAGCAAAAAAAAGTTTAGGGCAAAATTTCTTAATAGACCAAGATATTTTAAATAAAATTATAAATACAGTCGAAGTAAATAATAAATATATTTTAGAAATAGGCCCTGGCAGAGGAAATTTAACAGAATATATTCTCAAAAAAAATCCTAAAAAAATTTATGTAATCGAAAAAGATAATGAATTATCTTTACTTTTAAAAAAAAAATTTGAAGATCAAATTGAAATTATTAATGATGATATATTAAGAATATCAGAAAAAAAAATTTCAAATGAAGTATTAACTGTTTTTGGAAACCTTCCATATAATATTTCTACTGAAATTCTATCTAAATGGATAACTAATTTAGACAAATATATATGGTTTGATAAGCTAGTATTGATGTTTCAAAAAGAAGTCGCTAATCGGATAATTGCTTACTCAAATACTTCTGATTATGGAAGATTGTCAATTTTATCTAATTGGAAATTAGAAATAAAAAAGATTATAGATATTAAACCAAAAAGTTTTATACCAAAACCTAAAGTAGATAGTTCTTTATTAGTTTTTTCTCCAAAGAAAAATTTTTTTGATTTAAAAAATGCAAAAAATCTTGAAATGGTTACTCGAATTTTTTTTAATCAAAGAAGAAAAATGATTAAAAAACCATTTGCTCAATTATTTAAAGATCCTCAAAAAATTGCAAAAAAATTAAATATTGATTTAAATCTCAGACCTCAAAACTTAGAACCTGAAATATATTACAAAATTGTAAGGGAGTATGAATTTCTACGAAGTTAAAATGTCAACATGTTTTCTGATAAAATCTTTATCATAATCTTTAGATCCATTATTAATCTCTGCATCAATTAAATTACCGATCTTTAAATAACAATCATCAAGATTATCATTTATAACTACATAGTCATAATTTATCCAATGTAAAACATCTCTACTGAACTCTTTCATCCTTTCTTCTACAATTAGCTTATCTTTCATATCTCTATTTGACAGTCGACTAAATAGAACTTTCTTACTTGGTGGTAAAACAAAAAATGTAATTAATTTATAATTTAATTTTTTATTTTTAATTTGATCTGCCCCCTGCCAATCAATATCAAATACTACGTTTTCTCCTTTTTCTAATTTATCTATAACTGGACTTCTAGTTGTTCCATAAAAATTATTAAATACCTTTGCATATTCTAAAAACTCATCATTCTTAATTAGAGATTGAAATTTTTTTTCGTTTACAAAATAATAGTCCTGATCAGGAATTTCATCTATCCTTGGTTTTCGAGTTGTGTGGGATATTGATATATTAAAATTTTTATTTTTAGCTAAAAGTTTAACTAATGTAGTTTTTCCTGCTCCAGATGGGGACGATAATATAACCATTATCCCATCTTTATTAAAAGACATTAAATTCTATTAGTTACTTTTACTCTCTATAAATTTAACCGCATCACCTACTGTTAAAATTTTTTCAGCTTCATTATCAGAAATTTCTGAACCAAATTCTTCTTCAAAAGCCATTACTAATTCTACTGTATCTAAACTATCAGCTCCTAGATCATCAATGAAACTTGACTCATCTGTTACTTTGGCTTCATCAATACCTAAATGATCTGCAACAATTTTCTTAACCTTACTTGAAATATCTTCTGACATAATGTTCCCTTTTGTTATATTTCCGTTAATAGATTAAATAGTAGGTTTGTCAACCCATATACATGCCCCCATTTACATGTATTGTTTCGCCAGTGATATAAGAAGCTTGATCTGATGATAAAAAAGCAACAGTATTGGATACATCTTCACCACTACCAAGTCTACTCATAGGAATTCTAGATGTTAAAACTGCTTTAATGCTCTCAACGATTTTATCAGTCATATTAGATTGAATAAAACCTGGAGAAACACAATTTACAGTAATATTTTTCTTTGCATACTCAATTGCTAAACTTTTTGACATAGCTACCATACCTGCCTTGGAAGCTGCATAATTTGATTGTCCTAAATTTCCAGTATGACCTACAATTGAGGTAATATTAACAATTCTTCCATATTTATTTTTTAACATTTTTTTTATTGCGTATTTACAAAGAAAAAAGGTTGCGCTCAAATTTATATCTATAACCTTTTGCCATTCTTCATTTTTCATTCTTAAAGATAGATTGTCTATAGCTATACCTGCATTATTAATTAAAATATCTAAACCAGTTAATTGAGATGAGGCATTTTCAATAAATTCTTCTATTCTAGAGTGATCTGAAATATCAAATTTTAAAATATTAATATTTGGAAATTCTTTTTTTAATTTATCTAGTTTTTCAGTATTTGTCCCTGTTGCTAAAATTGTACCATTTAAAGATAAAAATCTTTTAACAAGGGATTTACCTATGGCGCCTGTAGCACCAGTAATTAATATTTTTTTACCTTCAAAATTAATCATTTATTAAACTTATATCTTCTTCATTATTTATTGCACTAACTTTTACATCTTTATTAATTCTTTTAATCAAACCAGATAATACTTTTCCAGGCCCAATTTCTATAAATTCTTTTACTCCGCTATTAATCATAAAATTGACGCTTTCTCTCCATCTCACTCTACTTTCTATTTGTTTAATCAATAGATCTTTTAACATTGAAGAATTATCAATTTTTTCAGCAGTAACATTTGAAATTAAGTTATTTTTTAATTCTTTAAAATTTAATTTTTTGAGTTCTTGACTCATAGTAATTGTAGCTTTTTCCATTAGTTTACAGTGAAACGGAGCACTTACGGGTAATTTAATATTTTTAATATTATTCAATTTTAAATCATCTATAAATTTATCAATATCAACTAAATTTCCACTAACAACTACTTGTCCATTAGAATTATCATTTGCTATATAGCAATTATATTTTTTTTTGTTTTCATCAAGTATATTTTCAATTTTTTCTACACTTGAACCTAGGATTGCTAACATTCCACCTTCTCCTTTGGGTACTGCATGTTGCATTGCTTTTGCTCTAATTTTTAAAATTCTTAAAGTATCTGAGAAACTTAAACCCTCTGCACATGCGATTGCAGTATATTCGCCTAGAGAATGTCCAGCAAAAAAATTTGCTTTATTTAAATTAATGTTAAATTCCTTTTTTAAAATCTGAAATATAGAATATCCTACTAAGAAAATAGATGGTTGTGTATTTTCTGTTAAATCTAATTTTTCTTTAGGTCCATTCAAAATTAAATTTGATATAGAAAAGTCCAAAATCTCATCTGCTTCATGAAAAAGTTTTTTAACGCTTTCAAACTTGGTATAAAACTCTTTGCCCATTCCTACTGCTTGTGAGCCCTGACCTGGAAAAATTACTGAAAACATTTAATTTTTTAAATTTTTTTATGCTTTTAAGTGTTGTAATTCAAGAATTATAATAGTATATCCTCATTTTTTATTAAAGAATTATTATGAATTTATATGAACATACAATAGTGGCTAGACAAGACGTAAGTCCAAGTCAAATCAAACAATTAATTGATAAATATTCAAAAATTGTTGAAAAAAATGATGGAAATATTGTACAAACAGAAAATTGGGGCCTACTAAATCTTTCATATATAATAAAAAAAAATAAAAAAGGGAACTATATTCACTTTAAAATTAAAGGAAGCGGTAAGATTATAAATGAATTAGAAAAAAATGAGAGCCTTGATAAAAATCTATTAAGATATCTTACGGTAAAAGTTAAAAAGTTTGATCTCAAAGCAAATTATTTTTCAAAAAAAGTAGATGAGGTTGAAAAAAATGATAGTGAGAAATAATAATTATGGCTATTAAAAAAAGAGGTGGAAATAAAAAAGGAAAGCAAAGTAATTTTGCAAAGTTAAGTATATTTCAACCTAATAAATATAAATTTACAAAATCATGTCCACTATCAATTAAAGGCGCACCTACTATAGACTACAAAAATATTAAACTTTTAAAGAAGTATGTAACTGAAAATGGAAAAATAATGCCCTCAAGAATTACTAATGTCAGCCAAAAGAAACAAAGAGAACTTTCAATATCAATCAAACGAGCAAGAAATTTAGCTTTAATATAAATGAAAGTAATATTATTAGAAAATCTAAGAACATTTGGATCAATTGGAGATATAATTGATGTAAAAAGAGGTTTCGCTAGAAACTATTTATTAGTTAATAAAAAAGCACTTTACGCATCAAAAAAGAATATAAGTGAAGTAAATAAGATCAAATCAGATTTAGGAAAAAAAGAATTAGAAAGAAAAAAAGAAGCCAAAATAACTGCAGAAAAAATTGATGGGAAAAATTATTCAATTAAAAAGTTAAGTACTGAGAATAAGGAATTGTACGGTTCAGTTAAACCGACTGAAATATCTAAAATAATTTTAGAAAAAGAAAAATTAGATATTAAACCTTCATTAATACAACTAGCAAAAGAAATTAAATCTTTGGGAACATTCAAAGCTAAAATAGATCTTCATTCAGAAGTACAAGCTAAGATATCAATTGAAGTTATACCAGCAGAAACGATCGAATAATTATACAATCTTTTCCCCATATACTTTTTATCATTTTTAATTAATATTTTTTAAGTTAAAGATTGTTAATGAATAATAATTTAAGTGTCGTCAAAGATAATTTTAAAGAATTACCAAACAATATAGAAGCCGAACAAGCCGTAATGGGTTCTATTCTTGTTTCAAATGATATTTTTGATGAAATCAATACAATTATTTCAAATGTTAATTTTTATGACCCTATGCACCAAAAAATTTATGCTGCTATAGAAAATCTTATTTACAAAGGAATGCTTGCAAATCCAATTACTCTTAAAAATTATTTTGAAAATGAAAAAGATGATATTAATGTTCCAGAATATTTAGTCAAAATTACAAAATTTTCAACTTCAACAAGACAAGCTATAGAATACTCAAAAATAATTTATGATATGTTTGTAAGAAGAGAGCTAATCAAAATTTCTGAAAATACAATTGATATAGCAAAACTTAATGATTTAAATATAAGTGGTCAAAATATTATCGAAAAATCAGAGAGACTTTTGTTTGACTTGGCTGAAAAAGGTTCATTCAATTCTTCTTTAGTTAAATTTGATGAAGCAATGAAATTAACAATTGAGATGGCTTCAAATGCTTACAAAAATGAAGAGGGAATAGTAGGCGTTCCAACTGGTTTAAGAGATTTAGATGATAGACTTGGCGGATTACATAATTCTGATTTGATAATTATTGCTGGAAGACCTTCAATGGGAAAAACTGCATTGGCTACAAATATAGCATTTAATGCAGCTCAAAAATTACAAGATACAGGAAAAAAATCATCTATAGCATTTTTTTCTTTAGAAATGTCTTCTGAACAACTTTCAACTAGAATTTTAGCCGAACAATCTAGAATAAAGTCTAATGATATAAGAAGAGGTAAAATTTCAGAGGAACAATTTGATAAATTCATAGAAACTTCAAAAAATATTTCGGAACTACCTTTGTTTATAGATGAAACCCCAGCAATAAGTATTGCAGCTTTAGGAAATAGAGCTCGAAGAATTAAAAGATTATTTGGACTAGATATGATTGTAGTAGATTATATCCAGCTAATGAGAGCTTCATCGAATAATAGAGATGGAAGAGTTCAGGAAATTTCTGAAATTACTCAAGGTTTAAAAGCTATAGCAAAAGAATTATCTGTTCCTGTTGTAGCACTTTCACAATTATCAAGAGCTGTCGAACAGAGAGATGACCACAAGCCGCTATTATCAGATCTTAGAGAATCAGGTTCTATCGAACAAGATGCAGATGTAGTTATGTTTGTTTATAGAGCTTCTTATTATCTAGAAAGAAAAGAACCTCAAGTTGCAACAGTTGAACATGCAGAATGGCAAGCAAAAATGAGTGAAATAGCTCATTTAGCTCAAATTATAATAGCAAAACAACGGCATGGTCCCACTGGAAATATTGATCTAGAATTTGAGGCAATGTTTACAAAATTTAAAGATAAAGATACTCAAACTTATTAATATAAAATATATAATGGTATTAAATGTTTACACATTTATATCAGAATATTGTTTTAAAAAATTCTAAAAGTATTTTTGTACTTTTAATAATATGTTTATGTGGATTTGGTTATTTTTCTAAAGATTTTAGATTAGATGCTTCTTCAGATACTTTGTTAATAGAGGGTGATCCAGACCTAAAGTATTTAAATGAAATTACTGAAAGATATGGTGCAAAAGAATTTCTAGTTTTAACTTTCTCTCCTAAAGAAAAAATGACTTCCGAAAATTCAATTAATAATTTATTAAGTTTAAAATACAAAATTCAAAGTCTTAAATGGGTACATAGTGTAGTAACAATATTGGATATCCCTCTACTTAATAGCACAGATAAAACATTAACAGAAAGATTACAAAATTTTAGTACTTTAAAAAGTGAGGGAATTAATAAAGAAAGAGGTTTTAAAGAAATTTTAAATAGTCCAGTTTTTAGAAACTTTGTAATAAGTGAAGATGGGAAAACCACTGGTATTATTGTTTACATTAAAAAAAATAAAGAATTACATAAATTAAAAAATAAAAACACAAAAGAAATAGAAGCCTATAAAGATATTTTAAAGAAAAAAAATCATGAAAATATCATCGAAATAAGAGAAGTTATACAAAGCTATAAAGACGTCGGCACAATTCATCTAGGAGGAATACCAATGATAGCGGATGACATGATGTCATTTATAAAAAACGATATTATAGTTTTTGGTATTGGTGTTTTATTATTTATCATTTTAACTCTTTGGTTTATTTTTAGAAAATTGATATGGATAATAGTTCCTATTAGTAGTTGCTTTTTTTCAGTAGTTATTATGATAGGTCTATTAGGTTTACTAGGATGGAAAGTTACGGTTATATCATCAAATTTTATTGCTCTTATGTTAATTTTAACAATGGCGATGAATATTCACTTAAGTACACGTTTTTTACAATTAAAAAAGAACAATCCTCAAAAAAAGAATTCTGAAATTATTTTAATGTCTACTAGTAAAATGTTTTGGCCTATATTGTATACAGTTCTAACAACAATTTGTGCATTTCTTTCACTAATTTTTAGTGAAATCAAACCAATTATAGACTTTGGTTGGATGATGACCCTTGGTCTAATTACATCATTTATTATTACTTTTACCTTGCTCCCTTGTTTATTAAATTTCATGTCCAATGAAAAAACTCAACTAAAAGAAAAAAAGGATTCTAAAATAACTTCTTTTTTTGGAGAAGTTTCAATAAGTAATAAAAAAATTACATTAATAACCACAATTATAATAATCATTTTAAGTATAGTGGGCATTAGTCGTTTAGAGGTAGAAAATAGTTTTATAAACTATTTTAATAAAAATACTGAAATCTATAAAGGTATGAAACTTATAGATGAAAAACTTGGTGGCACAACTCCATTAGAAGTAATATTAAAGTTTGGTAAAATAAAAAATTCAAAAATAGAAAATGAAGAAACTGATGAGTTTGACGATTGGGAAGATGAAGGACAAAACCAAGACAAGTATTGGTTTACAAAAAATAAGATAGAAAAAATAGAAAAAGTCCATAAATACCTAGATAGTTTAGAGCCTGTTGGTAAAGTTTTATCCTTTTCATCAATTATTGAAGTAGCTACACAATTAAATAATAACAAGCCTTTAGATGCACTTGAGATAGGTGTTTTGTATTCAAAGATTCCTGAGTCTATAAAAAAAGAAATAGTTAACCCCTATATCTCAATAAAAGATAATGAGGCTAGAATTAGCTTAAGAATAAAAGATTCTCAAGAAGGATTAAGAAGGAATGAATTAATAAATAAAATTCAATATGATCTAGAAAATAATCTTAAATTAAATACTGATGAATTTAAACTTGGTGGCGTTTTAATTTTATTTAATAATCTTCTCCAAAGCTTATTTAAATCCCAGATTCTAACTCTAGGTTTTGTTATGTCTGGTATATTTGCAATGTTTTTAATTTTATTTAAAAATTTAAGATTATCTTTAATAGGTATTGTGCCTAATTTTATTGCTGCTTTTTTTATTTTAGGAATAATTGGTTTGCTAAAAATTCCTCTTGATATGATGACTATTACAATCGCAGCTATCACAATTGGTATAGCAGTGGATAATAGCATTCACTATATTTATAGATTCCGTGAGGAATTTAATAAAAATGGTGATTATTTTAAAACCTTGAGACTATGTCACTCAACCGTTGGAGTAGCTATTTTGAACACCTCCATAACAATAGTATTTGGTTTTTCAATTTTAATTTTTTCTAATTTTATTCCTACTATTTATTTTGGTATATTTACGGGTATTGCTATGCTTCTGGCAATGATATCTGTTTTGACTCTTCTTCCAACTCTTATCCTTTTAACTAAGCCATTTTCAAATAAATCCAAATCATAATGGATATATTAAAAAATATTTTTAACTCAATCTCAATTTTTGATTTAATTTACTTAATTATAACTATTTTTTCTTTAATTAAATGTTCAAAAAAAGGTTTTGTTTTGAGCATTCTTGCAGCATCAAAATGGTTATTAGCATATGTCATAACCCTTATTGCTTTTCCAAAAGTAAAGCCGCATGTAAAAGGTTTTATCGATAATGAATACATTTTAGATATTTTTTTAGGTATTGGACTTTTTGCAATAATAATTTTTATTATACTAATGATTAACAAAGGTATTAGCAAAGCAGTCACTTATACTGGTTTAGGTAGAATTGATACTATTTTTGGATTCTTTTTTGGCTTTATTAGAGGATATATTATTTGTGTATGTATATTTTCAACTGCTACTATAGTTTATAATCATAACAAATGGCCAATAAAGTCAGATGAATCGTTAACCTTTTCATATGTAGAAAAAGGTAGTAACTATCTAATCAAAGAATTCCCTGATGAAAAAAATTATAGAGAAACTAAGGATAAAATTGAGGAATTATAATCCCAAACTCAATGAAGAATGTGGGGTGTTTGGTGTTAGTAATATTCTTGATGCCTCAGCTCTTACTGCTTTAGGGCTTCATGCGCTTCAACATAGAGGTCAAGAAGGTTGTGGAATAGTTTCTTTTGATGGAAGTCAGTATCATTCAGAAAAAAGATATGGATTAGTTGGAGATAATTTTAATAAAGAAAAAGTGTTAAAAAAACTACCAGGGAAATATGCTATAGGTCATAATAGATATTCAACAACTGGTGGCACTGCTTTAAGAAATATCCAACCATTTTTTGCAGATACTAATGCAGGTGGAATAGGAGTTGCCCATAATGGAAATCTAACTAATGCTATAACGTTAAGAAATGAATTAGTAAAAGAAGGAGCAATATTTTATACTACATCTGATACTGAGGTAATTGTCCAATTAATAGCAAAATCAAAAAGATCAAAAACAATTGATAAAATAATAGATGCAATATTTCATATTCAAGGTGGGTATGCTTTAGTAATGATGACAAAAAATATACTTATAGGACTTAGAGATCCTTACGGTATAAGACCACTAGTTATTGGAAAGCTAAAAAATTCTTATGTGTTTGCATCAGAAACTTGTGCTTTAGATATAATAGGTGCAAAATTTGTAAGAGAAGTTGAAAATGGAGAAATTGTCTATGTAGAAAATGATGAGCTAAAAAGTTTAAAACCTTTTTCTCCAAAAAAAGTCAGACCTTGCGTCTTCGAATATATATATTTTTCAAGACCCGATAGTATATTAAATGGAAAAACTGCTTATGAATATAGAAAAAATTTTGGAACTCAATTGGCAAAGGAAGACAATATAGAAGCAGACATAGTTGTTCCAGTGCCTGACTCTGGAAATGCTGCAGCTTTGGGCTATGCTCAGGAAAAGAAATTACCTTTTGATTTAGGGTTAATAAGAAATCATTATGTCGGTAGAACTTTTATTGAACCTTCTCAAAAAATAAGAAGTTTAGGTGTAAAATTAAAATTAAATGCTAATTTATCTGTTATTAATGATAAAAAAATAATTTTAATTGATGACTCACTAGTTAGAGGAACAACGTCTCATAAAATTGTTAAAATGTTATATAATGCTGGTGCAAAAGAAGTTCATGTAAGAATTGCTAGTCCTGAAATTAAATTTCCAGATTTTTATGGCGTTGATATGCCCACTAGAAAAGAGCTTTTAGCAGCAAATAATTCTGTCAAAGAAATATGTGATTTTATAAACGCAAAATCTTTAAAATATTTAAGTATTAATGGCCTTTATAAAGCTATGGGTTTTGAAAAAAGAAATGAAACCTACCCACAATTAACAGATCATTATTTCACTGGAGATTATCCAGTAAAACCAATTGATGAATTAGGAGATGATAAAATTACTCAACTCTCTTTATTAAGTACAGCTTCCAATAATTAATTATGAAAAAAGTAAGTTTTACTCAAATGAAAGATGGATCTAAAGAAGACTATTTATTGCTAGATAAACTTGAAAAAGAATATATTGCAGGAACAGCTGAAAGAATTATCAAATATCTGAGAAGTTATGACCAGACACTAGAAGGTTATAAAGTAAGTAGATTAGAACATTCTCTACAAGCTGCCTCACGCGCATTAAGAAGTAATGCAAGTGAAGAAATGGTTGTAGCCACTCTTTTGCATGACATTGGAGATGATTTGGCGCCTGCAAATCATGCTGAATATGCAGCGGCAATTTTAAGACCTTACGTCAGTGAAAAAACATATTGGATATTATTAAAACATGGTGAATTTCAAATGTATTATTATGCTCACCATTTAGGAGCAGATAGAAATAAGAGAGACAAGTATAAGAATCATAAATATTATAAAGATTGTGTCAAATTTTGTGAATTATGGGATCAATCTTCATTTGATCCTAGCTATAAATCCTTACCTCTTAAAGAATTTGAGCCAATAATACGTAAAATATTTTCAAGAAAACCTTATTCTTGTCTAAAAAAATAAGTATTCTAAATTGAAAATATGATTACTAAAAAAGAACATATAATTGATTATTTTAAATCTGGAATAAAAAAAAATGCAGATTTTAAAATAGGTATTGAACACGAAAAATTTATATTTGATTTAAATACAAACAAAAGAATTAACTATCAAAAAATTCTAAAAATGTTTAAAAGTTTATATGAATTTGGGTGGAAGCCAATTCATGAAGATAAAAATATTATTGGATTAAAAAAATTAGGAAAAAGTATTACTCTTGAGCCTGGAAACCAAATTGAACTATCAGGAGAAAAACTGAATAATATTCATGAAGCTTGCTCAGAATCAAATAATTATTTGTTTGAATTAAAGCAGGTTTTACAAAAATTAGAATTAAAAATTGTTAGCGCTGGATTTGATCCAATATCAAAACTTTCAGAAATTCCCAATAATCCAAAAAAAAGATATGAAGTAATGACAAAAGATATGCCTATTGGAGGATCAATGAGTTTGGATATGATGTATAGAACTTGTGGAACACAGGTCAACCTTGACTACAGTTCAGAGAAAGATTTTATAAAAAAATTCAGAGTTTCAAATTCTATTGTACCAATTTTAATAGCATTATTTGCAAATTCATCAATTGTCCAAAAAAAAAATAGTAATTATCTTTCTTATAGATCGAAGGTTTGGCAGAATACTTCCAGAGGTGGTTTGCCAGAGTCGTTTTTTGACAATATGAATTTTGAACAATATGCTGATTTTATTATAAATTTTCCTATTCTTTTTCTTCAAAAAGATAATAAATATATTTCTGGAAAAAATTATTTATTTTCAGATTTTATGAATGGAGAAATTTCAGAAATTGAAAATAAATTACCTAACGAAAATGATTTATCGACTCATCTAAGTACAATATTTACAGAAAATAGATTGAAAAAATATATAGAATTAAGATCGATGGATGCATGTGGCTGGGATTGTTTATGTTCTGGACCTGCATTTAATGTAGGAATTTTATATGGAAATTTGGATGAAGTTTTTGAATTAATTTCAAAATGGGATAAAAATAAAATTATAAATGCATATCTAGACGCTCCAAAAAAAGGATTTAATACTCAGCTAATGGGAAAAGATTTATTTTACTGGTCAAAGATTTTATTAAAAATTTCTAGTGATGGTCTTAAAAAAAGAGATATAATTGGTAAAAGTGGAAGCAATGAAACTAATTATTTAAAACATTTAGAAAAAATAATTGATAATAAGATAACAAATGCTGATCATATGATTGATAAATTTTCTAAAAAAGAAAATTTAAACGATTTATATGACAAATAAAATTATAGCTATTCAAGGAAATCATCCTATTAAATTAAATCCATTAACTGATACAACTATATTTCTAGCAACAGAAGCTCAAAATAAAAGATATAAAGTATTTTATTACGAACCAAGAGATCTATCAATTATAAACAATCGTATTGTAGCCAATGGATTCTTTATTAAATTTAATTATCGAAGTAAAAAATTTTTTAAAATAATTAAATATCAAAAACTTGATCTGGTAAATTGTAAATTCATTCTTATAAGACAAGATCCCCCGTTTAATTTAGAATATATTACAACAACTCTTATTTTAGAGAAAATATCAAAAAAAGTAAGAATTATTAACAATCCTAAATCAATAAGAAATATTTCTGAAAAACTATATTCCTCCTTTTTTCAAAAATATATGCCTCCTTCAATTTTTACTAAAAATTTATTGAATATAGAAATGTTTTATAAAAAATATAAAAAGATCATTATTAAGCCTATTCATGGTTTTGGAGGGAACGATATTCACTTAATAAAAGATAATTTTAAAAAAAAGTTTATCTCTAAATTAATTAAAAAACATGGTCACTTAATGTGTCAAAAATTTTTACCTAAGATAAAAAATGGTGATAAAAGGGTATTTTTAATAAATGGAAAAATTTGTGGTGCAATATCTAGAGTGCCAAAAAAAGGTTCTTTCTTAAGTAATATGAGTAAAGGAGCAATTCCAATATTGACTAAGTTAACTAAAAAAGAAAAGAAAATATCCCATATAATTGGAATTAATTTAAAAAAACAAGATATCTATATAGCTGGCATAGATTTCATTGACGAAAAATTAAATGGCGATATAAATGTTACATCTCCTACAGGACTAAAAACTTATTATGACTTATCTAAAATTAATTTAGCTAAAAAATTTTGGAAAGGTCTTAAAATTTGAAAAATTTAAACTCTCAACAAAAAGGATCGCTACTTGCATTTATTGCAGTAATGTTCATTACTCCAGATTCACTTTTTATTAGATTATCCAATATTGAAACTTGGGGTTTACTATTTTATAGGGGGGCAATTCCATTTTTTGTAGTTTTAATTGGTCTTTTACTCTTTTACAAAAAAAAATTTTTTAAAGCGTTACTAAACATAGGCTATCCTGGAATTTTCTATGTTTTTAGTTTTTCTGCTTGCAATATTACCTTTATAATTTCTATTCAAAATACAAATGTTGCAAATACATTAATCATGATTGCAATGGCTCCTATGCTTTCTGCTATTTTAGGAGCTATTTTTTTAAAAGAAATGCCAGATTTTAAAACTTGGATTGCAATTTTTATTACTCTTTTTGCTGTTACATATATTTTTTTCGATTCTATAGAATTGGGTAATTTTTATGGAGATATTTTTGGTTTAATAACTGCTTTTGGGCTTGCCTGTAATGCAGTACTGGCAAGATTTGCAAAAGATAGAGATCTTGTTCCCTCTGCGGTTATTGGAAAACTTTGTGTTGCAATTTTTGCATTTTTCTTTGTAGATAGTTTTGTTCTGGTTAATAGTGATATTATAATAGTGCCTCTAATGTGCATAATGTGTGTTGCGATACCATTCGTTATGGTGACGATTGCACCAAGATTTATACCTGCAGAAGAAGTTAATCTATTTTTTTTATTAGAAACAGTAATTGGACCTATCTGGGTATGGTTTATAATTAAAGAGCAACCAAGCATGGAGGTCTTACAGGGTGGTATGGTTATAATTACAACAATTGCAATTCATTCATACTTGAAACTTAAAAAAGCTTAAACTTGTCACAATTAAGTCTTTTTTTGATAATACACGACAAAAATTAATATATTTTTATGAATAAAATTCTCAAAAATTCTTGGGCTTTGTTTACTGGAATGAGTCTAATAATGTTAGCTCATGGTTTTCAAGGATCACTACTTGGTGTAAGAGCTGTTAAAGAAAATTTCAGTTTGTCGTCGACTGGTTTTATGTTATCTGGATACTTTATTGGTTATTTTGTTGGTGCAAAAATAATACCAAATTTAATTTCAAGAGTGGGTCATATAAGGGTTTTTGCAGCTTTTGCATCTGCAGCTTCAATAGTAATTTTAATGCACTCTATTATAGTTAATCCATTCACTTGGTTTGTTCTTAGAGTGATTACTGGAATTAGCATGGTATCTATTTATACAATAGCGGAAAGTTGGCTTAATGATAGATCAAGTAATAAAAATAGGGGTAGCGTTTTATCAATCTATATGATCGTGCTCTATGGCTCCATGGCTCTTGGAATGTTTTTTTTAAATTTTAGCAAACCTGAAAATTTTGAACCATTTATTTTAGTTTCTCTATTCATGTCTTTGGCATTAGTTCCAATATTGCTAACTAAAAAAAAAGCACCTAAGTTCAAAAAAATAAAAGGAATGTCATTAAAAGAATTATATCAGGCTTCACCATTAGGAATGGTTGGTTCACTTTTTTATGGAACGGTTCAATCAGCTCTTTTTTCTCTACTTGCGGTTTACGCTGCTTCTATGAGGTTTTCTATCTTTGAAATATCAGTTGTTACTTTTTTATTAGCTATATCAGGTGCCATATCTCAATGGCCTATTGGTAAACTGTCTGATAAATTTGACAGAAGATTAGTAATTGTTTATTCAACTTTCGCTTCTGCTTTTTTTGCACTTTGTGCAATTTATGCTTCTGGAAGTATGCATTATTTATCTGCTTACGGTACTAATAAGTTTTGGTTTTATATTTCTATAATATTATTTGCTTTTTGTAGTTTGCCGATGTTTGCCATAATTTTTGCACATACTAATGACTTTATACCAAAAGAAAAATTTGTTGCAGCTGGAGCTGGGTTACAGTTTGCTTTTGGATTAGGAGCTATCAGTGGACCTTTTTTATGTTCATTGTTTATGGATTTAGTTGGATCAAATGGATATTTTATTTTTTTAATATTTTTTCATTGTGTAATTGGAGTCTTTGGTCTTTATAGAATGAAAATAAGAGATACTGAAGACAACCCTGACTCGCAATTTACTGCTATACCTCAAACAATTACTCCTGTTGGAATGGAATTAAATCCTGCTACAGAACCAATAGAAGAACCAACAAAAAATGAAAGTTCAAATTCTAATTAGCATCTAAAACAGCATGTAAAAACTGTTTTGTTCTCTCATTTTTAGGATCGCCAAATAATTGTTCGGGAGGTCCTTGCTCAAAAATTTTACCTTCATTAAAAAAACATACTCGATCAGATATTTCTCTAGCAAAACCCATTTGATGTGTCACCATGATCATAGTGAGATTATGCTCTTTATTTAAAGATCTAATCACATTCAAAACCTCTCCTACAACTTCTGGATCTAAAGAAGATGTAATTTCGTCTAGAAGCATCACCTTTGGTCTCATTGCTAAAGCTCTTGCTATAGCAACACGCTGTTGTTGACCACCAGATAGTCTTGAAGGGTGCTGGTCTTTTTTATCTGTTAGGCCTACAAGTTCTAATAATTCAAGTGCTCTTTCTTCAGCTTCTTCTTTTTTCATCCCAAGAACTTCAATTGGAGCTTCTATACAATTCTGGAGAGCAGTCATATGAGGAAATAAATTAAATTGTTGAAACACCATACCAATTTTTGAACGTCTTTCTCTTAAATATTTCTCATCAGCCTCAATTAATTTTTCTTTGGAATTCATATGAGTTAAAGTTTCGCCATCTAAATGAATAACACCACTATTAATTTTTTCCAATGTCATTAGAACTCTTAAAACAGTAGTTTTTCCTGAACCTGAAGGACCAATAATTGAAACCATTTCGTTTTTTTTAATTTCCAAATTTAATTTGTCTAAAACAACAAGATCCCCATATTGTTTCGTAACATCTTCAAATTTTACTATTACTTCATTTGAATCTTTATCTTTCATAATCTATAATTGTTCTTTCTTAACTTTTCCTTGAGCAATATTAACTTTCATTTCTAATCTTCTTACCCACATAGCAGCAGGTACAGAAAGAATTAAAAATATTATACCAACCATTGTATAAGGTTCCAAATATCTATAATTGTAACCACCTACAGCAGTAGCAGCATGAAACAGTTCTGCAACACCTATTGTTGATAAAAGTGGAGTATCTTTAAAAATTCCTACTAAATAATTTCCCATTCCTGGTATTGCTATAGGAAAAGCCTGTGGTAAAACAATTTTTCTATAAGTGTAAACAGTAGAAAAATTTAGTGCTCTGCACGCCTCCCATTGAGTTTTTGGGACACCTTCTAGTGCACCTCTATAAACTTCAGAAAGATAAGTTCCAAAATGCAGCCCAATAGTGATCATTCCACAAAGCCAAGCTGAGAGAGTTATGCCAAATTGAGGTAGTACAAAGTAAACAAAGAATAATTGTATAAGTAGTGGAGTTGAACGAATAAATTCAACTACTTCTCGATTTATTACATTTATAATTTTATAAGGAGTTCTTTGACCTAATAAAAAAAATAAACCTACTACAAGTGCAATCCCATAACCTACTCCAGCTGCAATTATTGTATTCAAAGTTGCTAATAACATTTGTGGTAAAATTTCCAGAGCAAAATCCCATCTAAAACCCATTTCCATAGTATTAAGCCTTTCCTTTTCCAACTTTTTTTGCTGCCAAAACTTCTAACCATCTTAAAAAGGGAACTAGTGCAAATCTGGCCATAAAATAATAAATTAATAATGCTGTTCCAAAACATTGTGCTGAAAGCCATGTAATTGAATTAATCTGTTTTGCTTCAAACGTTAAATCGACAACAGTAACTAGTGCTACTAGTGCAGTTGCTTTTAAAAGTTCTACTGTTAAATTTGCAGCTGGTGGTAAGATAATTGGAAATATTTGTGGAATTATAATTCTTTTTATTCTTTTTGCTGGACTAAAATTAAGTGCATGTGCAGCTTCCCACTGTCCTTTGGGAACTGCTAATATACCTCCTCTAACTATTTCAGCTCCATAAGCACCAAAGTTTAAACCTAGCGCAACTACTCCTGCAGTAAAAGCTTCTAATGAAATTCCAAAAAAAGGTAGTACATAGTATGCCCAAAATAATTGGACTAATAAAGATGTGCCTCTAAAAAATTCTATATAAACTGTTGCTGAGCCTTGTATAAAAGGATTCTTGGATAAACGCATTAATCCAAAAATCATTGAAATAATTACGTAAAGAATAATTGAACAGACCAATACCTTAATTGTCGTAACTGTTCCTAATAATAATGTTGATCCATGTTCAGCTAAGAATGCAAAATAACTCACTATATAACCATTTATTAAAATTAAAAAAAATCAGGCGATCTTAATTTGATCGCCTGATTAAATAACTAAATTATTTTTTCTACTTAGTTGAGCAAGCCCACTCAGTAGACATATCTGGAGGCGGAAGTTGAGCTTTATCATAACCATACTTCCCTGCTCTCTTTAACATTTTTCCTGGATTCGCCATAACTTTAGCTAAAGCAGTATTAAAAGCTTCTCTAAATTTGTCATCACTCTTTCTGAAACCAATACCAACTACATTTAGAGTTTCCTTAGGCATTAATTTAGGATCAGTTACTTCAAATTTACCACCAGTTTTTTTCTCGTGTTCCTTTGCACCAAAAAATGTTTGTACTGCAACATCGGCTCTTCCTGCTTTCATTGCTGCTAATATTCCTACTTCTCCTTCTACAAGAAGCATTTGGCTATCCGGTACACCATATTTTTTGGCAGCTTCAACAGTGTTAAACCCTGTCCCTGTTACAAGCTTAGCACCTGTATCAATTACATCTTGGTAGTTATTTATATTTTTAGGATTCCCTTTAGGTACCAACATAGCGTCACCGAAGACCCCTATTGGATCTGAAAAATCAATGTTCTCACATCTACTTTTCAAAATATACATACCACCAGTTATCATGTCTGAACGATCTGCATTAATTCCTGGAATTAATCCTGACCACTCAAAAACTTTTGTTTCATGCTCAGTTATTCCCATTTCTTCTAAAACTGTTAGGGCAATCATATTAACAAAGCCTAATGCTTCTCCATTATCACCGGCATATGCCCATGGTACAGCTGTTCCAAAACCAAGTCTTAATTTATGACCATCAGCCAATCTCTCTGTTAAAGTTTTTGCACTTACAGATGAAATGCTAAAAAGAAGAACAAGTAAAACTGAAATTGATTTAAAAAACTTACTCATTATTTCCCTCTCTATTTAAAGTTTATTTTGATAATTAAAACAGGATTGAATTTTTTTGTAAAGTAGGAAATATTTCAATCACAAGTTGATTAAAAACTAAAATTATTGATTTAGGTTTATCTTGTTGCCTACCTTTATTTCACCGTCATTTAAAGCAGTTAAATAAATACCCATATCAAAATGATTATAAGTTTTCTTTAATAAATTGAGTAATTTTAATCCATTATCATCTGTTTTGGGTTTTAGATTAATTGCAACGCATCTAGGTATATTTTTTTCGACCTTAAAAGAAATGTTATTGATGCTTATAGTTTTGCCAATCCAATTTCTCTCTTCCCAAGCATCAATACCATCAATATAAAAATTTCCTCTAAATCTTTGAAATTCAACTTTTTGAGTTATTTTTTTTTCAAAATCTTTAATACTATTAATGTTGATTAGAGACATTGAATTAAAAATTTTATTTGAATTTGAAGTGTCATAAAAAGGAAACTTTTCATTTTGTAATAAAAAAATAGGATCTTTAATCATATTTTCTAATTCTATTAATTTTTTTGAAAGTAATAATCTTTGATCTTTATTATCTATTGATATTGAAATTATTTCTTTATCATTAAGTTTTAAAGTTAATTTATTTTGTTCATAGATAAAATTATATTTATTTAAAACTGGTGTATTTTTTAATGTTAAAAAATTATTTAATTTTCTTTGTTGAGGATTCTTTTCCATCAATTTTGCACTTTCTTGATCAACGCTTCTTGAAAACGCAAAAATTCTATCCATCGATATGCCTAAATCCTTCTTAATATTACATGACTCAACACTTTGAAAAGATAGTGATTTTACCGGACAATAGTTTATAGAAATAATATTTCCTGTCATATATCTTATATTTATATCTATATTTTTAGATATATCAGAAAGAAAGGTTATGAACAAAGAAAACACAAGTAAACTCTGGAAAATTATTCAGGAAGCTGGTGATTATTTACAAGGACAACTGCCAGACCACCCAAATCACCCAAAAGGAAGAAATCCCTATGCACATGTTGCTTTATGTGTAAAAGATAAATTTCAAGCGAGTTATAAAGATATACCAGATGAAAAATTTGATGAAGTTTTAAAGTATATTCAATTTCTTAAAGAAAATCCTAATTAATTTTTTAAAAGCTTTAATTCTAATTATTGTTTTGGAAAATAATCTTTACAATCTCCTTCTCTATAAACGTCTGCTGTACAACAATGTAACCCACCTCCAAATGCATAAGCATCTCTTAGATCTACGGGTAAAACTTCCATACCTAACTTATCTAATTGTTCAGCTTGATAAACCTCGCTCTTTTCCACACATACAGTTTTTGGATCTAAAACCAAAATATTCATTGATAACCAAACTGAAGAATAACATAATGGCGGTGGAGAATTATGTGCAGGTTGAGCTGAGTCAATTATTTTCCAGTCATTATCTTCAAAAAGTTTTCTTTGTTCTTTTGGTAATCTTCTCTGGGGATTATTTATTATTAAACCTGGTTTAATAGGAGTAAAAGTTGCATCTATATGAATTGGGTAAGGATCTCCTGGAAAATTTACTGCATGAACTCTATGGTTTTTATAATGTCTTCTTAGCCAATCTATACCTTTTAAATTTGTTGTAAAACCATGTTGAACAATTAAGTCTTTGCCAAATCTTAAAATATCAGCAGCATCAAAAAGAGGTTCTTCCTCTGTTGTTACAAAAAATTTTTTTTCAGTCCACTCGAGTCTTTTTTGGTCTCCGATCTTATCTGAAAGATAATCTTTTCTATAATCAGCATCAGTAAGTCTTGGTTTTGGAGCAGACTCATGTTTCATATTTGGATCTGAATTATAGTATTTTTGGATTAAAGGCCTATAGTTTAAATATTCAAACCATCTACATCTATAACTCATTGTTGCTTCTAACATTTCATTGCCAACTGTTAGAATAACGTCTCTAGCAGGCATACATCCAAACATGCTCTTGGTTTTCCAGTCTGGAGTTGATACTTCTTGATTAAAATCGATTGGATTAGGTCTATCTACTTTTATTCCTCTTTTTTGTAGCATGTTTGAAAAATTATCTAAAAGCTCATTTGCTTTATCAACTGTATCTTTTGTTCTAGGGCCATATTGACCTTTCATATCAGAATCTTCCGGTACTTTTGCATCTAGAGCTGGCTCTGGTGCTGGAATACAACAACCATCAGCCTTTCCAACAATTACATGTTTTAAAGGATCCCATTCGTTCCAACTATTAACTATTACTTTTTGTGTGCTCATTTAGTTTTAATTTTGATTTAATTTAAAGCTATAAATCTTCTATTTGTTTTAATTGTTAAGCTATAATAAATTAATGACATAAATATCAAAAAACCACCGATTATAGTATTGTTGGTAGGTACTTCATTTATTCCAAGTAAAGGTAACCAAACCCAAAAAATTCCACCAATCACCTCTGTAAGTGAAAGCAAGGTAAGTTCAGCAGCAGGAATTGCTTTAGATCCAATTGAATAAAGAATCAATCCTAAACAAACTAATGTGCCATGAATAGCAAACAATCCTTCATTATGACTTGAAGAGATTAGACTACTACCATTAGATAATAAAATTATTGAAGATACAATTGCACAGAAGATTCCTGCAAAAGCAACTGTAGTAAATTTTGGTGTTTCTTTACGCCACCTCAAAGACACAGAAAATACAGAAAAACCAGTTGCAGATAATATACCAAAAAATAAGCCTATAATTGATCCCTTATTATCGGTGGTGCCTAAGGCCATTATAATTATTCCAATACAGGCAATAAAAATTGCAATCCATACATTAAATGAAATTTTTTCTTTTAAAAATAGAAAACCTAATAAAGCTGTGATAAATGGCATTCCAGCTAAACATAGTAATGTAATTGCTGCACTTGTATTAGTTATTGACCAGATAAAAGTTATCATGGCAATTCCTAAACCAGCTCCCCCTATTAATCCGGATATACCTATTTTAAAATAATTTTTATAAAAATTTATTCCTTCTTCAAAAAATAAATAAATATTTAAAATAATAAAAATCGTAATGCCTCTTGTAAGTAAATATTGCCATGGAACTAGATTAGGCTCGTCCATATATCTTACGACTAATGGACCAAAAGACCAAAGCAATCCAGCTACTAGGACGACTGGGATTGCTATCTTTTCGTTCTTTAACTCGATCATTTGAGCTATTTAATGTGAAATTATGTTCACTACAATACAAATAATCATATTTTATTAAAGTAAATCTTTGTTGGGTCCAGCAGCTAAATGACATTCTATAAGTTGCCCTTTTCTAAAAGTTGATTGCCCTGATCTAAAAACTGCCCATACGTTTGATTTGACGAAGGATTTTATCCTAAAAGACTCTTGTCCTTTTAAAACTTCAATTTCTAACTTTCCATCTGAAGTTGAGGCAAGTTTTGCTTTAAGGAATCTGGTGAAGTTTTTTTTCTTTTTAAAGTTATTTTTTAAACGAGCCTTAAAATATTTTTCTTTTTTTATTCCTAATATATTTGAAATATATGGATAAATAAAAAATCTAAAGCAAGCTGCTGTAGAAATAGGATTTCCTGGTAAACCAAAAAAAGCTTTTTCTTTATTTTTAAATTTGGAAAACATTACTGGTTTACCTGGTCTAATTGCAACATCTTTAAAAAAATTTGATAACTTAAATTTTTTTAGAACATTTGGTACAAAATCAAATTTACCTGCTGAAACTGCCCCACAAGTAATTATTATATCAATTTTTGTTAAGAAGTTTTTTTTTAATATCTTTTCAAAAATTTTAGAGTCTTTATCTCTTAAAATACCTCCATCTTTATAATTAATTAAAAAGTTATTTGATAAAGATTTTATGTAATAACTATTAGAATTTCTTACTTTCCAATCTTTAATATTTTTTTTTTCTGTAATTTCATTACCCGTTGAAAAAAATAGTACATTTGGTTTTTTTTTAACTAAAATTTTTTCAATACCTAAACTTTTAAAAGCTAAAATATGTGAAGGTTCAATAATTTTGCCTTTAGATATGATTAATTCTTTTTTTTTAAAATCAGAACCACAATATCTTATATATTGATTTTTTTTTATTCTCTTATTTATTAAAATATATTTCTTATTTTTTTTACTAGGATGAAATATAATATTTTCAATAGGGATTACTGTATCAAAAGGTTTATTAATCAAAGCACCAGTAGTAACTTCTATTGTTTGATATTTTTTAATTTTTTTAATTTTAGGATTATCTCCAGCAGCTAGGGTTTTTAAAATTTTAAATCTTTTAAATCTTTTAAAATTAATACCTATTGTTTCTTTAGAATTAACTGCATAACCATCAAATGCTGTATTGTTGCTAGAAGGATAATTTACTGGAGAATAAATATTTGTAGCACAAACTCTATTTAAAGATTTAAATGAATAAATTTTTTCATTTCCTATTTTAATCTTAGATTTAGACAATTTACTTAGTGCTATTTTATAACTAATCATATTTATATTCTTTTAATATTTTTTTTGCTTCTTCAAAGTCTTCTTTTGTATTTATATTAAAAAATTGATCAAATTTTTTATTCTCTATATAAATTATATTTGTTCCAATCTTATTAGCCCAATCTTCCACTTTTCTAAAATTTTTTTTAATTAAATCATGTTCTAAAGTTTTCATCAATTCTATAGACCATAAACCAAATATATTATGTCTTTTTTTATTACTATTTAAAAAGATAAGTTTTTTTGATGTTTCTTGAATTTTTGTTTTTAACTCACTTATCAATTTAATATCAAAAAAGGGTGTGTCACATGGAAATGAAGCTATCCATTTATAATTTTTATTATTTTTTTTAACCCATTTCATCGCTGTAAGAATTCCGACTAATGGTCCAAGCTGTCCTTCTAAACAATCTTTTACGGTATGAATTTTCTTGTTTTTAAAACTGTATTCTTCATTATTTGAAATCACTAATATTTCATCAAATTCATTTTCTATCTTACTTATAGTGTGGTCTAATAAAGTTTTACTGCCTAATTTTACAGTAGATTTATCTTTACCAAATCTGCTAGATTTGCCCCCTGCTAAGATTATGCCTAGAATGTTGTTTTCAGTCATCAAAAGAAATATAAAACATTAATTGTTTATTTAAAGAATTTAAAATGGATTTAGAAATTTTACAAATTGCTTCAAATACTGAAAATAATAAAATAATTAAAGATCACACCCATAAAGCGGTAGAGAAAAACCCTATTTGTGGAGATGAAATGGAAATAAGCTTAAAAGTTAAAGAAAATAAAATTATAGACTTTGGTTATCAGTGTAAATCATGTGTGTATTGCCAGGCATCTGCAAGTCTTTTATCAAGTACTTCAATTAATAAATCTGTAGAAAGTATAAAAAATTTATCAAATACAATTGAAAACTTTTTTAAAGATAATTTTGCAAACATTCCTAAAGAATGGAATGTTTTTAGACAAATTTGTGATAAAAAAAATATCGCTAGAAAAGAATGTTTGTTATTACCTTTTAAAGCAGTTTCAAAAGCATTAAAATTAAAAAATGAATAATGCTCATCTTATAAAGGCTTTGTTAGCTGGATTTTTTTCTGCAATTACAATTGGTGTATTAACTTTTCTTACATATAAAACAGAATTTGGAATTTTCTTAATAGCTTCTTTCGGCTCTACTATGGTTTTACTCTATGGATATCCCGAAAGTCCATTTGCTCAACCAAAAAATATTTTTTTTGGTCATTTAATAACATCCTTGGTTGGAGCATTTGTTCTATATTTTATTCCTTTGCCTTTATATATTAATTTGCCTATGGCAGTTGGAGTGGGTGTAACATTAATGATTCTTTTAAATATAACTCATCCTCCAGCAGGAGGTAATCCCATAATTGTAATAATGGGCAGTGTATCTTTAGATTATATAATAAATCCAATTATTTCAGGCACTATTATTGTTTTAATTTTTGGAGTAGTTTTAAATCGATTTATTTTAAAAAAAAAATACCCTTTGTAATTTTTAAATGGATATAAAATATAATGTTATAAAATTAAAAGATGGTTCTAAAGAGGAAATAAAAGATTTTGTTTCTGTAGAAGAGCCTCTTGAAATGAGTCTTAAATATAAGATTGATGAAAAGTGGGTAAACAATCAATTATCAATCACAATGAGAACTCCAGGAAATGATGAAGATTTAATATCTGGCTTCCTATTTAATGAAAGAATAATAGAAAGTTTTTCTGATATAGAAAATATAGAAAAAATAGGAGAAAAAGTGGGGGATTTTAATATTCAAAATAAAATTGTTGCAACTATAAATAATACTAAAAACATTGATATTGAAAAAATAAAAAGAAATTTTATAACTAATTCTTCATGTGGAGTTTGTGGCAAAACTTCTTTAGAAACAGTTGAAGTAATTAAAGAAAATAAATTAGATATCTCTTATCCTAAAATTAAAAAAGAAATTATTTTAAATTCTCCAGAATTATTATCAAACGAACAGTCTGAATTTTCTAAAACAGGTGGTATTCATGCAAGTTCTTTGATCGATAAGAATGGAAAAGTGATTGCAACAAGAGAGGACGTTGGAAGACACAATGCTTTAGATAAACTGATAGGTCACTCACATAAAGAAAAGCTAATTGATAATCATTCTCAATTTATTGCATGTTCTGGAAGATTAAATTTTGAATTAATTCAAAAAGGATTAATGTCTAACATTGGTCTTATGGCTGGTGTTGGTGCGCCAACAAGTCTTGCAATAGATTTAGCTAAAAGGTTTAACATGACATTATTAGGCTTTGTAAAAAAAAGTAGTTTTAATATATATACAAACAAAGAAAGAGTTTTATTTTAATTATATGTCAAAAAATATAAGCAAATTGTCTGGAAGAATAGGTTTAAAAGATAATTTATTTCAAAAATTATCTGAAAGGTCTTTAAATTCCAAAAATGGTGAGGGAATGAAAGAGATTGCAGATAAATATCATGTAGGAGTTTCTACTTTACATGGGGCTGAGAGTTTCTATGAATTTTTAAGACCTGCGCATAGAGAGAAAAAAGCTTTTGTTTGTAATGGAAGTGCATGTATGTGTGCGGGAACACAAGAACCATTAAAGAAAAAATTAAAAGATAAACTTGGCGAAGATAAAGTTGGTGAAATGTTTTGTTTAGGATATTGCTATGAAAATAATGCTTTCCATTATAATGGGCAAAACTATGCTGGAAATGACATAAATAAAATTGATGATATAATTAAAGGTAAAGATTTAGAGCAAGAAAAATTTTTTTCAAAGAGCTTTGCTTCAACAAGTTTTTTAATGGATGATGAGACTTCAGATCTTGATAAGTTTAAAAAACATTTAGTAAAATTTATAAATACTGACAAACAAGAAATAATTAAATCTCTTTTAGATTCAAATTTAACTGGTAGAGGTGGCGCTGGTTTTCCAACTGGAATGAAATGGGACTTTTGTAGTAAAGCAAAATCAGAAAAAAAATATGTTATTTGCAATGCAGATGAAGGTGATTCTGGAGCTTATTCAGATAGATATTTGCTAGAAGACCAACCTTTAAAGGTAATATTTGGCATGATTATTTGTGGCTATGTTATTGGAAGTGATGAAGGAGTTTTATATATAAGGGGCGAGTATCCTAAATCAATTGAAGCTTTAAATGCTTCAATTAACTTATTAAAAAATGAAGGCATGCTTGGAAATAATATTCTTGGAACAAAATTTTCTTTTGATTTAAATATATGTATCGGTCAAGGAGCATATATATGTGGAGAGGAAACTGCATTAATCGCGTCTATAGAAGGTAGAAGAGCTGAAGTTGATGTCAGGCCTCCCTTCCCTGTTACCGAAGGATTGTATAAAAAACCTACTGTTGTTAATAATGTGGAAACTCTTGCAGCAACAACTGGAATTCTAATAAATGGATCTGAAAAATTTTCTGCCATAGGAAATAAAAAATCAGCTGGTACAAAGTTAGTTTGTCTTGACAGTTTTTTTAATAATCCAGGTGTTTATGAAATTGAAATGGGAACACCAATGAAAAAAGTTTTACATGATATAGGTGGAGGATTTAAAGAACCCATAAAAGCTTTGCAAGTTGGAGGACCTTTGGGAGGAGTGATACCTATAAAAGAAGTTGAAAAATTAAACCTTGATTTTCAGGAATTTACAGCAGCTGGTTTTATGTTGGGGCATGCAAGCATAGTAAGTATACCAAAAGATTTTCCTATGGTTGATTATATTCATCATTTATTTGAATTTACTGCAGAAGAATCATGTGGAAAATGTTTTCCTGGAAGACTCGGTTCTTACAGAGGAAAAGAGATGTTTGATCAATTAAAAAATAAAACATCCAAAATCCCCCTAAAACTACTTAATGAATTGTTAGTAACAATGAAAAAAGGTTGTTTATGCGCCTTATGTGGTGCAATACCTACTCCTATAATGAATATACTAAAGTATTTTGGAGATGAAATGAAAAATGATATGATAAAAGAAAATTAATGAGCTCAGAAAAAAGAAAAATTGCATATATAGATGGTAAACCATATGAAATTGGTTCTAAACATACTTCTATTTTAAAATTTGTAAAAAGTTATCTTGGAGAAAAAAAAGTACCAACTTTATGCGACGACCCTAATCTTGCCCCTTATGGTGCTTGTCGAGTCTGCTCAGTTGAAGTTGCTTTGGAAAAAGATGGTCCAACAAAAGTTGTAGCATCTTGTCATACTCCTGTTGGTGAAAATCAACATATTTTTACCAATAATGAAAACTTAAAGGATTTAAGAAAAAATATTGTAGAATTAGTTTTAACAGATCACCCAATGGAATGTGGTACTTGTGAAGTAAATAATAATTGTGAACTTCAAGATGTTGCTAACGACTTGGGTATATCTGATCATAGATACAATAGTCCAAAACAACATAAAGGTATTCCAAGAGATACTTCTCATGATTATATGAGAATGAACCTAGATAATTGTATTAATTGTGGAAGGTGCGTAAGAGCTTGTGATGAAATTCAAGGTTCATTTGTTTTAACTATGAGTGGTAGGGGATTTGAATCTAGAATTACAACAGATAACGATATGTTGTTTGGAGATTCATCTTGTGTATCATGTGGTGCATGTGCTCATACATGCCCAACAGATGCTATATCTGATGTATTTCAGTCAAAATCAACTGCTGTTGATGAAAAAGTAAGAACTACATGTTCTTATTGTGGTGTTGGTTGTAACTTAGAAGCTTCCATAAAAGATAATAAAGTTATTGCAATAGATACTCCAAAAGAAACGGAAGTAAATGCAGGACACACATGTATTAAAGGTAGATATGCATTTGGTTTTTATGATCACCCAGATAGATTAAAAACTCCATTAATTAAAAGAAATGGCAAATTTGAAGAGGCATCATGGGATGAAGCATATGATTTTATTAAAAAAGAATTAAATAGAATTGTAAAAGCAAATGGTCCTGACGCGGTTGCTGGTATTTCTTCAGCTAGATGTACTAATGAAGAAAACTATGTTTTTCAAAAAATGATTAGAGCAGCAGTTGGAACTAATAATATTGATTGTTGTGCAAGAATTTGTCACTCACCTACCGCATGGGGAATGCAACAAACTTTTGGTACTGGAGCGGCAACAAATTCTACAGAAGATATTTACCATGCAGATTTATTTATGGTTATTGGTGCTAATCCGACAAATGCCCACCCAGTAACTGGTGCAAAAATCAAACAACAAGTAATGAAGGGTAAAAAATTAATAGTATTAGATCCTATTACCACTGAACTTGCCAAACTTGCTGATTATCATATTAAGTTAAGACCTGGAACGAATGTGGCTGTATTAAATATGATGTTGCATTTTATTATAAAATCAAAACTTTATGATAAAGACTTCGTTAGAGACAGAACTGAAGGTTTTGATAATTTTTTAAAAGAAATTGAAAGACAGGATATTGATCAACTAGCAAAAGTTGCGGGTGTAGATAAACAAATGGTTAAGGAGGCAGCTATTGCTTATGCTACAGCGAATAATTCAATGGAGTTTCATGGTCTTGGTGTTACTGAACAAGAACAAGGGTCTAAAACTGTAATGTTAATTGCTGACCTTGCAATGATAACTGGAAATATTGGAAGAAAAGGAGTTGGAGTTAACCCTTTAAGAGGACAAAATAATGTACAGGGTGCAGCTGATATGGGATGTCAACCTCACCAGGGAGCAGGATATTTTGAAGTTTCAGATAAAAAAAATCAAAATTTTTATACGGAAAAATACGGAGTAGTTCATCCAACAAAAGCTGGGTTAAAAATTCCTCAGATGTTTGATGCAGCTATCAACAAAGAAGTTAAAGCGGTTTGGATAATTGGAGAAGACATTGTGCAAACAGACCCGAATAGTGCTCATGTAGTGGATGCCATGAATTCTCTTGAGTTATTAGTAGTTCAAGAAATTTTTATGAGTGAAACTGCAAAACTTGCAACTGTAGTATTACCAGGAACAACTTTCTTAGAAAAAGATGGAACATTCACCAATACTGAAAGAAGAATTCAAAGAGTTAATAAAGCAGTTGCGCCACTACCAGGAACAAAGCCAGATGGTGTTATTGTAACTGATATGATGCAAAAATTAGGATTTAACCAGCCAACTTACGATGCTGATCAAGTATTGGCTGAAATAGCAGACGTTGTCCCATTCTTTAAAGGAGTAACAAGAGAAAGACTAGGAAAATTTGGTTTACAATGGCCTGTACAAGAAGATGGTACTGATACTCAAATTTTACATAAAGAAACATTTAAACTTGGAAAAGGTAGGCTAAAGAGTTTTGATTTTAAAGAGTCCACTGAAATTGAAACTAATCAAAAAGATTATCCGCTAATTCTAACTACAAGTAGAGTTCTTCAGCATTATAATGCTGCTACAATGACGAGACGTACTAGTAATATTAATATTGTTTCTGAAGATGTATTATTAATACATCCTAAAGATGCTAAGAAAAGAGATTTAAATACTGGTGATATTGGTAGACTTTATTCTGGCCGTGGTGAAGTAGCTTTAAAAGTAGAAGTAACTGATAAAGTTAAAGAAGGAATTGTTTTTACAACATTTCATTTTCCTGAACACATGGTTAACATGGTGACTGGACATGGTAAAGATGAAGAAACTATGTGTGCTGAATATAAAGTTTCATCTGTAGAAGTCCAAAAAATATCTAATCAATTTAAAACCGAAGTTAAACCAAAAGAAAACCAAGCAGAAGTAAGCTAATTTAAAATGACCATTGGTTGGCGCTTTGATAATACTTATTCAAAGTTACCTGATCCTTTTATTTCTAATACATCTCCTATTCCAGTTAAATCACCAGAATTAATTATTTTAAATGATAATTTGGCGAAACAATTAGGACTAAATTTTTCTTTGATTAGTAAAAAAGAATTATCAAATTTATTTTCAGGAAATTCATTACCCGAAGGATCTAAATCTATTGCGCAAGCTTATGCGGGTCATCAGTTTGGTCATTTTACAATGCTGGGAGATGGTAGAGCAGTTTTGATGGGAGAACATGTATCTAAAAATAATGAAAGATTTGACATTCAATTTAAAGGATCGGGACAAACACCTTTCTCAAGAAATGGTGATGGAAGAGCTGCACTAGGGCCAATGTTAAGAGAATATATAATTAGTGAAGCAATGCATTCATTAAATATACCAACAACAAGAAGTATGGCGGTAGTTAAAACTGGCGAAGATGTGATACGAGAAAATATATTACAAGGCGCCATACTAACCAGAGTTGCTTCTAGTCATTTAAGAGTTGGAACATTTCAATATGTTGCTATGAGAAATAATGAAAGCGAACTAAGAACTTTAGTTGATTATACAATAAATCGTCATTATCCGAATATTAAAAAATCTAAAAATAAAGCACTAGATTTATTAAAAGTTTTAATTGAACTTCAAATTGACTTGGTGGTTAATTGGATGCGAGTTGGTTTTATCCATGGCGTTATGAACACAGACAACATGTCTATCTCCGGTGAAACAATTGATTATGGCCCATGTGCCTTTATGGATACTTATGATCCACAAACTGTTTTTAGTTCTATAGATGAATTAGGTAGATACGCTTATTTTAATCAACCTAGTATCACTAAATGGAACTTAGCAAGATTTGCGGAATGTTTAATACCTCTTATTGATCCAAAAAAAGATAAAGCTATTGAGATTGCTACTGAAACAATAAATAGTTTTGACAAAAGTTATGAGACTAAATGGATTAATATGATGAGAGATAAATTGGGTTTATTTGGTAAAGATCAAAAAGATCAAGTTTTAATAATAGATTTATTAACTTGGATGCACAAAAATAAAGCTGACTATACAAATACATTTTGTTTTTTAATGGATGAAAATTTTCAACACAATAAAATCTATAATGATGAAAACTTTCTTACATGGAAAGAAAAATGGAAGGAAAGATTAAAGCTGAATAATAATACGCCTGAAAAGTATTTAAGTTTAATGAAGTCAGTTAATCCTTTAGTTGTTCCAAGAAACCATAAAGTTGAAGAAGTATTAGAATCTGCAAATAAAAATGATTTATCTCCATTAAAAAAATTAATTAATGTATTAGAAAAACCATATGAAAAAACAAAAGAAAATATTGATTATCAGTCCCCTGCTCCAGTTAGTGATAAAAAATATAAAACTTTTTGCGGTACTTAATAATATTATAAAACGTAAGGTTCAGGCCTAACCTTATTATCTAAAACTCTTTCAACAGCAAAATCACTAATATCAATTGTTTGATATGATCCAGTTGTAATTAATTCAGTTAATGCTCTGCCTATTCCTGGAGCTTGCATTAATCCTCTACCAGTAAAACCTGATGCTAAATAAACGTTTTCATATTTAGGGTGCTTACCAACAACAGCATTATTATCCAATTTATTACAATCATAATATCCTGCCCATCCACCAGTTAATTTTAATTCCTCAAACGCAGGAATTCTTTTTGCAAGAGCTGGCCAAACTAGCTCTTCGAAATCATTCCATGCTGGTTCCAAATCTGTTGCATCAAATACAGAATGAGGTGATCCGGCTAAATATTCTTTTCCCTCTGGCCTCCAATAAACACCTGTTGTCAAATCTCCGGTTAAAGGCATTTCAGGAATATGTTTTGGGCACTTAACCCTAAATACAGTATGTTTTTGTGGAACTACTGGAATATCATCTAGCAATTCTTTTGTCCAACACCCAGCTGCTGAAATAATAGTTTTAGCTTTTATTTCTGAAATGCTTTTTACTTCGCCTTTAATGAACTCTGCTCCCAGTTCAATGGCCTTACTTTTTAAAGCACTATGAAACATAAATGGATCAATCCAGCCTTCACTTTTATTATCTGTGAAAGTTGCTGTTTCAATTCCTTCATTGTTAATATACGGAAATATTTTTGTTAATTCAGAACCTTTAATATTTTTTGTTCCTGCTTCACAAGCTTTATGATTTTCTAATGCCCTATATTGTTCTTCAGCATGTTCAGGCCCAAACATTAACAAATATCCATTTGGAACCATACTTGCAGTAGGATTAGGATTTTTATCAGTTTTTAGTAATTCTGGTATTTGATAAATAAATTCTCTAGCAAATTTTCCAAGCAAAATATTCTCTTTTTGAAAAAATTGTCTTCTAAAACCACCAAGTGATAAGGGGAAAGATGCATTTTTGTATGTTGGATCTCTTTCTATAACTTTTACTTTTCTTCCTTCTTTAGACAAAAAATATGCACTAGCAGCTCCTATTATTCCACCGCCAATAATTACTACATCATCCATAATCAATTTAATATTAATAAACTTATATTTAGGATTAATGCAAAGCCACACCAAAGTAAATAAGGAATCATTAAATAATAACTAATAACATTGGCACGTCTAAATCTAATAATAAGAATTAATATTAATAAAATTAGAATTATAAGAATAACTAATGAAAAAAAAATATTATGAAAAACAAAAAAAACGACACTCCAGGTTGTATTTATTATTAAATGAATAAAGTAAATATAAATTGTACTCATATCCTTTCCCTTGCTATGCCAAAAAATCCAAATTGCAGTAGCCATCATCAAGTAAAGTGTGGTCCAAACAGGTGCAAAAATCCAATCTGGAGGACTGAAAGAAGGTTTGATTAATAATGAGTACCAGGGTTCTTTAAAACCAATAGTAGCCATTCCACCAATTACAGATGCCGAATAAGTTATTAGTACAAATAGTAAGAAAGATAAAAATTTGTTTTTTAACATAATCGTATTATATATTAGTTAATGGAAGATAAAAAAGTTATTTGGATAACTGGAGCGAGTACGGGAATTGGAAAGGCTTTAGCGTTAAAATTTGCAAAAAATGATTGGATAGTTGCAGCTTCCGCAAGGAGAGAAAATTTATTAAATGAATTAAACGAAGAAAATAGGAATATTCATCCTTTTCCCCTAGATGTTACCGATATAGATCAATGCAAAAATGTTTTTGAAAATATTTTACAAAAGTTTAAGAATATTGAAATATGTGTTTTTAGTACTGGAATACATGATCCAAAGTCAGAAAAAAAATTTAATTTAGATAAAATTAGAAAAATTATGGAGGTAAATTATTTTGGAGTAATGAACTCTATAAATTCTATCTATGAATATTATAATTCTAAAGAGAGTGGTCAAATATCTATTGTTTCTTCTGTAGCTGGATACAGAGGATTACCTGCAGCAGGAGCATATTGTGCATCAAAATCTGCATTAACAAGCTTCACTGAAAGCTTATATTTTGAAATGAAAAGAAAAAATGTGAGAGTTTCTTTAATAAGTCCAGGTTTCATAAAGACTCCAATGACAGATCAAAATGATTTTCCAATGCCAATGATTAAATCGCCAGAATTTGCAGCTGAACAAATATATAATGGATTAATAAAGAAAAATAGTTTTGAAATTCATTTCCCTAAAGCTTTCACATTTTTTATGAAATTTTTAAGAATACTTCCAAATATTGTCTATTTTAGATTGCTTGAAAAAGGAATGAAAAAAATTAAATATTAATCTTTAACAAACATAACCGTAAGCTCAGCAACTTTTATACCAAATTTTGTCATTGTTGCTCTATTAATTGCAACTCTTTCATCTTGCATAAATATCCAGTCATCAAAAGTAATTTTCATTTCTTTACCTTTTACTGGTACTAATAAAACATACTCAAATTTAAATGTTGGACCATAAGAATAACCTCTTGCTTTACCAACTACATCTCCTGCTGTACCTTCATAATTATGTTCATCAATTTTATCAATTTTCCATTGTCTTTTTTGAATTTCACCATCGTTCCAAATAAACTTTTCATCTAAAATTAATTGTTTACCATCCCACTTTCCATTTAGATCAGCAGAAAATTGTCTAGTTACTTTTCCTGATCTATTTTGTAAAATTCCCCAGGCTTTTACATTTCCAGAAAGGTATTCCTCTATAATTAATCTTGGTTTTTTATCTTTAAAATCTATTGGTTTCATATTATTTCCTGAACAGTTAGTTAATAAAATTGTTGCAATTAATGCAAATATAAATTTAATTTTTTTTATTTGTTGCATAGAGAGAATTGTACTAAATCTATATTTTTTGATTTAAAGCCTGCTTCACAGTAGGATAAATAAAATTCCCACATTTTTTTAAAGTTTAAATCAAATCCTTGTTTTTTAATTATATCCCATTTTTTAATAAATTCTTCTCTCCAAATTATTAAAGTGTCTGAATAGTGTTTAGAGTATGAATTATATTCATTAAATTTTAATCCATTGTTATCTGCATATTTATACAAACTTTTTTTTGAAGGTAAAAATCCACCAGGAAAAATATATTTTTGAATAAAGTCTTGTTTATTTTTATATCTATCAAACAAACTATCATGAATAGTAATTGCTTGAATTCCAGCATTGCCATGAATAGAAAGATTTTTTTTAATTGTATTAAAATAGCTTTGTAAATAATTCTGACCCACTGCTTCAATCATTTCAATTGATGCTATAGAATCATATTTACCTTTTAAATCTCTGTAATCCTTTATCTGAATATCAACTTTTTCATTTAGACTTGCTTTATAAATTCTCTCTTTAGCAAATTCATATTGTTTTTTAGATATTGTAATACAATCTAATTTAACATTGTAATTTTTACCTAAATACTCTGCAAATCCTCCCCATCCACAACCTATCTCTAAGACTTTACTGTTATCTCTAGGTTTCAAAAGGTCAATTAATTTTTGATATTTATTATTTTGAGCCTCAGATAAAGTTTGCTCATCATTTGCAAATATTGCACTTGAATAAGTTAAAGTTTCATCAAGCCACATGGAAAAGAAATCGTTTCCAAGATCATAGTGTTTAGCAATATTTTCTTTACTTCTTTTTTTGGTATTCTTAATAATTCTATTTTTCACAAAATTTATTGCTGAAAAATCCAAAATTCCAGAAAACTTATAAATTAACTTTATATTTTTTGCTGTAATCTCAATTAAATTTGAAAGATTATCAGTTTCAAAATAGCCCTGCATATAACTTTCTGCTAGGCCAATACTACCATTTCTAATTAAGTTATAATTTAGACTTGGATGTTTAATTTCTATTCTTG
>CACFAF010000002.1 GCA_902564245.1 uncultured Pelagibacteraceae bacterium | reverse complement strand
GTTAAGAGACTAATATTTATTTTTTTACTAAATAACTTTTTTGCTAAATCATAGTGTTGTTTGGCTAGTATTGCGGTAGGGGCCATAAATCCTACTTGAAAACCACTTGAAATTACATTTAAAGAACTAATAAGAGCTACAATAGTTTTTCCACTACCAACATCACCCTGCAAAAGTCTAAACATCTTTTGATTAGATCTAAGATCATTATTTATTTGTTGTATTGTAGTTAATTGATCTTGTGTTAAATCAAAATCAATTTTTTTTTTAATTTCATTAAAAGGTTTTATTCCAAAATTTTTACTAACTTTTTTTATTTTTTTTACTGCTTTTCTTACTTTTGAATTAATTAAAAAAGTTGACATTATTTCATCAAAAATAAGTCTATTTAAAAAATTACCTTTTTTATTAACATTATTTGGATTATGTAATTCTAATACAGCTTTTTTCCATGTTATATTATTGAATTTTTTTAATATATCTTTACTCAACCATTCATCTAAATCAGGTATATTATCTAAAACCTTACTAATTATTTTTAAATATTGTTTTTCATTTAACCCATCTGTTAAACTATAACTTGAAAATACTTTCTTTATAGAGTTTGTATCAGTCGAAATATGTGTTGGATTTGTTATTTGATATCTTTTTTTATAATATCCAATTTTACCACTAATTGTTACTCTTGAATTTAATGGTAAAATCTTTTTTATATATCCTTCATAGCTATTAAAGAAAATACAATCCAATTTTCCAGTTTCATCTTCACACATCACTTTATTTGGTAAATTTCTTAATCGTGGAAAATTATATTTTTTTACATCTATAATTACAGTTTGAATTTTTCCAATTTGTAATTCATTAATTTTGACTAAATTACTTCTGTCAATAAAATCTCTAGGCAAACTCCAAAGTAAGTCAAATATAGTATTAATATTCTTTTTTTTAAATAATTTTGATGTTTTAATCCCAATTCCATTTATGGTATTAATATCTGATAATAAAAATTCAATATTTGACATATTTTTATTTATATAACCATGTCACAAAATAAAGAAGATCTTAAAAATAAAATTATTTATCGAGCGTCATATAGAGGCACTAAAGAAATGGATATATTAATGACTAGTTTTGTTAAATCTTCTATTGATGGTCTAAATATGAATGAACTAAAACAATTAAGTAAACTTGTTAATTTAGAAGATGAGCTTTTAATTTCTATAAGAAATAAAGAATCAAATGGAGGCTTAACAAACATAAAAGTCTTAGAGAAATTTCAAAAATTTAATTTTTAATGGCGGAGAGACTGGGATTCGAACCCAGGAAAGAGTTGCCCCTTTGCCGGTTTTCAAGACCGGTGCTTTCAACCGCTCAGCCATCTCTCCATGCGCTAGTGTTTATTCGGATTTTATGATCTTTTCAACTTAAAAATGATGATATAAAGAATTTAATTCAATTTATTTTATGAAGCAATCTCAATTTAAAAAAGGAATAATCTATACAAGCATTGGATCATTATGGTGGGGTGTATTAGGAACTATTTTTTTTAAATATATTTCTTACATGGGTGCTCTTGAAGTAGTAATTCATCGTTTAATTTGGACTTGTGCAATATTATTTTTAACTACACTTTATTTTAGAAAAATTGACATATTTAAGAAAATTTTAAAACAAAAAAAAAATTTATTAATTCTTTTTTTTACTAGTTTATTAATATTTTTAAATTGGTCTACTTGGATTTACGCTATTTCAACTGATAGAATAATAGATGCAAGTTATGGTTATTTTATCTTTCCAATTTTAACAGTTTTTTTAGGATACATTTTTTTAAAAGAAAAATTAAATGATAAAAGAAAAATTTCAATTTTAATTGTGATTCTTTCTTCAATTTATCTGCTTTTCAATTTAGATTCTTTTCCATGGGTTGGATTTCTTGTTGCTTTTTTTTGGGGCTTTTACAATTTATTAAGAAAAAAAATAAATGTTGATACTGATATTGGTTTATTTATAGAGGCTCTTTTTATTCTTCCATTTGCATTAGTTGTCTCTTACCTAATTTATCAAAGCGGGAATAATGATTTTACTTTTCAAGATCCAATGAATATTTTAATGTTAATCTTGGCAGGTTTAATGACAGTGATTCCACTATTTTTATATATCAAAGGTTTAGAAAAAACTACAATGGCTACTTCAGGTTTAATCTTTTTTATAACTCCTACAAGCCAATTTTTACTAGGTTTTTTTTATTTTAATGAACCTTTTTCAACCCCAAAGTTCATTAGCTTCATTTTTATTTGGCTTGCTGTATTTATTTATTTAAAAGATCTTTATGAAAATAATTAGATATTTTTTTATATTATTTTTTTTTACTTCAAATTCATTAGAAGCTAGTAATAATGAATTTAACAACTGGTTAAAATCTTTTAAAAAATTTGCTTTAAATAGTAAAATTTCAGAAAACACTTTTGATAAGGTTATGATAAATGTTGAATTTTTGCCTAAAGTAATTGAATACGATAGATATCAACCTGAATTTTATGAAGATACATATACTTATATTAAAAAAAGAACTTCAAAAAAAAAAGTTGAAAAAGGAATCAAATTATATGAAAAAAATTTAGATTTAATTAACTCTGTTGAAAAAAAATTTTTAGTTGAAAAAGAACTATTGTTAGCTTTGATGGGTATAGAGACTAATTTTGGTACATATTTGGGTAAAATGGATATTATTTCTTCTTTAGCTACACTTAGTTTTGATAAGAGAAGAAGTGATTTTTTTACAAAAGAATTAATTACTATCCTTCAATTAATTGAATTAGATATTATTGACTATAAGATATTATATGGATCATGGGCGGGTGCTTTTGGCAATTTTCAATTTATGCCTAGTACAATTAAAAAATATGCTATAGATTTTAATAACGATAACAAAATTGAATTAAAAAATTTAGAAGACTCTTTTGCATCTGCGGCAAATTATATAAATAGGATTGGTTGGAAAAAAGACCAACCTTGTTATTTAAAGGTTAATCTCTCAGACAATATACCAAATAAATATCTTAATACTTCAGCTAAAAAGATTAAGAATAAAAAAAGTTTAAAATATTTTAAAAAATATATAGAGAATTTTGAAAACAATTCTATTAATGAAGGCTTAATAGTGGGTATAATTACTCCAGATAAAGACATAATACCAGACTCGGAGAATTTAGAACCAGCTTATTTAGTATTTAGTAATTATGAATTAATATTAAAATGGAACAGATCTTTAAGATTTGCCTTAGCGGTATGTAAATTAAAAAATAAATTTGAAAATGAATTATAAATATATTTTAATACCTTTATTTTTTTTGTTATCCGAATGCACTATTTATACAGATGTAAATGTTATTAATGATACAAAAAAAATAGTTTTTAAAGATGGTTTTAATAATCAAGGATTTGCTCTAATATATTCAGATGAATTATACAAAACAAAAAAGATTTCGAGAAAATTAAATGATAGAGATTTAATAATTTTTCAGAAAAATTTAAAAAAAGGATCTACTGTAAAAATTAATAATATTATTAACGGAAAATCAGTAATTGCTAAAGTTGGTCAAACTACAAAATATCCAAAATTTAACAACTCAGTCATTACCAAAAGAATTGCTGATGAAATTCAATTAGACTTAAATGAGCCTTATGTGGAAATTTCAGAGATTTTAAATAACTCTACCTTTGTTGCAAAAAAATCTAAAACTTTTGACGAAGAAAAGCAAGTTGCCAATAAAGCTCCTGTAGACTCGATTAGTATAAACAATTTAAATTCTTCATCAAAAAAAAAGAAACTTATAAAAAAGAAAAAATTTGATTATTCAATTAAGATTGCAGATTTTTATTTTAAGGATACAGCAAAATCTATGAGAAAAAGAATCAAAAACGAAACAAGAATTAGAAGTGTTAAAATTATAAAAATAAATAATACAAAATACAGAGTTTTGTTGGGACCTTTTAACAACATAAATTCACTACAAATGGCTTTTAATGATATAGATATATTGGAATTTGAAAATTTAGAAATTATTAAAAATGATTAGGTTAATTAAATTTTTTTTTATTAAATTAGTTTTATGTTTTACTTTATCAAGTAATGCGAGTGTTGCATTTGATATAAAAGCACCAACTGTAATACTTCAAGATTTTTTAACAGGTGAAATTCTTTTTGAAAAAGATGCTGATCGATCTATTTATCCTGCATCTATGACTAAAATAATGACTTCAATTATTGCTTTTGAATTACTTCAAAAAGGTGATTTAAGTCTTGATGATAAGTTTTTAGTATCAGAAAATGCATGGAGATTATCTACATCTGGTTATTCATCAATGTTTATAATGGTGAATGATGAAGTCTCAGTAGAAGATTTATTAAAAGGTATAATCGTTGCATCAGGGAATGATGCCTGTATAGCTTTAGCGGAAGGTATAGCAGGTTCTGAGGAACAATTTGCGATTATGATGACTGCTAAAGCTAAGGAAATCGGAATGGAAAATACAAATTTTACAAATTCCTCAGGTATTAATGATCCTGATAATTATTCTACAGTAAGAGATATTTTAATAATGTCTAATTATTTAATTAAAAAATATCCAAAATATTATGAATATTTCAAAGAAAAAGAATTTACTTGGGATAGAACAGGCGGAGATCCAATTAAACAAGGAAATCGAAATCCATTACTTTATAAAAATATTGGAGCAGATGGAATTAAAACAGGTTATTTAGCAGTTGAAAGATATTCTTTAGCATCTTCTATATATAAAAATAATAGAAGATTAATAGCAGTAGCTAGCGGCTTTAAAACTAAAAACGACAGGTCTAAAGAATCCGCAAAATTACATATATGGGGATTAACTAATTTTGATGTAATTGAAATAGCTAAAAAAGATAAAAGTTTTGTATCATTAGATGTTTGGTTGGGTAAAAAAGATAAAATAGATGCCTATGTAAATAAAGATCTTTATAAAACTGTACCAAAGGCAAGAAAAAAATATTTAAAAGCTAAAATTGAATACAATGGACCGATTAAAGCACCAATTATTAAGGATCAGATCTTAGGAAAATTAAAGATTTTTTATAAAGACGAGCTTACTGATGAATATGATCTATTAGCTTATGAAAATATTGATAGACTAAATATTTTTTCCAGATTAATAAAGTCAATTAATTATTTAATCTGGGGTGATGTCTAAAAAACCAATAATAGTATTTGAAGGTATTGAAGGATCAGGTAAATCCCTGCACATAAAAAATGTAGTTAATTTTCTTAAAAAAAAAGATATAAAATTTATTAAAATTAGAGAACCTGGCGGTAGTAAAGGTTCAGAAAGAATAAGAAAATTAATATTAAATAACAATTCAAAATTTAATAAAGAAACTGACTTACTACTTTATATGGCCTCTAGAAGTGAAAATATTGAAAAAGTAATAAGAAAAAACTATAAAAAAAAAATCATATTAGTCGATAGATTCATAGATTCTACTATAGCTTACCAACATTATGGAATGGGTATTAATATAAAATTAATCAATTTTTTAAATAAGTTTTTGTTAAAGAATATAAAAATTAATTTTACATTTCTTAATCTAGTTAATGAAAAAAATTTAAGAATTAGACTAGCTAAAAGAAAAAATTTGAATAGATATGATAAATTTAGTATTAAGTTATATAAGAAAATTCAAAATGGATTTATCAAAATAGCAAATAGGGAAAAAAATAAATATCTCAAAATTAATTCAAATTTGAGTATAAATGAGAATAAATTAATTATCTTAGATAAAGTTAATAAATTAATTAAATGAAATATAGTCCTAATACACAAATTAATCTTTATGGTCATGACTCAACAATTCAAAATATTATAAATTCTTTTGAATCCAGAAAATTACCTAATAAAATTTTATTAAGTGGACCAAAGGGTTTGGGTAAAGCTACATTGGCTTATCATATTATAAATTATATTTTTTCAAAAAATGAAGAGCATTCTTACGAAGTTAAAACAAATACAATTAATAAAGAAAACAAATCGTATAACCTAATTATTAATAAGACTCATCAAAATTTTCATTTAATTGATTTAATTGATGATAAAAAAAATATTGAAATTTCACAAATTAGAAAAATGATAGATTACACAAATAAATCAAGTTTTAATAATCAGCCTCGAATTATTTTGATCGATAATCTAGAAAATCTAAATCTTAACTCAACAAACGCCTTATTGAAAATTATAGAAGAGCCTAACGAAAATATTTTTTTTATATTAATACATAATAGTAATAAAAAAATTTCTGAAACTTTAAAATCTAGATGTATAACTTATAAAATAAATTTTACATTTTATAATACTCTAGCTATCACAAACAAAATTATTAAGGATGATATTTCAGATTTAATAAATCAAGATTTAATAAATTATTATAATACTCCAGGTTTTTTCATTGAATTTTTAGATTTTTCTAAAACACACAAGATTGATCTTAAAGATATTAATTTAAATGACTTTTTATCATTTTTAATTGAAAAAAATCATTACAAAAATGATATGTTCATCAAGCATAATATATTTAATTTTATTGAATTATATTTTTTAAGAATATTTGGAACTTCCAATGACAAAAAAAAATTTATTAAATATTATAATAAATTTATAAAAAAGATTAATAATACTAAAAAATTTAATTTAGATATAGAAAGTTTGTTTATGGAGTTTAAATCAAAAATTTTGAATGTCTAAAAAATTTTATATTACAACACCTATATTTTATCCTTCAGCAAAACCTCACATGGGCCATGCTTATACAAGCATTGTTGCTGATGTGTTTGCGAGAATTAAAATGATAGATGGTTATGATGTTCATTTTTTAACTGGGACTGACGAACACGGTTTAAAAATACAAAGAGCAGCAGAAAAAGCAAATATGAATCCTTTAGAATTTTGTGATAAAATTAGTAAAACTTTTAAAGATCTAACAAAAAAATTAAATCTGAAAAATACAGATTTCATAAGAACAACTGAAAAAAGACATTTTAAATCAGTTCAATATTTATGGGATTTACTTGAAAAAAGTGGTGATATTTATTTATCAAAATATTCAGGTTGGTATTCAGTTTCTGATGAAGCTTTTTATAACAATGATGAAATCACTAGTAAAGATGGTGATAATGTTTCTATTGTTTCTGGATCAAAAGTTGAATGGGTAGAGGAAGAATCATATTTTTTTAAATTATCAAAATGGCAAAATAAATTATTAGATCACTATAAAGAGAATCCAGATTTTATACTTCCAAAATCTAGAAAAAATGAAGTAATAAGCTTTGTCGAGAGTGGACTTAAGGATCTCTCAATTAGTAGAAAGTCTATATCGTGGGGTATTAAAGTTCCAAATAATGATAAACACGTTATTTATGTATGGTTAGATGCTTTAACGAATTATTTAAGTAGTTTAAAATATCCAGATACCAAAAATAAATTATATAAAGATTTTTGGCCAGCAGATTTACACCTTATAGGAAAAGATATATTAAGGTTCCATGCAATTTATTGGCCTGCTTTTTTATTAGCAGCAAAAATACCTCTTCCTAAAAAAATTTATGGACATGGATGGATTTTATCTGGTGATGAGAAAATGTCTAAATCAAAAGGTAATATATTAGATCCATTAGAAATTATTGATAATTATGGCTTAGATCCTCTAAGATATTATTTAATTAAAGAGGTTTCTTTCGGTAGTGATGGAAATATTTCTAAAGATAAACTTGAAAATTGTATAAATAGTGATCTAGCTAATAATTTTGGAAATTTATGTCAAAGAGTTGTATCTTTTAATGAAAAAAATTTTTCTCTTTCAATACCTAAAAAAATTAAATTTCAAAATGATGATTTAAAGATTTTAAACAAATTTTCAGAGAATTTAGATAAAATTCGAACAGAAATTGATAAACAAAATCTAAATTTCTATATACAATTTATAGTTAATTCTTTATTTGATGCTAATAAATACTTTAACGACCAAGAGCCTTGGAGTAAAAAAGATGATGAGGTCAGATTAAATACAATAGTTTATACTTCATTAGAAATTATTAGAAAGGTTTCAATTATGCTTTATCCAATTATTCCAGAAAGTTCTATTAAAGCATTGAAAATTTTTGATATTAAGCAAAATGAATTAGATTTTTCTTCACTTAAAGATCATACATACCTAAAAGAAGGTAAAAAAATTAATAAAATTGATATACTATTTAAAAAGATATTAAAAAAATGATTGACTCACATTGCCATTTAGATCATGAACCATTGAATGAAAATATTGATCTAATTATAGAAAGATCAAAAAAGATTGGTTTAACAAAGCTTTTAACAATATCAACCACTTTTGAAAGTTTTAAAAAAATTCTAGATATAATTAAAATTGACCCAATAATTTTTGGTACTTTTGGCATTCATCCACATGAGACTGAAAAAAATGTTGCTTCGAAAAATTTGATCATTGAAAATATAAATCTAAATAAGAAGCTAATAGGGGTAGGTGAGACAGGTCTTGATTTTTATTATAATCACAGCAATAAAATGGTACAAATTAAAAGTTTTGAAACTCATATAGAAGCTGCAATAGATTTAAATTTACCTATAATTGTGCACTCAAGAAATGCTGAAAAAGAAACTTTCGAAATTCTAAATTCTTATAAAAATAATAAACCAAAAATTTTAATGCATTGCTTCACTGGTTCAAAAGAATTTGCAAAAAAATTAATTGATATTAATTCATTTTTTTCAGCTAGTGGTATTATAACATTTAAGAATAGTATTGATTTACAAGAAACATTCAAAACTATTCCATTGAATAGATTATTAATAGAAACTGATAGTCCTTATCTAGCTCCAATACCAATGAGAGGTAAAAAAAATGAACCATCTTTTATAAAATATACATTAGAAAAATTGGGTGAATTAAGATCTTTATCATTTGATAAAATTACTGAAATTACTACGAATAATTTTGATAAATTATTTTCTTTTAGATAATGACTATAAAATTTATCATTTTAGGTTGTGGAAGCTCAATGGGTGTGCCAAGGGCTGATGGATATTTTGGAAATTGTGATCCAAAAAATAAAATGAATCACAGATCAAGATGTTCAGCTTTAATAAAAGCCTATAAAAAAAATATATTAATAGACACATCTCCTGATTTAAGATCTCAATTATTAAAAAATAAAGTTAAAAATATTGATAAAGTACTATATTCCCACAAACATGCTGATCAAACTCACGGTATTAATGATTTAAGAATTTTTTATTTAAAAAATAAAAAAAAAATTGAAGTTTATGCTGATACAATTACTGAAAAATACTTAAAATCAAACTTTAAATATTGTTTTAGCAAAACAATTGATTATCCTCCAATCTTAAAGTTAAACAAAATGCCAAAAGTATTAAATTTTAAAATTAAAGATAAAAAAATTTCAATTAGAGCAATTCATGTAAAACATGGGCTAATAGATTCCTTAAGTTTCATAATAAATAATAAATGTGCATATGCCAGTGATGCTAATTATATATATAAAAAAGATTTAAAATTTTTTAAAAGAATGAAATTTTTAATAATTGATTGCTTAAGATATAAAGCGCATCCTTCACATTTTAATTTAAATCAGATTATTGATTTAGTTGAATATCTTAAACCTAAAAAAACGATTTTAACAAATTTACATTCGGATATGGATTATAAAGTTTTAAAAAAGAAGTTACCAAGAAATATAATCCCAGCATATGATGGTTTGAGTTTAATAATTTAATAATTTTTCAATTTTAGTAGTTATTTTTTTTGAGTTAGGGTTTGTAAATGAAGCAAATGTATCTTCAATTTTACCCTCTTGATTTATAAGAATTTTATGAAAATTCCATTTAGGGATGGCTGATCTACCATAATTTTTTTTTGCCCATTTGTATATTTCATGAGAATTATCTCCTTTAACATCTGTTATTGTTGACATTGGGAAACTAATATTAAAATTTACTTCACAAAATTTTTTGACTTCATTGTCATCTTTTTTTTCTTGATTGAATGAATTTGATGGTATCCCTAAAACGATAAGGCCATTTGACTTATATTTGTCCCATAAATTTTGTAAATCATCATATTGTTTAGTAAAACCACAATTGCTTGCTGTGTTAACTAATAAGACAACTTTATTTTTATAATTTTTTAAATCTATTATCTCTCCCGAAATATCATTAATCTTAAAGTCGAAAAAAACTTTTTCATAATTTGCAATTGCGGGATTCTTCATAAAAAACATTATTATTGTTATCCAAATTAATACTATTTTTTTCATTAATAAATTTATTTATTAGGAGTAAGTAATATCAGGAAGTAACCAAATAAAGTGGATAATAATGACCCAGTTAGTACGCCAATTTTAACACCATCCATGTATTGCATATTTTCCACGAATGCTAAATTACCAACAAATAAGCTCATCGTAAAACCTATTCCTGTTAAAACACCTACACCGTAAAAATTAAACCAGTTTGAATTGTTTGGCATCTGAGCAACTTTCAATTTAATAGCAGCGTAAGAAAATACAAAAACACCTAATTGTTTACCCAAAAATAATCCCAAAACTATTCCTAGAGGAACTTTATCTAATAAAGATGAAAAAGATAAGCCTTCAAGAGATACACCTGCGTTAGCAAAAGCAAATAAAGGCATAATACCAAAAGCTACATAAGGGCTTATTGCGTGTTCAACTTTTATTAATAATGAAAAATCTTTTTCTTTTTTTCTATGAGGAATTGTCATTGCTAATAAAACACCTGCAATTGTAGCGTGGATTCCAGAATTATGAGTAAAATCCCAAAGTAAAAGGCCTATAACTAGATACGGTAGAAATTTTTTTATATTAAACTTATTAATTAATAATAAAGATAAAAAGGCAACTAACATTAAAGTAAGATATTTAATACTTAGATCTCCTGAATAAAATAGTGCAATTATAACAATAGCACCTAAGTCATCTATGATAGCAAGAGCTGTTAAAAAAACTTTTAATGATAAAGGTACTCTCCTTCCTAATAATGAAAGAACACCTAATGAAAAAGCTATATCGGTAGCAGAAGGTATGGCCCAACCATTAAAAGTTTCGGTGTCTCCGAAATTTATAAAGATGTAAATTAAAGCAGGAATTAACATTCCTCCGACAGCGGCAATTATTGGTAATAATGCTTGTTTTATATTTGAGAGTTCACCTTGTAAAAATTCTCTTTTAATTTCTAATGTAACGAAGAAAAAAAATATTGCCATTAAAGCATCATTTATCCAATGAATAACTGTCAATTTTAACCCAAAATTATTTATTCCTAAAAATAGATATTTATTTAATGTTGAAAAATATAAATCAGAAAAATTTGAATTACTTATAACAAGAGCAATAATAGCTGCAAATAACAATACTAAACCACTTGCAGCCTCTAATCTAAAAAACCATTTAAATGGGGATGATATATATCTAAGCATAGATTATTTAATTAGGTCTTTAAAAAATAAGTAAATATCTTTCAAAGTTTCATATAAATTATTTAAAATTAAATCAATATTAGGAATTATAGTTGATAGCTGGTTTTTAAATGTATCTAGTAAAATAATTAAAGCAGTAAATGAAATAATAAAAACAAATATCATATTTATAAATGATATATTTTTATCTTTATCTTTTTTATTTTTTTCTTTTTTTAATTCTATATATTCGTCATCATTTATTTTATCAATCTTAGCTTCAAATATATCTTCGGTAATAACTTCCTCATTTTCTTCTTTTTTTAGTATTTTTGAAGAGGTATCTTTTATAATTTTCGGTAGATCATCAATTTTAGATTTATCTTTTTCTTTAATGAAAAACCATTCATACTCACATGAGCCACATTGTAACAATCTACCATTTTCTGGTATTAAATTTGAGTCTATTTCAAAACTTTTGTTACATTTTTTACATTTGATAATCATATTTTTCTTATATAGTAAATTTTTCAAAAAATCCTTTGTATTTGATGTTGTTTATGCTTTGAAATTACAATTATCTGCTGTATTAGTACATCACACGGAGTGTAGCGCAGCCTGGTAGCGCATCTGGTTTGGGACCAGAGGGTCGCAGGTTCAAATCCTGCCACTCCGACCATTTTATGAGAAAAGCTAAAATTTTTAAACCTTCGAAAACTGCTATGCAGTCAGGCAAAAGTAATACATCTAAATGGATTTTAGAGTTTATAACTGAAGATAATAGTATTAATCCATTAATGGGATGGGAAAGTTCAACTGATACATTCCATGAAATTAAACTTGAATTTTTAGATAAAGAGTCTGCAATTGAATATGCAAAAAAGAATAAAATTAAATTTGAAATAATTGAGCCTAAAGAAAGGAAAATTATTAAGAAATCCTACGCTGAAAATTTTATAAAATAATGTTTAAATTTTTTACAGACAAAAGATGGTATTTATGGAGTATTGGTGGAACACTACTTATTTTAGCAGCAACCTGGTACCAAGTTCAACTTGATGTAAAAATAAATGAATGGTTTGGTGAATTTTATGACACTTTGCAAAAAGCATTAACTGAACCAGGTGCAGTAACAGAAAAGGAATTTGTTTCTTATCTTTTTACATTTGCAAAAATTGCAGCTGTTTACATATTAGTTGTTATATTTAGCGATTATTTCACAAGCCATTGGACATTTAGGTGGAGAACAGCAATGGCAGATTTTTATCACGATAAGTGGAATTTTGCTTCATCTATAGAGGGTGCTTCTCAGAGAGTTCAAGAAGATACACTAAAATTTGCAAGAATAATGGAAGGACTTGGAGCAGAACTTTTAAGAAGTGTAATGACTCTTATTGCTTTTACTCCAATATTATGGGGACTTTCTAAAAGTATTACTGTACTTCCATGGATTGGTGAAGTGAATCATGCATTAGTTTGGGTTGCTATTATTTCAGCTTTAGGTGGTACGTTCATACTTGCTGCTGTTGGAATTAAGCTTCCTGGTATTGAGTATGATATCCAGAAAGAAGAGGCTGCTTACAGAAAAGAATTAGTTCTAGGTGAAGATTTTAAAGAAAATGCTCAACCAGTTAAAATTGAAAATTTATATGGTGGCGTAAGGAAGATTCATTATAAAATGTATTTTCATTATTTATACTTTAATGCTGTTAAATGGAGTTACTTACAAGGTATGGTAATTGTTCCTTACTTAGCATTAGCACCAACTATAGTAACTGGAGCAATTACTCTAGGTTTTGTTCAACAAATTATTAGAGCTTTCGGAAGAGTTGAAACATCACTACAATATTTAGTCAGAAGTTGGCCAATAATAGTTGAATTAATCTCTGTGTGGAAAAGACTTAATGAATTTGAAAATAAACTTAAAGATAATTTAGAAAAAACAACTATATAAAAAATTTAGTGTCTTTAGATAAAAAATTAATTAATGAAATTATTAGAGTTACCTCGAAAGCTGCTATAGCATGCTATAAATTTGTTGGTAAAAATGATAAAAAAATTGCAGATAAAGCTGCCACTGACTCAATGAGAAATGAAATTAATAAACTTAATATTAATGGAGAAGTTGTTATAGGTGAAGGTGAGCTTGATGAAGCTCCTATGTTGTATATTGGTGAAAAATTAGGCTTGGGGGGTAATATAGAATTAGATATTGCTGTTGATCCTCTTGAAGGAACAAATTTTGCTGCAAAAAATTTACCAGGAGCTTTATCTGTTATATCAGTTGCTGAAAAAGGGAATCTATTTAATGCTCCAGAAACATATATGGATAAACTTGCTGTATCTAAAAAAATTCCTTTTGACGCAACAGATCTGGATTTTCCTCTTGAAAAAAATATAAAAAATATTGCTGATTCTATGAATAAAGATTTAACTAATATCACTGCTTGTTTGTTAAATAGACCTAGACATCAAAAAATTATAGATAAATTAAATGAAATGAATGTTAGAATGAAATTATTATCAGATGGTGATGTTTCAGGTGCTTTGATGGTTACAAATGATAAATATAATGTAGATATTTTTTTAGGCATTGGTGGTGGACCAGAAGGTGTTTTAGCAGCTTCAGCTATTGATACTTTTGGATGTAAATTTCAAGGGAGATTTCTTTTCGAAAATGATAAAGATATTCAAAGAGCAAAAAAGATGGGTATTAAAGATCTAAATAAAAAATATGAATTAAAAGAAATTGTAAAAGGTGATTCAATTTTTTGTGCAACCGGTATAACTACTGGTGATCTAGTTAATGGTATTTATGTCCAAGATAATAAATATATAACCGAAACTTTTGTTACTCATAAAGGCTCTAATATGACTGAAATTGTTGTAAGTGAGGACACTATAAAAACTTGATAAATAATAATATATACAATAAAAGATTTTAAATTGGTCCCTTCGTCTATCGGTTAGGACACGTGGTTTTCATCCTCGAAAGAGGGGTTCGATTCCCCTAGGGACCGCCAATATCTGATGAGTTATTTTGTTTACATGATAAAAACGGTAAATAGTAAAATTAATAAAACATATGTGGGCTATTCAATTAATCCAAAATTACGATTAGTAAAACATAATTCAAATAAAGGAGCTAAGTCTACAAAAGGTCACAAATGGAAACTAATATATACTAAAGAATTTAATACTAAATCTGAAGCTTTAACATATGAATATTTTTTAAAAAAGGATAGAAAGAAGAGATTGAGTATAATCAATAATAATTAATATATAAAAAAAAATAATGTTAAAAATTGCTACCATTCTTCCTTATAAAGAAAACTATTCAAAAAAGAAGGCAGCTGCAGCTTCTCTATGGGTATATGACTTTTTTAGACATTCTTCATTAAGAAAGAATAATTATATTTTTGGGACAACAAATGAAAAGGACTATTTATCTGATAATTATATAAACATTAAAATTAAAGGATCCAAATTAACAAGTACTACAAACCAATATTGTAACGAATTAATAAAAAAAATAGATGGTAAGAAATTTGATTTAGTTGAGATTCATAATAGACCTCTTGTTTTTAATATACTCAAAGATAAATTAGATTCAAATTTCATTATTTATTTTCATAATGATCCTTTATCAATGAAAGGTTCTAAAAGTTCTGAAGAGAGAATAAATTTACTTAATAAAGTTGAAAAAATAATTTTTGTTAGTGAATGGGTTCAAAAAAGATTTTTTATAGATCTCGATAAAAGACTAATAAATAAAACTGAAGTCGTTTATCCAAGTATCCATAAACAAAATAGATTAATTAAAAAAGAAAAAAAAATTGTTTTTGTTGGAAAATTAAACACATCAAAAGGTTATGACCTATATAGGGACGCTATAATTAAAATATTAAATGAATTTCAGGAATGGAAAGCTTACTCAATAGGGGATGAAAGAAGAGATAAACCAGTTATAAAACATAAAAATCATATTGAATTAGGTTGGTTATCTCATAAAGAAGTTTTAGACTTTTTATGCAAAACAGAAATTGCTGTTGTACCATCTAGATGGGAAGAACCATTTGGAAGAACCGCTTTAGAAGCATCTTCAAGAGGTTGTGCAACTATAATTTCCAATAGAGGTGGATTACCTGAAACCTCTGATCATTGTTTTATATTAAAGAAATTAGATTTTAAAAATTTATACAATATAATTAAAAAACTTATCACTAATCCAAAATTAAGACTAGATTATCAAAAAAAGGGTTTTTCAAACGTTAAGCACATTACTAAAGAAAATTCTTTATTAATTGATGATATTAGAAAATCTTTATTTATAAATTACAAACTTAATTTAATTAAAAATAAATTAAAAATAATTAATATTTATAATTTAGGTCAAAAATTAAATCATAGACTATATAATATATCTGTAGGAAAAAAATTTACTAATGGCTTTATAAGAAATGGTCATGATGTATTGGAGATAAGTGATCGTGATTTTATTAAACAAAATAGACATTTTTCTTTAAATTCCACTTCCTCAAAATTTCAAAATTATTTAATTGAAACTTTTAAAAATTATAATCCAGATTTACTTTTTTTTGGACATACTAATAATATCTATTTAGACACACTAGAAAATATCAAAAATTTAAATAAAAATATTATAATTTCACAATGGAATGAAGATCCAATAATGAAAAGTTTGAAAGATTCAAAAGCCAATATTAAGAAAATCTCATATTATGGAAAATTAGTTGACCACAATTTTATTACAACACATCCATCTATTTTTTTTAAACAAAATAATAATATTAAAAATCTACATTTTATGTTTGTTCCTGTTGATAAAAATATTGAATGTTTTGATGTATTTAATCTTAAACCAAGAAAAGATATTTTTTATGCAATGAGCCATGGGGTAAATAGAGCGACTTTAAAAAAAGGTAAAAGTGATAGTCGAATATATTTTCTAAACTCATTAATTAAAAAAATAAATGGCATTAATTATGATTTTTATGGTTTTGAAAATAAAGAACCAATTTGGGGTGATGAATTTTATAACGCTTTAACAAATTCAAAAATGGGATTAAATCTAAGTAGAGGACTACCAACTAAGTACTATTCAAGCAATAGAATAGCATCATTAATTGGAAATGGTTTAATGACTTTTATAGATAAAAGAACAAGTTTAAATGAAATCTTTACATCAAAAGAAGTTGTTTTTTATACTAATATAGCAGATCTTTCTGATAAAATTAAATTCTATAAACAAAATGACATATTAAGAAAAAAAATTGCTAAAGAAGGAAAGAAAAAATATTTCGAATTATTTAATGAAAAAAAAATATCAAATTATATTATAAAAAAATCATTTGGTGAAAAAATTGATCTTTTTTAATGAATTTTTCAATTATAATACCTACTTTAAATAATATCAATTATCTTAAAATACTAATAAAAAGTATTAAAAAAAATTCACGTTATAATCATGAAATAGTTGTGCATGTAAATGAAAATTTAGATGGTACAATTAATTATTTAGAAGAGAATCAAATTAAATACACATATTCAGAGAAAAATATAGGACTATGCAGTTCAGTAAATAATGCAGCAAAAATATCAAATAATAATTATATTTTATATTGTCATGATGATATGTATTTTCTTCCTGAATGGGACGAAATTTTAAAAAAAGAAATAGAATGTACTAAAGATAATAAGTTTTATTTATCAGGCACAATGATTCAAAAAAGTGGAGCTGATTTAATCTTAGACTGTGGTGATACATATAAAAATTTTAATGAAGACTATTTATTGAATAATTATAAAGATATTAATAATAAAGATCATCAAGGATCACATTGGGCACCTCATCTGATTCATAAAGATATTTGGAATAAAGTTGGAGGATTTAGTGAAGAATTTAATCCTGGAGATAGTTCAGACAGTGATTTAAATATGAAATTATGGAATTTGGGAATTAGATATTTTAAAGGTATAAACAACTTTAAAGTCTATCATTTCGGCTCTATTTCAATGAGAAAAAAAAAGGAAATCAAAAAAAATAATGGCGCACTAACATTTATTAAAAAATGGAAGATTTCACAAAAATTTTTTTTTAAACACTACTTAAGAAGTGGTGAAAATTTCGATGGTTATTTAAAAGAACCAAATAAAAATTTCGTATATTATTTAGATTTTTTAAAATCTAAAATAAATTATTTCTACTCTTTTTTAAGATGAAAAATTTGAACATATTAATTAACTGTCCTCTTAATTTTGATATTAAAACAATGGATAGTAAATTAGGAGGTATCGAAATCCTAAATATATCATTAGCTAAAATGCTTAATAAAAAAGGATTCAACATTACAATAAGTTCAATTTGTAAGAAAAAAAATAAAATAGGAAACATTACTAATTTACCAATTAAAACAATCATTAAAAGAAATAGATATTATAGATTTGATAGAATAATTAGCTCAAATGATGCAACAATATTTAAATATTTTGACGGGTCCAAAAAAATTTTATGGTTGCATAATAAGCTACAAATCGAAAAATCATTAAGAAAAAAACAATTTTTTTCTATAATAAAACATAAGCCAATTTCAATTTTTGTAAGTAATTATCTTAAAAAAAAAACATCAATACTGTATCCATTTAAAAAAAGATTGATTATCAACAATTTTTTAACACACCATTTTCATTCAAAAAAAAAGATTTTAAAAAGAAAACCTATATTTGTCTGGTCTGTACAAAGAACTAAAGGTTTGGATAAAACAATAAATATTTGGATTAATGAAGTGTTTCCAAATTCAAAAAAAGCTAAATTTTATATTTTTGGAGTCAAAACAATTCCCAAAAAATATAAACAGAAATTTTTAAGGTCTAAAAATATTTTTTTTAAAGGTAAAGTTAATAGAAATATTTTAAGAAAATATTATTCCAGTTCTATGGGGATGATATGTCTTGGTTATGATGAAACCTTTTGTTTAAATGCTTTAGAAGCCAATTCAATGGGTTTACCTATAATATCTTTTGGTTATTCAGCTCTAAATGAAATAATTAAAAATAATTATAATGGTTTTATTATCAAGGACTATAATCAATTGTCTAATAAAATTATTTCAATAATTAATTTCAATAATTCTTATCGTAATAAAATAATAAATAATTCTTCATTATTCTCAAAAAAATTTGATAGATATATTATTTTAAAAAAATGGTTAAAAATAATTTAATTATTCAAACTTAAGAATCTTTTTACTTTAAATTTTATATATTCAATTTTGGCTATTTTTTTTCTATTAATTATCTTTTTAGGATTATGCACACTTTTACTCAATGCTTCTTTGTTTGAATGAATATCATAAACTATCTTTTTACCAGTTTTTTTCCTAAAGATTTCTATTATATTTTCTGTTTCTACTTTCTTATTCAATTGAAAATACAAAGCAAACCAAAAATCATCATCCATAAATAAGTTTTTATTATTCATTACATTTTTTTTGTAAAATATTTCTATTTTATCTAAAAAGTCTGTATTTACTAAAAAGCCATCTGCACATTGTGCCATTTTAATATCAAATATTTTGTCTGAATAGAAACTATAGTTTATTCTCTTTCTTTTAAATTCTTCAATAAATATTTCACACATTTTTTCATGGTAAATATGATCATCGTCTATAATAATTGCACAATCAAATTCTCTAATCTGTTGTATTGATCCCATTAATTTTGTAGCGGGCCCATAATCATCACATCTAGAAACAACTATATTCTCATTTTCAATTTTTTTTATATACGATTCATCTATTTTTTCATTTGGAAATCTATAATATTGTTTTGGTATATTCAAAAATATTTTTTTTGGCTTTAATGTTTGATTATTTATTGAATTTATAGTTTTGTTAATTTCTTTTAATCTTGCAGGTATTGTGGTGAGTGTTACACAAAAATTTTCTGACATATTAAATTTTAATTTTATTTAATGCATTATTTTTAAAAATATTTGCTTCTCTTATATATCTTCTTACCATTTGAGTAGTTTTATGACCAGTCATTGCCATAATACTTCTTTCATCAGCTCCGGATTCAGCTGCTACTGTAGCAAAACCTGATCTTAAACTATGACCAGAAAAATTTGAGTTATCAATTCCTGCCAAATTTAAATAGTTTTTTATTAACAAAACTACCGTCTGATCAGTTAATCTATTATTTGTAAGAGAGCATCCTTTTGCGAAACGTCTAAATATTGGACCAGTTTTTATTTTTGATATTTCTAGCCATTTTTTTAGATTGGTTACTGGACAATAATCAAGATTATCAAAGTAGGGGAGTCCCTTTAGCATTCCTTCACCAAATTGATCTGTTTTTGATCTTTTAATTATTATTTTAAGTCCCTCAGGAACAAATTCTAGATCCTCATAGTCAATTGATATCAACTCACTTCTTCTAAAGCCTCCACCAAATCCAATTAGCACTATTGACTTGTCTCTTGCCTTCTTAATTTCATCTATATTTTCTTTATTTATTACATTAATTATTGATTTTAAATGATTGATTAATAATGGTTTTTTACCTTTCTGAATACTACCTTTTACCCTTTTTATGCCCATTAAATTTTCAATAATTAAAGGATGTTTGGTGTCTAGATAATGCCCTTTTAACTTATGAACCATACTTATTGATACTAAACGTCTTCTTAATGTACTTATCTTTGAATTTTTTGATAGGTGGGTGAGGTATAGAGATACTATTTTTGGCTCTGATGGCAATGAATTAAGACCATGTTTTGCACAAAAAGTACCAAAATCCTTAAAATCTGATTTATAAGCCCTTAATGTATTATTAGCTTTGGAACTTTTGAGGTTGTTTAAAGTTGCCTCATGAAGCGATTTTAGATCTGTTGTCAATTCATTCATATAATTACTATCGATAACAATTAATTATCATTAGTAATAATATAGCACATTCTTAATGTCAAGCAAATAATATAAAAAAAAATAATGCCAAAATATATTCTAATAGGTTTAGCTGTACCAATAATAATTTTTTTAACTATGTATTTCTGGTCAAAATTATCTGAAAAAGTTAAAACAAGATTTTTAATAGTACTTTCAGGAATACTAATTATTGGATTTATAGCTGTTTTAACCCTTTTATTTTTTTAAATTAATTATCCCCGCTATTCACACGTAATTTGATTTTTTTATGAATCAATCAAAAAGTGATACATACAACTTAACTATTAATATATTATTCATTTAACTTAAGAGGCAACTCTTAACTGGCCATCCAGAGAAAAACCGAGAGGTTCAAGTCTGGAGGGCAGAAAACTCTACAAAGCAGCGCTAAACATGTAGAGTGGCAGGTTCGGCGGTAGCGCATAAAACGACGAACCAAAACTACTGTTCTTTGCACCGTAAAAAGTGCAAGGAAACAGGGTTTTTTTCATTGAAATGGTAGATTTATGAGTTCAATTGATGGGGAAATTCCAGCTATATGGTTCTTAATAACATCATTTGGCTTTACAATACTGAGTTTTATTCAATATAAAAAAACAGGTAAAAGTTTAGAAACTATTTTTTTAACATTTATGGCTATTTTATTCATAATTAGCTATTTTATTTTAGTTTTTTTCCGTTAAATCCATGAAAGGAACTAGGTTTCAAATAAAAGTTTGGAAATATCTCATGAAAATACCAAAGGGCAAAGTTAAGACGTATAAAGAGGTAGCAATTGGAATAAATAAGCCAAAAGCAGCTCGTGCAGTTGCTAATGCTTGTGGTAAAAACCCGTATGCTCCAAAAGTCCCCTGTCATAGAGTTATCAGCTCTGATGGATCCTTAGGTGGATTTTCAGCTCCAGGAGGAATTAAAGCCAAGAAAAAACTGTTAAAAAAGGAGGGTTTTTTGCTCTAGAATCCTTTAATACCAACCTTTTTTTAGTATAAATATTTTCTTTTTATGTTTTTTTTATTTTCCCCCTTCAGTTGTACTCTATTTGCTTACATTTCAAAATAAGACCCCTCTATGTTCGATTAATAGCTATATTCATGATGTGCAATGCTTAAAAAACTAGGATTAACTAAGCTTATTTTAACTCAAAAATATCCCCTTTTTTCCTTTATTTTTCGTTATTTTTTAATTTATTGAATTCTTATAAATAAATAAAACTCTTATTATTGTTCTCTAATACTTAAAAACCTTATTTTTATTAAAATTTTTGTATTATTTTTCTAAAATATCACTATTTTATTTTATATAATATTTTACTTTAATAACTAATATTTAATTAATAATTTCAGTAGTATAAAGTATATACTTAAAGTAAAATATTAGTTAATAGGTAATCATTATTTACTTAAATATTAGTTAAAATTTATTTTGTCTTCTAAAAATATATATGCCTGAGGAGATAATTATAAATAAACCTAAAAAAGTCCACATATCAGGAAAGTCCTTAAACACAAAATATCCTAAAATTATGTTCATTATAATTTCAAAATAACCAAATGGAGCCAATTTAGAGGCATCAGCATATTTTAATGAGTAAATTAACAATATATGACCTAAACATGCGAATACACCCATTAAAGAAAGCCACAACCACTGTATATTTGTTGGATTTGTCCAAAAGATAGGTACAAAAAAAGATGATATTGTTACCCCTACTATACCGGTTAACAAAAGAGTTAACAAAGGATTGTCTGTTGTGTGAAGTTTTCTAGTAATTATTAAGTAAATGCCGTAAAGGAAACCAGTACCTAAAGCTGCTAAGGTTGCTAAATTAAATTCAATAAAACCAGGTCTTATAACAACTAAACTTCCTAAAAATCCTATTATAACAGCTATCCACCTTCTTATGCCAACTTTTTCATCTAATAAAATTGGAGACAGTGCTGTAGTTACTAAAGGAGCTATAAATGCAAGTGTTAAAGCTTTAGCCATAGATATAATTGAAATTGAATAAAAAAAACAAAAATTAGCAAGTAAAAGAGTTATTCCTCTTAATATTTGTAATCTAGGATTTTCAGACCAAGTTAATTTTTTTCTAAAAAAAATAAACATAAAAGGAAGAGTCCAAAAAACAGTAAAAAAATATCTAGCCCAAGTGATTTGAAAAAAAGATAATTCAGTAGATAAATATTTTGCAATAGTGTCCATAAAAGGTAGAACTGCCCATGCTGACAAATTAAGAATTATGGCTCTCATTAAGCAAAATATTTAAGAGCAATAAATACAACAATGGGAATAGTAAAAAAAGATAAAACTGTTGATACAAAAATCATACTTGCAACATCATCTACAGTTTTTTTTGGAGAGTATAATGAACCAACAAGAAAGTTTAATATTGCACTGGGCATTGAACACTGAATTAATAAAACACCTGCCGCAAAACCTGACAAATTAAAATAATAGATAATATAAAAACCTATTAAAGGTCCTATTATAACTCTAGCTAAAGATGATATTAAAGATTTTTTAAATGAAAAAACTCTTAACCTTGTAAGTGCAATACCAAGTGACATTAAAATTAAAAAAATTGTTGCATACATTAATAAAAAAGATGTATTCTCAATAAATATTGGAAGTTCGATGCGATAATATAAAAGAATAACTGAAAAAATAATTGTATAAAAAGCTGGACTTTTCAAAATTACGTTAAAACTTATCTTTCTATCAGCTAAAAATACTCCAACAGTAAAATGAAATAATATGATTAACGCTGTAATAGCCGCTGCTACTCCCAATCCTTCATATCCATATGCAAATAAACAAATTGGAAAGCCCATATTTCCAGTGTTTGGCATCATAAATGGAGGCAGTTCTCTAATAATATCTTTTGATTTTAGTAAAAATAAAAAAATTACACCTACTAATGCAAAGGCAATAATAGCGATTAAGTAATAAATAAAATAATCTAAAAATACTTCAAATGAAACATTTTTCACATTTAATGCATAAATTATCATTGCAGGAGAACCAACATTAGCTGCAAAACTGGTAATAAATGATGTATCGAATTTTTTATCTTTTTTCCCTAAATAATAACCAATGCCTATTACAAAAAAAACTGGAAATAATACCTCGAATAACTTGATATAAATTTCCATCTTAGAAAAGTCTTATTCTTGTGGGTATTTTTAATATATTTCTATTAATTTTAAGCGATTTTAGGCATTTATTAGCATTTAATTCATTAGTTCTATGAGTAATAATTATTATAGAAGCTTTCTTGTTTTTATGATCAGGAATTTGAATAAGTCTTTCAATGGAAATATTGCATATGGCTAAAGAACGAGTAATTTGAGATAGAACCCCTGGTTTATCATTTACCTCAAATCTAAGATATAGTGAATTTGAATATTTCCTTAAATCATATGATAAAATAGATTTACGTTTTTTTCCAGAAATACCAAACGGAAATTTAATGTTACCTCTTAGTATTGACAATAAATCAGACATAAGAGCTGAAGAAGTCGGACCAGGACCAGCACCCTCCCCTTGTAGAACACTTTCACCAATGGGATTACCATGTAAAATTACTGCATTCATAACACCAGAAACGTTAGCTATATAAGAGTCTTTTTTCACTAAACATGGATGTACTCTTTCAAACAGTTTATTATTAACCAAATCCGTTATACCCAATAATTTAATTCTAAAATTAAGTTGGTTAGCGATCTCAATGTCCTTAAATTCAATATTCTCAATTCCTTCCATCAGGCATTTTTTTTTAGATATGCTTTTATTAAAAGATAAAGATGATAAAATCTTAATTTTTGCTAAAGCATCATAACCATTTAAATCAAGTTTAGGATTACCTGGTTCAGCATATCCAAGTTTTTGTGCTTTTTTTAAAACATTTTTAAATGAATCTTTTGAATTTTCCATTTCAGATAAAATATAATTACAAGTTCCATTTAAAATTCCATAAACTTTATTAATTTTGTTTGTGGCAACACCTTCTTTTATAGTTCTTAAAATTGGTATACCGCCAGCTACAGAAGCTTCAAATTCAAGATTTACTTTATTTCTTTCTGCTATGTTTGATAAATAATCACCGTGTTTTGCAATTAGAGCTTTATTTGGTGTGATGACATGAATTTTATTTTTAAGAGCTAATTCGACAATTTTTTTTGACATTCCATCTGATTGACCAATAACTTCAAATAGAACATCAATATTTTTTTTTTTAATAATTTCTAAAGGGTTTTTAAAAAAAATTGCCTTATTAATTTTGAATTTCCTTTTTTTATTGATATTTTTTGCTGATAAAGCGGCAATATTTATTTTTTTTCCAGTTTTAATTTCAATATCTTTTTTTTTTAATCTCAACTCATTAAATAAATAGTTTCCGATCTGTCCGAGTCCTACAATGGCTATATTTACTTTTTGTTTCATAAAATTATCAATCTAAATTTGGATAATCACTTTGTAAATTATATTCTTCAAGGTAAGATCTGTATTCATTAAAAGTAAAATCCTTATCAAAATTTAATACTTGAAAATCCTTATTATCCTTTTTTTGAGGTATAGCACAAGCAGTTAAAAAAAATAAAAAAAAATATTTTTTCATTTTAAACCTTTATTTTCAAAAAAATCATATTTAATATTCATATTCTGAACTGCTTGACCTGCTCCACCTTTAATTAAATTGTCTATAGCAGATAAAATTATATATTTATTTTTATATTTAGTTTCACAGATTGATATATAACAATTATTTGTATTAATCACATCGTTAGTACTTATTAGTTTATTTTTTTTCAGAATCTTTACAAATTTTTTATTCTTATATTTTTTTTTTAATTCATTTAACAACTTATCAATTGATATATTCTTTTTTGTATCAATATAAATTGTACTTAATATACCTCTAAACATTGGAGTTAAGTGAGGAGTAAAAGAAAAATAAAATTTTTTATTAGTTATATTTGATAATTCTTGTTCAATTTCAGAATTATGTCTGTGAGATTTAACTCCATAAACACTTAGTGATTCATATAAATTATTATTTTTAAATTTTTTATGTATACTTCTGCCAGCACCTGAGTAACCTGATTTTGAGTCAATAATAATATTTTTTAAATCAATTAAATCTTTTTTAACTAAAGGTATCAAGGGTAATAAAATTGAAGTTGGATAACAGCCAGGACATGCAATTATTTGATAATCTTTAAGATTAGATTCTAATAACTCTGGTAATGAATATATACTTTTTTTTATATTTAAAATTGCTTTATGTTTTTTTTTATAATATTTGAAATATGATTTTGAATTAGTCAGTCTAAAATCTGCAGCCAAATCTATTAAAACATTTTTTTTTAACAAATATTTAGATATTTGTTGTGCCTCACCATTTGGTAGAGCTGTAAAAACTAAATCAACATCTTTTAAAAATGATTTATTAAATCTTTTAATAGTTGGTAACTTTGAGGATTTTAAAAGATTATCGTAATGATAAATTTTTTTACCTATTGATGATTTGCCACAAAGATACTTGATAAAAACATTAGGATGTTTTGAGAGTAATTTAACCAATTGTACTCCGATATATCCAGTGGATCCAGCGACTAATACTTTAAGCTTAGGCATTTAATATTATAACAGTTATTATTTAAAAAAAAATTATCTTTTAGAAAATTGAAAGCTTCTTCTTGCTTTTTTACGACCAGGTTTCTTTCTTTCAACTGCTCTAGAATCCCTAGTGGTCAATTTTTCTTTTCTTAGAGTTGATTTTAGTTCTGTATCAAACATGACTAAAGCTTTAGATATTCCATGTACCAATGCTCCTGCTTGACCTGTATGCCCACCACCCTTTACATTACATTTTACATCATAATTAGTTGTTTGATTAATAATTTCAAATGGGCGTACAATTTGCATTTTGTGGTTTTCACTAGAAAAATAATTGTTGTAATCTTTTCCATTTACATAAATTTTACCAGTTCCTTTTTTTAACCAAACTTTTGCAATTGAAGTTTTTCTTCTTCCAGTAGCGTATTTACTATCTTTAAAATCTAACTTTATTTTTACAGGTTTTGCTTTTTCTATATTTTCCATATTAATTTTTAACTAAATTTTTTTTATTTAATTTTTTTAGGTCAATAATTTTTGGATTTTGAGCTGAATGAGGATGATTTTCTCCAGAATAAATCTTTAACTTTGTTAATTGTTTTCTACCTAAAACACCGCCTGGAAGCATTCTCTTTACTGCTAATTTTAAAGTTTCTTCTGGTTTCTTTTTAGACAATTTTTCTGGAGTTATTTCTTTAATACCTCCAGGGTGTCCTGTATGTCTAAAATATTTTTTTTCTTGAAATTTATTTCCTGTAAATTTTATAAACTCAATATTTTTAACAACTACAAAATCTCCATGGTCCATATGCGGTGTATAAGTTGATTTATTTTTACCTCTTATAATTTTAGAAACAACTGTAGCTAATCTGCCTACTACAGCATTTTTTGCATCTATTTCGTACCAAGTGCTTGATATTTGGTCTTTTTTTAAGAATTTTGTCATTGTGCACGGATTAATACTTTAATTATTTATAAAGTCAATTAATAGCTTTTCTAAATTAATTCAAAAAGGACCATTTTTAGCGTTCTATTTAAGTGTTGCATGACTGCTGAAGATTATAATAGACTATATGAACGAAATATTATTCGTAATAGGCATTTAATTTAATTGTGCGCCTTGAATTCATCTAAAGCACAAAAACGGGAGGTATAATGTCAAAAAATATTAAAAATCCAGAAACTATTGCTTTACATGGTGGTGATTATCGTAGTGATCCAGCTACAACTGCAGTTGCAGTACCATTATATAGAACAACATCTTATCAATTTAAAGATACAGAAAATGCTGCAAATTTATTTGCATTAAAAGAATTTGGAAACATCTACACTAGGATCATGAATCCAACAAATGATGTTTTAGAAAAAAGAGTTGCTGCTTTAGAAGGTGGTTTAGCCTGTGTATCTGTTGGATCAGGACAAGCTGCATCAACATTTGCTATACTTAATGTATGTAAATCAGGAGATAATTTCATTAGTTCAACAGATCTTTATGGAGGAACGGTAAATTTATTTACCCATACTCTAAAAAAACTTGGAATTGAATGTAGATATGCAGATCCTAGTGATCCAAAAAACTTTGAAAAATTAGTAGATGAAAATACAAGATGTTTCTATGCAGAAACACTACCAAATCCTTTTTTGAGAGTATTTCCAATTAAAGAGGTAGCTGACATAGGCAGAAAACATAATATACCTTTGATAATGGATAACACAGCCTCACCGGTTATTTGTAAACCGATTGAGCATGGTGCAGCAGTTGTAGTTCATTCATTAACAAAATTCATAGGTGGTCATGGAACAGTAATTGGAGGTTGCCTTGTTGATGGTGGAAATTTTGATTGGACCGCTGATCCTAAAAGACAACCAATGTTTAATGAACCTGATGCAAGTTATGGAGGAGCAGTTTGGGGTGAGGTAGTTCCACAACTAACTGGAGCAAATGTAGCTTTTGCTGTCAGAGCAAGAGTCTGTTTATTAAGAGACCTTGGGGCTCCATTAGCACCTGATAACGCTTGGGGAATTATACAAGGACTAGAAACAGCACCATTAAGAATGAAACAACATTGTTCTAATGCTGAAAAAGTTGTTGATTTTCTTAAAAAACATAAAAGTGTTGAAAGAGTAATTTACCCTACTCTGCATCAAGGAGAAATAGCAGCTAGATCTAAAAAATATCTTAAAGGTGGAAACGGTGCTTTAGTAGGTATTGAGGTAAAAGGTGGTGTAGAAGCAGGTAAAAAGTTTATTGAAGCATTAAAAATGTTTTACCATGTAGCAAACATTGGTGATGCTAGAAGTTTAGCAATACATCCTGCAACAACTACACATAGTCAGCTAACCCCTGAAGAATTATTAGCCGCAGGTGTAACACCTGGTTATGTAAGGTTGTCAATTGGAATTGAACACCCTGATGATATTATAGCTGATTTAGATCAGGCGTTATCAGCTTCAGGGAAACCTAGTTTGAAAGCTGTTGGTTAGAATTTATATTTATAAATAATAAATATATACTTACACTAACTAAGAAAATTGAACTAATTTGGTGCATAGATGCTATGTAAATCTGTGCACCATAAATTAAAGTAAAAATTCCTAATAACATTTGGATTATTAGTACAAATCCTAAAATTTTTATTATTCTATAAAATTGAAATAATTTTTTAACAATAACTTGGTACAACATAAATAGATAAAAAATAAAAATAAAATATGCAAAATTTCTATGCATAAATTGAACTAGTGATGGATCGCTAAAAGCCGATAAAGAAATTAAATCGATAAAATTATTATCATCTGGAAAATAGCTCATTCCCATCATTGGCCATGAATTATACAATTTTCCAGCATCCATTCCTGATACAAATGCTCCTAATATTATCTGAAGAAATACTGAAAATAAAAATAATAATGGGAGTAGATAATTTAATTTTTGGTTGATTAATTTAATATTAGATAATTTAAGATAGTTCCATAGAACCATCCCAAGAATTACAAAAGCAACAAATAAATGTAGAGATAATCTAAAATGACTTACATCAACTCTATCAACTAAACCACTAGAAACCATGTACCAACCAATAAAACCTTGAAAACAAATTAATAAAAAAATTATATATAAGGAGACTAAATTTTGGAATCTTGTTTTAATTGAAAAATAAATTAAAGGTATAAAGAAAAATAAACCAATTAATCTTCCTAGAAATCTATGAAACCATTCCCACCAAAAAATAACCTTAAACTCGTCTAAAGTCATATTGTAATTTTGTAATTTAAATTCTGGAATTTGTTTATATAGCTCAAAATACATAAGCCATTTATGATCATTAAGAGGAGGTAGAAATCCTGAAAATAATTCCCATTCAGTAATAGATAAACCCGAATCTGTTAATCTCGTGAGCCCTCCGACAATGATCATTATTGATAGAATTAAAAAATTTAAACCAAGCCATGTAGAAATTTGATTTTTCAATTGTGTATTATCTATGTACATATCTAAATAAATATATTAATTATATTTAAATCCAAATGTATAAATGTCGCCTATAAATAAAAAAAAATTAAATAAATTAAGAAATAAGTTAGATATAATAGATAATCATCTTTTAAAATTAATTAAAAAAAGATCTATTGTAGTAAGTGAAGTTTTAAAATTAAAAAAATATAAAAAAGAAATAATTGACAAAAAAAGAATTAATGAAATCTTAAAAAAAATTAAAAAAAAATCAATTAAACAAAGAATAGATACTAAAATAACTAAAAGAATCTGGTCTAATATGATTTGGTCATTTATTGATTTCGAAAATAGAAACTTTAAAAAAAAATAATTTATTTACTATGAGGTGGTAATTTTTTTTCAACAAAAATTTCGTGTTTTCTAGTAGCAGGGTTATATTTTTTTGCTTTTAATTTAACTTTTGCTTTTTCACCCCCTGCAGGTTTTTTGACATAATAGAAAAAAGGACTATCAGGTTTTGCTTCAGGTACTAACCTTACTTTAACGTGAGTTTTTTTTGCCATCTTATTTCAGTTTTTTTATTTCTTTTACTATATTTAAAATTTTTTTAATTTTATTTTTTAACTTTAAATTGTTAGTACTTATAGATTCATTTGACATTTCGTCAAGTTTTATTGATTTATTTTCACTAAGAAGTTTCTTAACTCCATTAATAGTCATGCCATGATCTTTAAGTAAAAATTTCACTTTTTTAAGCAGATCTATAGTATTTTTATCATAATATCTTCTGTTACCAGTTAAAATTTTTGGTTTGATTTGTTTAATTTCTTTTTCCCAAAATCTAATAGTATGTGTATTTAGATTTCCATTCTTTTTATTAACAAGATTTAATATTTTTGCTACTTCACCAATAGATTTATAAGCATCATCAAGTTTCGTCATTTTCTTTTAAATTTATTAAATTTTTAAAATCTTTAGAAGGTTTAAATAAAACTACATTTCTCTCAGATATAATTTTTTTTTCTTTTGTTTTTGGATTTCTGCCTATTCTTTTTTTTTTATTTCTTAAAGTAAAAGTACCAAATTTTGAAATTTTTACCTGTTTATTAGTTTTTAAATTTTTGACTATTGTGTCCATTATATCTTCTAACAAATTCTCAGATATTCTTTTAGAAAAGCCAATCTGCATATAAATTGTATTAATTAATTCTTTTTTAGTTAAATTAATTCTCATTTAATTAATATTTTCTTTAATTTTTTTTATTAAATTTCCTCTAACTATTTTATCACAAACACTTAAAGAATTTGAAAAACCTATATAATCTGTTCCACCATGACTCTTGATAACAGGTGAGTCCAAACCAATAAAAATTGCTCCATTATATAGTCTTGGATCTAATCTTTTCTTGAATTTTTTTAAATTGCTAATATTTAGTAAAGAAGAAATTTTTCCTAATAATGTACCTGATAAAGCTTTTTTTAATTCATCTGTTATAAAAGTGGCAGTTCCCTCTGCAGTTTTAAGTGCTACATTTCCTGTAAAACCATCTGAAACGATTACATTAACATCGCCATTCATTAGATAGTTTCCTTCTATATAGCCTTTAAATTCATAATCTTGATTTTTTTTTTCACTTAATTTTTGGTAAGTATTTTTGATTGTTTCATTACCTTTCATTTCTTCAGATCCTATATTTAATAATGCTACTTTTGCTTTTTCATTAGGATATAAAGCATTAAATAATGAAGCACCCATCAAGCTAAAATCAACTAGATTTTTTTCACTACATTCAATATTTGCTCCTAAATCTAAAACTACACTCATTCCTTTTTTATTTGGCCACAATGCTGATAAGGCTGGCTTATCAATGTTTTCAATCATTTTTAAATTTAATTTTGCTATAACTAATAGTGCACCAGTGTTACCAGCAGATATTACAATATCAGTTTTTTTATTCTTAACACTTTCAATAGCTAACCACATACTTGTTTTTTTTCCTCTTTTTGCGGCTTCTAATGGTGTATCAGTCCCTTCAACAACTTCATTAGTATGGATAATTTCATATGCATTTTTATCTAGAGTCTTAGGTATAAGTTTTTGAATTTTATCATTGTCTCCAAAAATTTGATAAAATGTATTTCCGTTATTAGAAAAATGATGATTAATACCATCGATAATTTTTTTTGGTGAACCATCTCCACCCATTGCATCTACTGCAATTTTTATAACTTCAGTCATTTTATATTTTTTTATTTATTATTCCTTTGGGTCAAGAACTTGTCTGCCCTTATACATACCAGTTTTTAAGTCTAAATGATGTGACAACCTATATTCACCGGATTTTTTATCTTCGACAATATTTTTGGAAGAGATCTTCATAGTTTGAGCCCTTCTCATTCCAGTTCTAGACGGTGTTTGTTTACGTTTTGGTACAGCCATAATAATTAATCTTTAACTACACCTTTTATATAAGAATTTAAAGTATTATTTAACAATTTTTTTAAGTATTTTTCAAAGTATTCTGCTAAAAAAATGACATCAGCTCGTTTGTCTAGAAAATTACTTAGAAGTTTAGATTTTTGTTGAATCGTTAAATTATCCCAATTATTTATTTCATTAATCATGGCGTAGAAAAGATTTAAATAATCTTTCATCTTCTTATTGATAGACTGATCTCCATACCCAATTTCACGTATACTTAATTCAATTTGTCTAAATATGTAGTCATAAATTTCTTGTAATATTTTTTTATTACTGTCTTTTTTAAAAACCTTTAAAAAGAAGGCAAAATGCAACAAAAAGAATATCAGACGATCAGAAAAAGTATCACTTGTAAACTTTTTATATAAATCTTTATTTCTAGTTAAATTGACTAAATTATTGTAAATATTTATATATTTATTATTCATGAAAAAAATATTATTTTTAATTCTATCATGTATTATTATTTCAAATTGTACGTTAAATAAAGTTGTAAAAACTCATGGTGTGCAGTTTTTAGAAGTTAAGCAAAATCAACTAGATCTTAATACAACAAATAAGAATGATGTGTTAAAATTACTAGGTCCTCCTTCTACAAAAAGTACATTTGATAATGATCTTTGGATTTATATTGAGAGAAAAACTTCAAAATCTTCTGTTTTTAAATTAGGTAAATCAAAAATGGTAGTAAATAATGTTTTGTTGCTTGAAATTAATAATAGAGGTCTTTTAGTTAAAAAAGATTTTTTTGACATTAACAATATGGAATCATTGGAGTTCTCAAAAGAAACAACAAAATTAGGATATTCAAAAAAATCATTTGTTTATGATTTTCTTTCAAGTATGAGGCAAAAATTAAATGACCCATTAAATAAAAGAAAAAAAAAATAAACTAACCAGCTATCACTGCTAATAATAATAAAGCTACAATATTGGTAATCTTTATCATGGGATTTACAGCTGGTCCTGCTGTATCTTTGTAGGGATCACCTACGGTATCTCCGGTTACTGCAGCTTTGTGAGCTTCGGAACCTTTGCCACCATGATTGCCATCTTCAATATATTTTTTAGCATTATCCCATGCTCCACCACCTGCTGTCATAGAAACTGCAACAAATAAACCTGTGATGATTACCCCTAGTAACATTGCCCCAACAGAAGCTAGAGCTGCTACTTGACCACCAATTGGTAAAATTACAAAATATAAAATGATAGGTGATAAAACAGGTAATAATGAAGGAACAATCATTTCTTTGATTGCAGCTTTTGTTAGTAAATCAACAAGTTTAGCATAATCAGGTTTTTGTTTACGTTTCATAATACCTGGATATTTTTTAAATTGTCTTCTAACTTCAACTACAACAGCTCCTCCCGCTCTTCCAACAGCTTGCATTCCCATTGAACCAAACAAATAAGGAAGCATTCCACCAATTAATAAACCAACAACTATATATGGATTTGATAAATCAAAAGTTACAACAATACCCTCTAATTTAGATCCAGCAACTTTTGAGAAGTGTTTTATATCCTCAGTGTATGCAGCAAATAAAACTAAAGCACCTAATCCAGCTGAACCTATTGCATATCCTTTTGTTACAGCTTTTGTTGTGTTTCCTACGGCATCTAATGCATCTGTTGTTTTTCTAACATTGTTTGGTAATTTTGACATTTCGGCAATTCCGCCAGCATTATCTGTTACAGGGCCATAAGCATCTAAAGCTACAACCATTCCAGCTAAAGCTAACATAGTTGTGACTGCTATTGCTATTCCATATAAACCAGCTATTGAATTTGTAATTAAAATTCCTGCTACAATTATTAATGCTGGTATTGCAGTTGCTTCCATTGAAACTGCCAAACCTTGAATGACATTTGTTCCATGTCCTGTAGTTGATGATGAAGCAACACTTTTTACTGGTCTATAATTTGTGCCAGTATAATATTCAGTAACCCAAATTAAAAGGCCAGTGATAATTAATCCAATGATTCCACAGTAATATAAACTCATACCAGAAAATGATTTATTATTTAAATCATATATATTTTCTAAACCCAGTACATAATCAGTTACTGGATAAAGTATAGCTAATGAGGCAACAGCAGAAACAACAAATCCTTTGTATAAAGCATTCATAACATTTTTACTTTTACCAAGTTTAACAAAGAAGGTTCCTAAAATAGAAGTTAAAATACAAGCACCTCCAATTGTTAATGGATAAATCATCATTGACATATCACCTGGAAAAAATATAGATGATAAAACCATAGTAGCTACTATAGTTACTGCGTAAGTTTCAAACAAATCTGCTGCCATGCCTGCACAATCACCTACATTGTCTCCAACATTATCAGCAATTACAGCAGGATTTCTTGGATCATCTTCTGGTATACCAGCTTCAACTTTTCCTACTAAATCAGCACCAACGTCAGCACCTTTTGTAAATATACCTCCACCCAATCTTGCAAAAATTGAAATTAAAGAAGCTCCAAATCCTAAAGCAACTAATGCATTTACAATTTCTCTCTCATCTATGCCAAATTTTAATAATAAATAATAATAAACAGCAATAGCTAATAAAGCTAAACCAGCAACCAACATACCTGTTACAGCTCCTGATTTAAAAGCAACTGAAAGACCATTAGCTAGACCTTTTCTAGATGCTTCAGCAGTTCTAACATTTGCCTGTACAGAGACTAACATACCAACATAACCAGCAATACCAGATAAAGATGCACCAATAAGATAACCTAAGCCTACTAGCGGACTAAAGGCAATACTAACGATAACTAAAACAACAATTCCAACTATTGCGATTGTTTTGTATTGTCTAGCTAAATATGCCTTAGCTCCAATTTGAATAGCAGAAGCAATTTCTTGCATTTTAGTATTACCTGCACTTGAATTTAAAATATTTTTCCCAGTAAAATATCCATAAACAATAGATAAAAAACCAGCGGCTATAGTATATAAAAGTATATTTTCAATAGTTGAGTTCATATTTACCTTAATAAATTGTTGGTTGTTAGTTATTAAAATCCGGACAATACAAAAAAAGGAATAAAAGGCAATAATTAACTTCTAAAATTGATGATAATAACCTTTGTGTTTAAGGGCAATTTTATTCCCTTTTTCACCAATAATTTCAGATTTGAAAGAGTGCTTACAAATTTTTCCTATTTTAGAAATCTTAATACCCAAGGATTTACTGATTTTATTAATGATTCTTGATTTGGATGGTGATGCTGTAAAAAGAACCTGGTAATCATCACCTCGAGAAATATAAGATAATTTTTTCAAATTTTTATTAAAGATTAATCTATTGAGATTTTGTGAAATAGGAACACTGTTTAAATAAATCTTAAAAGACAATTTTTGATTAAAAATTAACTTTTGTAAATCAGCTATAAGTCCATCAGATACATCAATAGAAGTATTAGCAAAATTAAACAGTTTTTTTGTCAAATTCAAATGTAAATCAGGAAGATAATATTTATTTATAAAATATTCTTTCAATTCTTTTTTTATATTAATTTTTTTTTGTAAAACTTTTAAACCAGTATAGCTATCACCTAAATTACCTGTTATATAAATATCATCATTAAGTTTTGCATTATTTCTGAGAATTATTTTTTTTGAAAAACCAATAGATGTAATGGTAAAACTTAATTTTTTTGATAAAACAGTATCGCCACCACCTAAATATATATTGTATTTTTTTTGTTCTTGTTGCAAAGATTTTGAAATTTTTTTTAAATTTGACTTAGAAAAAGACCGACTATTTCCTGAAGCAGAAATGAAATAATATTTTGGTTTAACACCTTTACAAATAAGATCTGAAATAGAAGAACGAAAGATTTTCTTAATAACTAATTCAGGCTTTTTAAAATTAATAAAATGAATACCTTCCACATAGGTATCAATTGATAACACTAATTGTTTAGATTTATCATAAAAAACATCATCGCTAAAGCTAAGTGCACTTTTATTATTATTTGATAATTTTAAGAAATATTTTTTTATAATTTCAAATTCATGCATTCGATGATCTTAATTTTTTAGCAACATTGTCTAATAAAGCATTTAAATATTTTGTTTGTGAATTATCTATAAAGTAATTGGAAGCATTTAAATACTCCTTTATTATTATATTAATTGATAAATTTGGTTTATATAAAAATTCATAAGTTGCAGATTTTAGAATTACTTGAAAAACTTTATCAAGATTCTTATAATTGAATTGATTTCCAAGTTTTTTACTTAATTCATCTAATATGACATCATCTCTCTCAATAGTTCCTGAAACAATATCTTTTATAAATTTTCTAAATCTATGTTTTGGAAAGATTAATTGCTCTTCTTTGTTAAAAAATTTTCCATATAATTTTTGAATAATAATAACTCTTGGATTATCTTTTGGTCTAAAAGAAGTTCTCATTTTTGAGATAGAACTGATATTATAGCTTTTGCAGCTTCAGCACCTTTCCTTTTTCTAGCTTTAGCTTGCTTCATATTTAAACAAGTAATAATTCCATTACCTATTGGTTTTTTATTATTTATAGAAAGCTCCATAATTGCATCTATAGAAGACTTAGAAATAAAATCAAAATGAGGAGTTTGTCCCTTTATTACGCATCCGAGAGCAATAAACGCATCATATTTTTTGATATTTTTTGAAATTGTAACTGGTATTTCAAAAACGCCAGGTACTTTAATAATCTTAATTTTATTGCTTTTGGCTAATAAATTTTTAGTACTTTTTAATAAACCAAATGATATGTCTTTGTAATAGTCCGCAACTACAATCAGTATTCTTTTTTTCATTATATTAATTCTTGTTTAGTTATTTTTATATCATAACCTTCTAAACCAATAACCTTTTTTGGAGATTTTGTAATTAAAATCATTTTTCTAATTTTAAGGTCTTTTATTATTTGAGCTCCAATACCATAATTTCTAATAAGCTTGTCATTCCCCTTTTTATAAAAATCTTTATTTTTATAATCTTTAAGTGTTTGGGTAACCGATTTAAGATTAGTATCTTTAATGAATACTAAAACACAATTATTAAATTTTTTAAAGTAATTTAAAGTATTATTAAATGAATTAGGTAATTGTTGATTAATAAGATAATTATGGACTACATTTGATGAAATAACTCTAACTCTTGGAATAATTCCTTTTTTAATATTTCCTTTTATAAGTGCAAAATGTTCTGATCCATCTAATAGATTTTCATAAATTTTTATTTTATATTTTTTATTTTTAACTTCGATTTCTGAAGTTTTTTTTAATTTAATCAATTTTTCTTTCTTTAATCTATAAGAAATAAGATCTTCAATTTTTCCAATTTTTAAATTGTGCTTTTCTGCAAAATTAGATAAATCTTGACCTTTTGCCATTGATCCATCTTCATTCATTATTTCACATATAACTGCTGAATTATTTTTTTTTGCTAGCTTTGAAATATCAACTGAAGCCTCAGTATGACCTGCTCTAACTAAAACACCACCATCTTTAGCAATAATTGGAAAAACATGTCCTGGGGAAACAATATCTTTTTTATTTACATTTTTTTTTGATGCAATTTTAATTGTAAGCGCTCTATCTTTGGCTGATATACCAGTTGTAATACCTTTTTTTGCTTCAATGGAAACAGTAAATGCAGTCTGGTTTCTTGATTCATTTACAAGTGACATTGGAGGCAAATCTAATTTTTTAGCTTGTGAGTTATCCATTGCCAAACAAATTAAACCTCTTCCATATTTAGCCATAAAATTAATATTTTGTGCATTTGAATCTGAACTAGAAATAACTAAATCTCCTTCATTTTCTCTCTTTTCATCATCGACAAGAATAAACATTTTACCATTCTTAGCCAATCTAATGATATTCTCAATTGAAGTATAATTACTTTTTTTCATTAAAATAATTTTTAACGTATTTAGAAAAGATATCTATCTCAATATTTACCAAACTATTCTTTTTCAAATTAGATAAATTTGTAAGTTTAAAGGTATGAGGTATAATCCACACTTGAAAACCTTTTTTTATCTTTTTTGAAATAGTTAGAGATATTCCATTTATGCATATAGAGGCTTTTTCAATGAGATTTTTTCTTTCTTTGTAATTTATAGCAAAACTAAAAAGATATGATTTATCAATTTTTTTAATCTGGATAACTTTAGCTATCGTGTCAACATGACCTTGACATAGATGCCCAGAGATTTTTTGTCCATATTTTAGTGGTAATTCAACATTAATTACATCATTAACTTTTAAAAATTTAAATTTCGATCTTAGGATAGTTTCATTTGATAAATAAAATTCCATAATTTTATTATTATAAGACAAAAGAGTTAAACATACTCCGTCACAAGAAATTGATATGCCTATATCTTTTTTCGATACAGGTAAATTTGATCTCAAAAAAATATTTAAGCCCTTAGGTCTTTTAACTATTTTCTTAATTTTAGCTTTGTTAAATATAATTCCGTTAAACATATTATTTTTTATAAAGGTATATTGTGTCTTTGCCAAATTTAATATTAATTTTTGATTTTCTTTTAAAATTTTTTGAAAAAAGATTAAAGCAATTAAATTCTTTAAATTCAACAGATTTAGATAATTTTTTATTACTTTTAAATGAGTAGAATTTATTAAATAACTTTCTATGAAAAAAACTTTTTGTTAGTTCATTTCCACCTTCTACAAGTAAATTTCTACAACCATTTTTATAAAGTTCTCTTAATATGGATTTCAAGTCAAATTGATAATTTTTATTTATTTTACCTTTGATTAGTTTAATACCTTTTTTTTTAAAAAAATTAATTTTTTCTTTATTGGCTTTATTATAAAAAAAAATCGTATTACTTTTTTTTGCACTTTTAATAATAAAAGAATTTTTTTTGCTATCCAAATTATTATCCAAAATAACTCGTCTTGGAGAACGATTGAGTCCTTGAATTCTACAATTCAGTTTAGGATTATCCTTATTCAATGTTTTATAAGAAATCATAATGGAGTCGTTAGAATATCTAAGATAATGTGTTAACTTGTCAGAATAAATATCGGTGATCTTTTTTTTTATTTTATTATAAATTAGATTATTTTTTGATAATGCAATTTTACCTGTTACGTAAGGTACTTTTTTTTTTCTATTTACAAGGTAAGGTTCGTAAAAAATATTTAAATCATTTTTTAATAATCCTGTTTTAACAATAATATTATTTGATTTAAGAATTTTAAATGATTTGCCCTTAACTTTTTTATCAATATCATTTATTGAATAAAAAACTTTTTTTATTCCTTTTTTAATTATTAAGTTTGTACAGGGAGGTGTTTTTCCATAGTGATTGCATGGTTCTAAAGTAACGTACATAATCGAATCTTTTAAGTCATGATTTGCAAAATTTATTGCGTTATATTCTGCGTGTGGTCTGCCAAGAATTCCTGTTCTTCCAATTGATAAAATTTTGTCTTTTTTAACAATTACACAACCTACTGATGGATTATTTCCTGTAAATCCATGTCTAGATTTAGCTAAATCTAAAGCAAGACGCATATAAAGATGATCTTTTTTTGAATATTTATCTTTTTTTGAAGACATCAATTTTGTCCACAAATTGAATAAAATCTTTTTCTTCTCTAAAATTTCTGTAAACTGATGCAAATCTTACATAAGCAACTGGATCTAAATCTTTTAGTCCGTCCATAACCATAGTGCCAATAGTTGATGAAGAAATTTCATTTTGCCCTAATTCCTCTAAAGATCTTGATATTTTGGTTATAAATTTTTCTACAGTTTCGGTATCCAACGGTCTTTTTTTTAAGGCAATGTAAATAGATTTAGCTAATTTATCTCGATCAAAAGATGACTTTCTTCCATTTTTTTTTACAACCATAATTTCACGATGTTGAATTCTTTCGAAAGTTGTAAATCTAGCACCACAACTACAAAGTCTTCTTCTTCGTATTGCCGTACCATCCTCTGTTGGACGAGAGTCTACTACAGATGTTTCACCTTTTTTTTCGCAGGGACAAATCATTTATTAAAATTTTTGTAAATTGGAAAAGCAGAGCAAAGTTTAATTACTTCTTCTCTTACCTCTTTTTCAACACTAGAATTATCTTCAGGATTATTGGACAGACCTTTAACAACCTTGGATATAAGTTCTCCAACTTTTTCAAACTCTTTCAAACCAAACCCTCTTGTGGTTGCTGCTTGAGATCCTAATCTTATACCAGAAGTAATCATTGGACTTTCTGTATCAAAAGGAATTCCATTTTTATTACATGTTATATTAGCTCTACAAAGACTATCCGAAGCTGCATTACCCTTGACACCAAAGGGTCTTAAATCGACTAACATTAAATGAGTATCAGTTCCTCCAGAATAAATCTTGAAACCATTATTTTTTAAAGTTTCAGCTAGAATTTTAGCATTTGCTAAAACCGTATTTATATATTCTCTGAAATCAGGTTTTAGTGCTTCCAAAAAACCTACTGCTTTAGCGGCTATAATGTGCATTAATGGACCACCTTGATACCCAGGAAATACAGCTGAATTAAATTTTTTTGCAAGATCTTCTTTATTCGTTAAAATAATTCCTCCTCTTGCACTTCTAAAAACTTTATGAGTTGTTGATGTAACAACATCAGCATGATCTACGGGATTAGGATAGCCTTTCCCAGCAACTAATCCAGAAAAATGAGCCATATCAACCATAAAATATGCTCCAACTTTATCTGCAATTTCTCTAAATTTTTTAAAATCTATTACTCTTGAATAAGCGCTTCCACCAGCTATTAGCAATTTAGGTTTGTGTTCTACAGCTAATCTCTCTATCTCATTATAATCAAGTAATTCAGTTTTTTTATCAACTTCATATGCAATAGCATTAAACCATTTTCCAGAAACTGCTGCTTTAGAACCATGAGTTAAATGACCTCCTGAATTTAAACTTAAACCCATAATAGTATCACCTGGTTTTAATAAAGCTAAGAAAACTGCACCATTTGCTTGTGCTCCAGAATGGGGTTGTGCATTAGCAAACTTACAATTAAATAATTTTTTTAATCTTTCAATTGCTAAGCTTTCAGCAACATCAACATGTTCACATCCATTATAATATCTTTTCCCTGGATAACCTTCAGCATATTTATTTGTTAAAACTGAACCTTGCGCTTCAAGGACAGCATTTGAAACTATATTCTCTGAAGCTATAAGCTCAATATGCTCTTGCTGTCTTTTTAACTCTTCTCTTATAGCCTTATATAATTCGGGATCAGTCTTTGATAAATTATCTTCAAAAAAAGACTTATATTGATCATTTAAATATTTATTTTCACTAGACATATCTATATTTTTTTAACTCTTCTTAAATGTCTACCACCTTCAAACTTAGTATTCAAAAAAATACTGACAAAGTTTAGAGCATTTTTTTTTGTTATTAGTCTTGATCCTAATGTAATGATATTTGCATCGTTATGCAATCTTGATAATTTGGTTGATTTTGAATTAAAACATTGTGCTGCCCTAATATTTTTGTGTTTATTGGCCGCTATATTCATACCTGTACCAGAACCACATATTAGTATACCGACATATTTTTTATTTTTCTTAATTTTTTTTGCAACTTTGTGAGCATAATCAGGATAATCAACACTATTACTGCTAATTGGGCCAAGATCTTGAAAGTTAAAATTTTTTTTTTCTAAATATTTTTTAATAGACTCTTTGAGTCTAAAGCCTGCATGATCAGAAGAAATAAATATTTTTTTCAAATTAATTAAATTTATGATTTAAAACACATGCAACTAGATGAATTCTATCTTCTTCTCCACCATTAAATGCATTGTGATATTTTGTGTTGTTTGTAATCCATACAGATCCATCAGCGGGCATATGTTTTGCAACATTATCAATAACCATTATTGCACCTGGATTTGTAATTATTGGTATATGTAGTCGTGGCTCAGGGTCTCTATGCCAACTAAGCGTAGTTCTTGGTTTTTTTAATAAAATTCTTACTCTTCCTAATTTATATTTCGAAGAAAGTTTTTCATATACTTCTTTAAAATAAGTATCCTTATAATCTACAATAAATTCTGAATACGCTGATTCATCTATTTGTATATCTCGGATAACTTCTTTTCCGGTTGAGTCCGGTCTTGTCCAAAAAATACCTCTTGCTTTACTTCCTTTAATTGAATCTGGATCTCCTGGAATCTGGGTTAATGATATGGCTCCAAAATTTGCTATACCACCACCATCTTCAAATTTTTTACTTTTTATTATTTGATAATAAGCTTTTTGAAGTTTTGTTATATCAAATTTCAGATCCTGTTTTTGAAAATCATTAAAATCTAAATTCATGACGATTGTTTTTTATATCTTTTATTATATATTTGTATATTACTTTTGTCGCATTTTATAAATAAATTAAATTATGATTACTGGAAATTACCCTAATCTAAGGCTTAGAAGAAGTAGAAAAAATAATTGGTCAAGAAAATTAATAGAAGAAAATACCCTTTCTTCTAATGATTTTATCTTACCAATTTTTCTTATTGATGGGAAAAATAAAAAACAAGAAGTTAATTCAATGCCAGATGTCTATAGATATACAGTAGATAGATTGGACGAAATTATAGATAAATCTTTAAAAAATAAGATACCAATGGTTGCATTATTTCCTTACACAAATCCTAAAAAAAAAAATAAAATTGGGTCAGAAGCACTAAATGAAGAAAATCTTGTATGCAAAGGAATACGATATATTAAAAAAAGATATAAAAATAAAATTGGTATCATGTGTGATGTAGCTCTTGATCCTTACACTTCACACGGTCATGACGGCTTATTAAAATCAAATTATGTTTTAAATGATGAAACAATTGAAATATTAATTAAACAATCTGTATTACAAGCAGAAATGGGATGTGATGTGATTGCTCCATCTGACATGATGGATGGTCGAGTTGGAAAAATACGTAAGGCTTTAGATAAAAACGGATTTCATTTAGTACAGATACTTTCTTATGCAGCAAAATATGCTTCAAGTTATTATGGACCTTTTCGTGATGCTGTAGGATCAAAAAAACTACTAGTGGGAGATAAAAAGAATTATCAAATGGACTATAGAAATAGATCTGAAGCCTTAAGAGAAGTAGCTCTAGATATCAAAGAAGGTGCTGACATGGTAATGGTAAAACCAGGATTGCCATACCTTGATGTAATTAAAGCTGTAAAAGAAAACTTCAAAATTCCAGTTTTTGCATATCAAGTATCGGGAGAATATAGTTTAATTTCTAATGGAATAAAAAAAGGAATTATTAATAAAGAAATAATTTTAGAAACTTTAATGTCCTTTAAAAGAGCTGGTGCCAGTGCAATTGTGACATATTATGCTGATAGAATAAAAAAAATAATTAGTTAAATTATTTTAAGATATTTATAAAATCAGTTCTTGAGTTAGGATAATTAATATTGTTAGGTTTAAAAACACTTTTATCTAAGTAATCACCTACAAGATTCAAGCCATTAATTAAATCAGATTCATCAACATCATTAGTATTATGATTAATCAGAAAATTTGGAATGGTTTTAATTCCATTTTGACTCTTTACATAATATTTTATTTTGTTATCTTTTTTTTCTTCATTAACTAGACTTTTTAATTCAAGATCATAACCTAATTGTTTTAAAAGTTTTAATTCCCAATATATATATTCTTTAATCCAATGATTTAATGGCAAAATTTCAAAAAAATTATTTATTAAATCGTAAATATTTTTATTACTTTGAAGATCTGCGGTTAGAATCTTAACTAGGTTTATAGCTGTATTTAAACATAAAAGTTTTTTTTTATTATCAAAATATAATGGGGTTTGAGCTTTAATTATTTCAATTTTAAAATAACCTATTTTACTCTCATTTTTAAATGTATAATTAACATGGAAATTATTTCCTATTTGTAAATAATTTTTAATTTTTCTTGAAGTTGCACCAAATAAAATGCCTGAAACTTTTCCATAATTCATTGTAAAAAATTCAGCTATAATTGAATTTTCATTATATTTTGTTTTCGATATTAAAAAACCTTTGTCATCCCAATTCATTACTTTTCCAAACTTTTCATGAATAAAGTTGCTGCTTTTTGTTCAGCGTCTTTTTTTGAATTTCCTTTTGCATTAATAAATTTTGAATTTTCTAATCTGACAGCTACATTAAATATTGGCTTATGTCTTGGTCCAGAATTTTCAATCAACTTATAGATTGGTAATTTCTTAAATTTTTTTAATGAATATTCCTGAAGTTTAGTTTTTGCATCTATATAAGTAATTTTGCTAGCCTTTAAATGATCCTTCCAAAGTTTTATTATAAATCTTTTAGTTTCTAACAATCCTTTATCTAAATAAATGGCTCCAATTAGAGCTTCACAAGCATCTGAAATAATTTTGTCTTCTATTTTAATTTCTTTCCCTTTTTTTTTTGCTACTGAAATATAATTTTCTAAACTTATTGATTTAGCTATTTCTAAACATTTCTTTTTGTTTACTAAAGATGCTAATTTCTTATCTAAACTACCTTCATTTTCCTCTGGATATATTTCTAATAATTTTTCAGATATTACTAACCCTAAAATTCTATCACCAAGAAATTCTAATTTTTCATAGCTATTTATTGAGTCAAAACTTTTATGTGTTAAGCTTTTTTTTAACAAATTTAAATCATTAAATCTAATATTGATTTTTTTTTGGAGTTTTAAAAAATTAGAATCCATTATTTTATTCTTTTAAAAAATCTTTTAAATCTTATTGTCTCATCCCATTTCCAGAATTTAATTATGCTTGCTATTCTATAATCCGACGAAAAAAATATAAATTGAGCTTTCCCAACTAAATTATCTTTATGTACATAACCAACACTTGTGAGATACCTACTATCTTTTGAGCAATCACGATTATCACCTAAAAAGAAGTAATGGTTTTTAGGTATTATAAATTTATCAGAATTTTTGAAAGTAAAATCTGTTCTATATACTGTTGTATATATTTTGCCGTTGGGAAGTTTTTCCTCAAATGTATTAACTTCAACATTTTTTTTTCCACCACAATAAATTTTTTCTTTAAGTGATGTTTTTGTTTTTAATATTTCATTATTATTTAAATATAGATGACCATCAATGAATTGTATGCTATCACCAGGTAGACCTATAAGCCTTTTTATATAATCGGTTCTATTATCCACTGGTGTCTTAAAAACTACTACATCACCTCTTTCAGGATTAGATGAGAATATTCTTCCATTAAATATTGGTGGGCTAAATGGAAAGGAATGTTTACTATAACCATACGAGTATTTTGTTACAAATAATCTGTCCCCAATTAGTAGATTGGGTTCCATAGATGATGATGGAATGTAAAAAGGTTGTAATAGAATTGATCTAATTAAAATTGCAATTATTAATGCATAAAATAGTGTTTTTAGATTATCAATAAAAAAATTTTTGTTTAGCTTCATTATTTTTGAAATATTACAAATGCTATAGAGTATTTTTTTTCATCAGAAATTGATAGAAAGAAATTAAAAGAATTAGTTTTAAATCTTTTATTTATCAAATTTTTAATTTTTTTTGTTATTAAAAAAGATGGTTTTCCAAGATTATCATTAATTATTGATATATCTTTAAAATTAAAACCATCTCGGAAGCCAATTCCTATAGATTTAACAAAAGCTTCTTTTGCAGCATATCTTTTAGCATAATAGGAAAAAGGATTTTTTATTTTTTTTGAATTTAAAATTTCTTTTTTGGTAAAAATTCTATTAATAAATCTTTTATTTCTAATCGATTTTTTGATTCTAATATTTTCTATAATATCAATACCTATTCCTGAAATTTTCATAATTATCTTTTTGATAAAATTCTAAATTTTTTAATAATCTTTTTTAAGCCTAAGAATATAGATTCACCAATAATAAAGTGGCCGATATTAAATTCTTTTATAACCTTAATTTTTGATAATATTTTAGTGGTTTTATAATCCATTCCATGTCCAGCATGAACCTCTAATCCTAAATTATTTGCTAGTGTCGAGCATCTTTTTATCTTATTAAATTCTTTAAGAAATTTTTTTTTTGATTTTATCAAATTAGACAATTTACCTGTGTGTAATTCAATACATTCAGTTTCTAATGTTTTAGATAAATTAATATCTTTAATACTTGGGTTTATAAAAAGACTAGTTCTAATTTTATTTCTTTTAAGTTTATTAATAATCTTTTTAATTTTATTTTTATTCTTTATTAGATTAAGTCCACCTTCTGTAGTAATTTCATTTCTTTTTTCTGGTACTATACAAACATATTTAGGTTTATTTTTTAATGCAATTTTTAATATTTCATCATTTGCTGCCATTTCCAAGTTAACAGAAATTTTTTTTTGTTTACAAATTTTAGCTACATCTGAATCCTTTATATGTCTTCTGTCTTCTCGTAAATGAAGAGTAATTGAATCAGCACCATAACTTGTTATAAGCTTTGCAGCTTTTAAAAGATCTGGATGTTTTTCACCTCTCGCATTTCTAAGGGTTGCGATATGATCGATATTTACGCCTAATCTTCTCATTTAAGGAATCTACTGCCTGGTTTTGTAATTGATATAGATTTCAGATCTTTTGGTAAATCTTTTTTTTTATATGATGGTACGTCTATTTTAATTTGAGAAATAATTTTTTTTTTAATTCTTAAAACTTTTTTATTTGATCTGTCTATTATTGAGACAAAACCAACAATTTTAGCTTTCGCTTTTTTTATTAAATTTGCACATTCCAGACTTGATTTACCAGTTGTTATAACATCTTCGACTATTAATACTCTTGAATTTCTTTTTATATGAAAGCCCCTTCTGAGTTTAAACTTTCCATTGACTCTTTCACAAAAAATTGTTTCCTTTCTCAATAGTCTTCCAATCTCATAACCAATAACAATTCCTCCCATAGCAGGTGACAAAATAATATCAATTTTTTTAAAATTTTTTTTAACTTTATTTGCTAAAGATAAGCAAATTTTGTTAGAAAGATGTGGAAAACTTAATAATTTTGCACATTGAATATATTTTGATGAATGAAGTCCTGAAGATAAAACAAAATGACCCTCCAGAAGAGCATTAGTTTTTTTTAAAATATTTAAAGATTTTTTGTGTGAAAGCATTTCTTTTGTTCTCATGTCTTATGATTTTAAATTTTATTTCTTTTTGTTTTAACTCACTGATAAAATTTGTAAAGTTTTTCAGATTACCAATGATTAGATTAAACCTAAAATTTATATATTCTTTAGTTTTTTCTTTCATTTCTACACTTGAAATATTAATCTTATGATCTCCAAGTAACGTAGTTACTTCACCTAATTTGCCTGGTTTGTCAGGCAGAGAAATCCACAATGTTGTGTTATATTTCTTTATACGTTGTGCTTTTTCCTCACCTTTTGTATGCCAATATTTTCTGATTGCAGATCTTGCTTTTCCTGTTTTTGTGATTGATATCCAGTGAAGTGAGGGTGACTTTTTTTTTGAAGTAATAATTTTAACAATGTCTCCATTTCTTAAAATACTCTGTAATTCACTTTCTTTACCATTAATTTCACAGCCTATAGCGGTGTCTCCTATTTTAGTATGGACAGCGTAAGCAAAATCTACAGGTGTAGCATCTTTAGGCAATTTAATGACTGAACCTTTTGGAGTAAAACAAAAAACATTCTCTTGAAACATTTGTAATTTTGTATACTCAAAAAAATGTTCTGGATTTTCATTTCTATTTATTATTTCTACAAGGTCTTTTAACCATTCGTATTCTTTCCAAGTTAATGAATTAAACTTTTCAGAAGATTTATATTTCCAATGTGATGCTATACCTCTTTCTGCAAATTCGTGCATAGGCATTGTTCTAATTTGAATTTCAATTGGTCTTCTATTTGGTCCTATAATTGAAGTATGTAAAGATTGATATTTGTTAATTTTTGGTGATGAAATATAATCTTTAAATTTTCCTGGTATACAATTCCATTCACGATGAAAAATTCCAAGAGCTTTATAGCAATCTTCAACTGATTTTAAAATTATTCTAAATCCTATGATATCTGTAATTTGTTCTAAAGAAATTCTTTTTTTTTGAACTTTTCTCCATATAGAAAATGGTGTTTTTTCTCTTCCAATTATTTCAGCTTCTATTTTGTGTTGGTTTAATAAATCACTAAATTGATATGAAATTGAATTAAATGAATTAACTTTATCTTCTTTTATCTCATCTAGCCTTTTTTTGATAAGTTCTCTTGCTTCATTGTTTAACACTTGAAACGAAAGATCTTCCAATTCATCTCTAATTCTATGCATTCCCATTCTGTCTGCTAAAGGGGCATAAATTTCCATTGTTTCAGTTGCTTTTCTAAGTTGTTTATCTTTATTTTTAACAAATCTAATAGTTCTCATATTATGTAGTCTGTCAGCTAATTTAACCAAAAGTACACGTATATCTTTTGATGTCGCCAGAATAAGTTTTCTAAAATTTTCAGCTTTTGAATTTGACTCTGCCTGATTTTCAAATAGAGAAATTTTAGTTACTCCATCTACTAAGTCAGCTACTTCTTGTCCAAACTCTTCTTTTATCGTTTCATATGTTGCGTATGTATCTTCAATTGTATCATGCAGTAAACCTGTTGCTATAGTAGCACTATCTAATTTTAATTCTGTTAAAATACTTGCCACTGCTATGGGATGAATGATGTATGGTACACCCTCATCTCTTTTTTGAGTTTTATGAGCTTTTAATGCAAAGTCATAAGCCTTATTTAAAGTTTCTGGATTTAAAAATTTGTTATAAGATCTAACTTTATTTATTAGATCATCAGATTTAAGCATAATTTATTATATCACTAATTTAGATTTGTTTAATAGTTCTTAAATCTTCAATATTTAAAGAACTGATTATTTCTCCAATGTTTGCTCTAGTTTTAGGGTGTTTCCATGATTTTGATATTTCGTATAAAGGTAAAAGAACAAAATTTCGCTTAGAAATTTCAGGATGGGGTAAGTTTAAATCAAAATTTTTGTAAATGAGATTTTTTTGGTTATAATCAATTATATCAATATCACAAGTTCTTGGCTCATTTTTTTTAAACCTTTTTCGACCTAAATCGTTTTCTATTTTTTTACATATAGATAATAACTTTATAGGAGATAAATAAGTTTCAACTTTAATAACTATATTAATAAACTTAGGATTTTTTGGATTAGGCCATGATAATGACTCATAATTACTAGACGACCTAATAATTTTTATATTATTTAGCTGTAACTTAAATTTTGCCAACTCTATATATTTTAATCTATTTCCTAAATTTGATCCTATGGCTAAAAAAACAGTTTTAACTTGATTTTCTAACATATCTTGCTTTATCCTTATTCCAATCACTCTTTTTTTTAGCTTCCCTTTTGTCATATTGTTTTTTTCCTTTTGCTATAGCAATTTCAATTTTAGCCTTTCCTTTTTTAAAATACATTTTAGTTGGGATTAAACTAAAACCTTCTTTTTGAATTTTACCTGAAATTTTATTTATTTCCTTTTTATTTAATAAAAGTTTTCTTTCTTCAATTGGATCATGATTAATATAGCTAGCCTGTTTATATGTGGCTATATGCGAATTGATAAGAAAAATTTCTCCATTTTTAACCACACCATAAGAGTCTGCGATATTAATCTTTCCACTACGAACAGATTTTATTTCCGACCCCTTAAGTACAATTCCAGCTTCTAACAAGTTTTCAAAAAAATAATTAAAACTAGCTTTTCTATTTAAACTAATAATCTTTAAACCATGCTTGGTTTTTTTTTTCATTAAATTAATTCAGCAGTTTTTAATGCTTTCTTAATTTCCTCTTGAGTTTCTTTTTTAATCTTAACAAGGGGTAGTCTTATTTCGTCATCGCAAAGGCCTAATAACTTTGCTGCATATTTAACAGGCGCTGGGTTACTTTCAATAAACAATGATTTATGAAGAGGTTGGAGTATCTGATCTATTCTTCCAGCTTCTTGAACTTCATTATCTGATTTTGATTTAGAATATTTTTGCATATCTGAACATAGCTTTGGAGCAATATTAGCTGTTACTGAAATACATCCTACACCACCCCTTTTGTTAAATTCAAAAGCCAATCCATCTTCTCCTGTCATTAAAATAAAATCAGGTCCCATTTTTTTTAACTGTTGGTCGAGTCTATCTAAATCACCAGTCGCATCTTTTACTCCAGTAATATTTTTTAATTCAAATAATCTAGCCATTGTATCGACCGACATATCAATTACACATCTACTAGGTATATTATAAATTATTATTGGTAGATTGGTATTATCATTAATAGCTTTGTAATGTTGATACAAACCTTCCTGGGTTGGTTTGTTATAATAAGGTGTAACAACTAAGGCACCATCTGCTCCAACTTTCTCCGCATGCTTAGTTAATGAAATTGCCTCTTCAGTTGAATTTGAACCTGTGCCAGCAATAACTGGTATTTTGCCATTAGATTCTTTAACGCATAACTCTATAACCTTTTCATGCTCATTATGATTTAAAGTGGGAGATTCACCTGTGGTACCTGCTGGAACTAATCCATTTGTGCCATTTTTTAAATGAAAATGTATCAATTTAATATAAGCTTCTTCGTCAAGCCTATTATTTTTAAACGGGGTTATTAAAGCAACATTTGATCCTTTGAACATAAATACTTATAACATAGTTTATAGATTCATTTAGTAAAATATATGCCTAAAGAAGTAACTTTTTTTATAAAAATATTCACTATAATTTTAATATTTACAAGCTTTAATTATGCAAATGAACCTTTAATATTACCTTTAAAAAAACCTTTTCTAGACAAAGAGACTAAAATCAAAAAATTATCAAAAAATATTATCAAACCAAAACCAAAACCAAAAAAAGAAAAAATTTTAAAAAAAGAAAAGAAAATCGAAATAGTTAAAAAAGAAAAAAAAATTGAATTTTTAAAACCTAAAAAAAAACCATTAATAGTTAAAAAAGAAAAGAAAGTAATTAAAAAAAAATCAAAATTTTTTAGTCAAAAAGACTTTGCTATAGCAAAAAAAGCCGTTAAATCCTTTGAAATGGGAAAATGGAAAGATGCACTATCTATCTCTAGAAAAGCTAAAAATAAATCTATATATAACTTTGTTCAATGGAAACATCTATTAAAAACTGGAAACTATGCAAGTTTTTATGATTATAAAACATTTATAGATAAAAATGATAAATATCCAAGAATAGGTAGATTAAGATATTTAGCTGAACATAAATTATCTACAGAAAACATATCACCAAAAAAAATAATAGAATGGTTTAGTGCCACTGAACCTTTAAGTGGATACGGTAAATTAATTCTTGGGGAAAGCTTAATTGCTACAGGCAACACAGAAAAAGGAATTAATCTTATTAAAGATGGCTGGATAACAGCAGATCTAAGTCGTGCTAATATGAAATTTTTCAGAAAAAAATTTAAAAAATATCTAAATTCAAATGATTATATTAAAAGGGCAGACTATCTAGCTTGGGAAAATAAATATTGGGATTTAAAAAGGATGTTGAAATATCTTCCTAAAGACGAAAGATTATTATATACGGCAAGACAAATTTTAATGAGTAAATCATATGGCGTAGATCAGGCTATCAAAAATGTACCAAGTAAATTTAAAAATGATGCTGGATTAAATTACGACAGACTTAAATGGAGACGTAAAAGAGGAAGGGTTGATAGTTCACTAGAAATACTATTAAAAATTAAAAATGATAAAGATTATTTAATTAGACCTGATAAATGGTGGAAAGAAAGATCTATTATTTCTAGAGCCTTGATTTATAAAAAAAAATATGAATTAGCCTACAAAATAAGCAGTCAACACTCAATGACTAGTGGTCCTGAATTTGCTGAAGCTGAATGGATGAGTGGATGGATTGCACTCAGTTTCTTAAATAATCCAATCTTAGCGAAAGAACATTTTCAAAATTTTTATAATAATGTTGGTTACCCAATTAGTTTATCTAGAGGAGCTTACTGGTTGGGCAGATCCTACGAAAAAATTGGTGATACAGAAAAATCTTTTAAATGGTATAATGAAGCATCAAAGTATCTTACTACTTATTATGGACAGCTTGCACATTTAAAAATTAAACCAGATCAAGATTTTCAACTTCCTGAACAAATGAAAATAGATGAAAAATATAAAAAATATTTTTATCAAAAAGAATTAGTAAAAATTGTTTATTTATTAGATGAATTAAATAAAGATAAATATTCAAAAAATATATTAAAACATTTAGCTAATCATAATATAAGTAAAGGTAGTGAAATATTAGCAGCTGAATTAGCTACAAATATATCTAGATATGATTTTGCAATTCAAATTTCAAAAATAGCTTCATACCAGAAAAGATTTCACAATAATTTTAATTATCCAATAATCAGTACTCCTAATTTTATCAACGGAAGAAAAATACCTGAATCCGCTTTTATTTTATCTATTATTAGACAGGAAAGTGAATTTGACATTACAGCTAATAGTCATGCCGGCGCCAAAGGATTAATGCAACTTATGCCTTATACGGCAAAACTCGTGGCAAAACAGGCGAAGTTGCCCTACTCAAGGTCTAGATTAACTACCGATCCAGAATATAATATAAATTTAGGATCACATTATATTGCAGGATTAATTTTAGAATATGAAGGTTCTTATCCATTTGCTATAGCAGCTTATAATGCTGGACCCAAAAGAGTTAGATATTGGAAAAAAATTAATAAAGATCCTCAAAAGAAAAAAATTGATTATGTTGACTGGATTGAGCTAATAAAGTTTAGAGAAACAAGAAATTACGTTCAAAGGGTATTGGAAAACTATAATGTTTATAGATATATACTTGAAAAAAAACCCATTAAATTAAAGAATTTTTTCAAAAATCAAAAACTATATTAACTTAGAGCAGAGAATTTGGCGGAAGAGGTGGGATTCGAACCCACGTTACATGTTTCCACGTAAGATCAGTTAGCAACCGATTGGTTTCAGCCATCTCACCCACTCTTCCACTACGTAAGTGATATAACCGATTGTATTGAATATTCAATATTTATAAAGTAATTATTGCTTTATAATATTATGAAAAATAAGTATTCAATATTTGCATTAATTAAAAACGCATTTTCTTACCATGAAAATTGGCAAAAAGCGTGGAAAGACCCTGTTCCAAAAAAAGAATATGAAACTGTAATAATTGGTGGGGGCGGTCATGGTTTAGCTACTGCTTTTTATTTAGCAAAAAAACACAACATGAAAAATATTGCAGTAATTGAAAAGGGTTGGATTGGTGGAGGTAATACAGGAAGAAATACAACTATAATTCGATCAAACTATTTATGGGACGCAAGTGCAGGCTTGTACAATCATGCCTTAAATATCTGGGAAGGATTATCACAAGAGTTAAATTATAACGTTATGTTCAGTCAAAGAGGAGTTATAAACCTTGCACATAATTTACAGGATGTGAGAGATTTAAAAAGACGAACCCATGCTAATAGATTAAATGGTATTGACGCAGTTTATCTAAATACTGATGAAGTCAAAAAATTTTGCCCTATTATAAATACATCTCCAGATATACGCTACCCTGTATTAGGAGGAACATTACAAAAAAGAGCTGGAACTGCTAGACATGATGCTGTTGCTTGGGGTTATGCAAGAGGTGCTAATGAAATGGGTGTTGATATTATACAAAATTGTGAAGTTAAAGGTATTAAAAGAAATGCTGATACAGTTGAAGGTGTTGAAACAAGCAAAGGTTTTATAAAAACAAAAAAAATTGGAGTAGTTGCTGCTGGACATTCAAGTGTAATTGCAAATATGGCTGGATTAAAATTACCATTGGAAAGTAAACCTCTTCAAGCTTTAGTGTCTGAGCCTGTTAAACCAATTATTGATACAGTGGTGATGTCAAATGCTGTTCACGCTTATGTTAGTCAATCAGATAAAGGTGAATTAGTTATAGGTGCTGGTACGGATGATTATGTTTCTTATTCGCAAAAAGGAAGTCATGACATTGTAGAAGGAACTTTAAATGCGATTCTAGAATTATATCCAATATTTAGTCGTATGAGAATGTTACGTCAATGGGGTGGGATTGTAGATATATGTCCTGACGCAAGCCCGATAATAAGTAAAACTAGCATTAAGGGATTATATTTTAATTGTGGCTGGGGTACTGGTGGTTTTAAAGCTACGCCAGGTTCTGGAGATTTATTTGCTCACACAATTGCAAATGATGAACCACATAAATTGAATGCAGCTTTTAATATAAACAGATTTGTAAGTGGTGATCTTGTAGATGAACATGGCGCTGCTGCTGTAGCACACTAATGTTTTTAATTTATTGTCCTTTTTGTGGTGAAAGAGAACAAAGTGAATTTAAAGCTGGTGGAGAAGCTCATATAGTCAGACCAAAACAACCAACAGAGCTAAGCGATGATGAATGGGCTGAATATTTATTTATGAGAAAAAATATCAAAGGTGTTCAATTTGAGAGATGGAATCATATACATGGATGTAGAAAATGGTTTAATATGGTTCGTGATACTTCGAATGATGAAATTAAAGCAGTTTATAAAATGGGTGAAAAACCTCCAACAAAATAGTTCATGACAAAAAATTTAAGAGTCAAAACCAGTAAATTAATTGACAAAACAAATAGAATTTCTTTTAAATTTAATGGAACAAAATATTATGGTTTCAAAGGTGATACGCTTGCATCAGCTCTATTAGCAAATGATGTACACTTAGTGGGTAGAAGTTTTAAATATCATAGACCACGAGGAATTATGACAGCTGGTTCAGAAGAACCAAATGCAATAATTCAACTACACGATAATACATCTAGAACTGAACCCAATGTAAGAGCCACTGAAGTTGAAATTTATGAAGGATTAGAAGCATCTAGTCAAAATTGTTGGCCAAGCGTTAACTTTGATATTGGTGGAATAAATAATCTATTATCCCCACTTTTACCTGCCGGTTTTTATTATAAAACCTTTATGTGGCCTGCAAGCTTTTGGAAAAAGTATGAATATTTTATTAGAAAATCTGCTGGTTTAGGTAAATCTCCTGTTGAACCAGATCCAGATGTTTATGAACATAGATATATTCACTGTGATGTAATTGTAATAGGAGCAGGTATCTCAGGAATTATAGCTGCCAAAATATCAGCTAAGAATGGTTTAAAAACACTATTAGTCGATGAAAGGCCATATCTTGGTGGATCAACAATTTATCAAAATTCAGATTATTTTAAAATAAATAATCAAAATTCTGGTTCTTGGTTAGAAAAAGAAATTAATGAACTTAAAAAATTAGAAAATCTTGAAATTAAAACCAGGACTAGTGTTGCGGCATATCATGGTTATAATTTTTTACTAGCAAGAGAAAGTCTTACTGATCATCTACCGATTGAACAAAGAAATAATAAAACGAGGCAAAAATTACTGAAAATAAGAGCCAAAAAAGTTATTACTGCAACAGGAGCAATAGAAAGACCTTTAATTTTTGATAATAATGATCGTCCTGGTATTTTACTTTCATCAGCCATAAAAAAATATGCTGATCTATATGGAGTAGCTTGTGGAGAAAAAAATATATTATTAACAAATAATGATAGTGCTTATGAAACAGCCATAAGCTTAATTCAAAAAGGTATAAAAGTTGAATCTATCATTGATAATAGAGAGCAAGTAAATTCAAAATTAGTTAAAGAAGTAGAAAAAAATAATATTAAGATTTTTAAAGGATTTACGGTAGTTAATACCTCTGGCTATAAAAGAATTAATAAAGTTTCAATAATGCAGCTTTCAAAAGATGGAGAAAAAGTTATCGGTTCTAAAACTACCTTAAATTGTGATTGTTTGGGAGTTTCAGGAGGATGGACTCCAGCAGTACATTTATTTACTCAATCTGGTGGAAAATTGAGATTTAGAGAAGAAGATCAAGTATTTATACCACTTACTTATAATTCAAAACAAATAAGTATTGGTTCTTGTAATGGAGAATTTACTTTGGATGAAATTCTTACAAATACACCAAAATTATTAATTAAATTTTTAGAAATTAAAGATACCAATTATGATAATGTTGATGTTAAATCTTCTTATAGTAAATTAAAAAGAAATATTTGGTTACTTCCATCAGATAAAATTTTAGGAAAAACTAAACCTTTTGTTGACTATCAAAATGATTCAACTGCAAAAGATATAAAACTAGCTCTAAAAGAAGGTTTTAGATCAATTGAACACGTTAAAAGATATACAACAACTGGTATGGGTACAGATCAAGGTAAACTTGGTAATATGCATGCACTAGGAATAATTTCTGAAACTGCAGATGCCAAAATGGGTGAGCTTGGTACAACAACATTTAGGCCACCCTACACTCCACTAACTTTTGGAACTATAGTTGGAAGAAATGTTGGTGAATATTTTGATATTTTTAGAAAAACTCCAATTCATGATTGGCATGTCAAAAATAATGCTGAATTCGAGAATGTAGGTCAATGGAAAAGAGCTTGGTATTATCCAATAAACAATGAAGATATGCATCAGGCTGTGCAAAGAGAAAGTAAAGCAGCAAGAGATAGTGCAGGTATATTGGATGCTTCTACGTTAGGTAAAATCGATATTCAAGGAACTGATGCTTCAGAATTTTTAAATCGAGTTTATACAAATGCTTGGTCAAAACTTGCTATCGGAAAATGTAGATATGGTTTAATGCTTAATGAAGATGGTATGGTTTATGATGATGGTGTTACTACTAGATTAGCTGAAAATCATTATATAATGACAACAACAACTGGTGGTGCAGCTAATGTTATGGGCAAATTAGAAGATTATCTTCAAACAGAATGGCCTGAATTAGATGTTTATTTAACCTCAGTTACTGATCATTTTGCAACAATTAGTGTTTGTGGTCCAAATAGTAAAAAAATTGTCTCAAGTGTTATATCTGATTTAGATTTTACTGATGAAAAATTTCCACATATGTCATTCCAAAATGCAAAAATTGATAAAATAAATTGTAGAGTTATGAGAATAAGTTTTACTGGAGAACATAGTTATGAAATTAATGTACAGGCTAATTATGGTAAATCCGTATGGGAAAAATGTATGGAAGCAGGAAAAGATTTTAACATAACACCTTATGGAACAGAAACTATGCATTTATTAAGAGCAGAAAAAGGATTTATAATTGTAGGTCAAGATACAGATGCAACAATGACTCCTATAGACTTACAAATGGATTGGATTGTAAGTAAAAAAAAATACGACTTTATTGGAAAAAGATCTTTGTATAGATCGGATACTATTAGAGAAGATAGAAAACAATTAGTTGGTCTTTTAACAGAAAATCCTGATGAAGTATTAGAAGAAGGAGCGCAAATAGTTGCTGACATAAAAAAATCACCTGTTGAAATGTTAGGACATGTAACTTCGAGTTATTATAGCCCTAATCTTAAAAAATCTATTGCTCTAGGAGTCGTTAGAGGTGGAAAAAATATGATGGGTCAAAAATTAATCATACCAATGGAAAAAAAATTAATTAATGTAACAATAACTGATCCAGTTTTTTTAGATAAGGAAAATAAAAGATTAAATGCTTAATTATAATCAATCTCTACCTGAAGTAAAATCATATCAAGATCTTCAAATGAAAGAAGTAAAACCAATTATGAAATTAATCATAAGAGGGAAGAAAAGAGAATTTATATCTGCAGTAGGAAAGTCATTAAATATGCTTTTGCCTATAGAAGCTAACACCTCTACTCAAAGTGAAAAATTGACAGCACTTTGGCTTAGTCCTGATGAATGGATGATTTTTTCAAATGATACTCTTGACGAAAGTAATAATTATTATGAAACACAAGAGATATTAAATAATAGTATATCAAAAGTAAATCTTGGGGCAGTAATAGATGTTACGGATCAATTTGTGATGATTAATCTTAAAGGAAATAGAATATACGATTTATTTCAAACTGGATCTCCTTTTAATTTTAATATATTTAGAAACAAAAAAGGTTCAGTTGCTCAAACAATTATTTCAAAAATTGATGTTACTATTCATAATCAAGACCAAAATGTCGCAAACCTTTTTGTAAGGCGCTCATTTTCTCAACATTTATTCTCTTGGATGAATGATGCTGCGTCAAGATTATAGTCTCAATTTTTATTCAAATCAGTTATTTAAAAAAAGTATGAAAAAAATATTTTTAATAATAATATTTACATTTTTACCTTTTTCTTTAAATGCAGAGTCAAATCTAAATAAAATTTTATCTTCTGGTGAATTAAGAGTTGGTACTACTGGTGATTGGGATCCTATGACGATCAAAGACCCGGCTACTAACAAATATAAAGGATTTGATATTGATGTAATGAATGAATTGGCAAAAGATATGGGCGTTAAAATTAAGTTTGTTCCAGCAGAATGGAAAACAATTGTATCTGGAATTACTTCATCTAGATATGATATTTCAACTAGTGTAACCAAAACTCCTAAAAGAGCTGAAGTAGCTGGATTTACTGACACTTATTATAAATATGGAACTGTTCCACTTGTGCTTAAAAAGAATTTGAAAAAGTTCTCTACATGGGATTCTTTAAATAATGAAAAAGTAACAATAGCAACCACTCTTGGTACATCTCAAGAGGAAAAAGCTAAAGAATTTTTTCCTAAATCTAAACTAAATTCTGTTGAAGCCCCAGCAAGAGACTTTCAAGAAGTTCTAGCAGGAAGAGCAGATGGAAATATAACAAGTTCAACTGAAGCTAATAAATTGATAATTACATATCCTCAGTTAGCAATTGTACCTGACGGAGAAAAAAATCCTGCCTTTTTAGCAATGATGGTACCTAAAGGTGATGAAAATTGGAAAAATTATGTAAATGACTGGATTAAAAAGAAAAAATCATCAGGTTTTTTTACAAAACTTTTAGCTAAATACAATCTAAAAAGTTTATAATCAGTTAGATATTAATTTTTAATACTTTATAACATTAAAAGTGAGAAATTTATTTTTTTTACTTTTGATCTTACCTCTTACGTCTTGCAGTGGACAAGAGTTGGGGTGGTTTATTTTATCTCCTAATAATATAGAGGGATTAACAAATCTAAAATTTTTACTTAGTGGTCTAACAACAACAATTTATATTTCTATAGTTTCAATAATTATTTCTATGATAATTGGATTTATTGTTGCTGTTCCTTCGTTAGCAAAAAATAAGTTTTTAACCTATCTAAATATTGGTTATGTTGAAATAGTAAGAGCAATCCCCCTTTTAGTTTTAATCTTATGGATTTATTACGGTTTACCTATAATGACTGGAATAAGCTTTAGTCCTTTTGTATCTGGTATTATTGCTTTATCAATAAGCGAGAGTGCCTTCCAAGCTGAAATTTTTAGAGCTGGGATAAATTCTATTAAAAAATCACAATGGGAAGCTGGAAGTTCATTAGGATTAAGTTTCTTTAGAAAGTTACGTTTAGTAGTTCTTCCTCAAGCAATAAAAAATATTTTACCTGCTATTGGTAATCAATTTGTTTATGTACTAAAAATGTCTTCATTAGTTTCCATAATAGGAATTGGTGATTTAACAAGAAAAGCTAACGAGCTAGTTGTTACAACTTATAGGCCATTAGAAATTTACACATTTTTAATTCTTGAATATTTAGTCTTAATATTAATTGTTTCTTACTTTGTTAGAAAACTAGAAAAGAAACTAAAAAAAGATTAATTTTTTTTTCTATAATTCCAAGGATATTCAAAATCCATGGACCATATACCCATTTTATTTTTTCTAGCGTAATCTTCATCGTTAATATATTTTTTAGAATATCTTCTATAGGCAAAAGCATATCCTTCTCTTACTAAAAAACTTGACAAACTAAGATTATTTACAAAACATTCAGCTAATGTTCTTTTATATTTGTCCTTACCTTCTCTGATACAATGTATTTTTTTTTTAACAATTGCATTAGTTAATAGTTCTCTAGCTATTACACCGCAGTAGACAACTTCATCATTTTTATTACAAGTTTGTTTTAATTCTGGGGCATCAATTCCACTAAATCTTATCTTTTCGCCATTCAAATGAATAGTGTCACCATCTATAATCTTAATTTCATATGATTTAACATCATTATAAGTAAGAAAAAAAAATATTATACAAATACTAATAATTAAAAAGACTTTTATTTTGTTTAAAAACATTGTTTAAAAAATAACCAATAAATATTAAAAGTGCAATTCCCATTGTCCAATTAGTAGCCATAATTGTATAAAAAATGTCCTGGTAATCACCCCCTCTAATATTAATTACATACCATAAACTTAAAAAAGGAAATGCAGTCAATCTTAATATACTTAGGTAGAGACTAAAAAGTGGTTTTTTTACAGCCTGAAACACTGCCGTGGTTATAAAAAATACTGGGTATATAGGGCCTATTAAAGCAGCAACTTTTAAATAAATAGCCCCATGAACTATAGCTTCTTGATTATCTGTAAATAGTGACACAAAAAATTCTGCTCCAAAAAATAATATTAAACCTGCTAATACCATAAAAGATGATCCAAACATCAAGGCTTTAGTGTATAGTTCTCGTATTCGATCATAAGCTTTTGCACCAAAGTTTTGTCCTCCTATTGAAAGTACCGCTGTATTTAAACCAATCACTGGTAGTAAAAAAACTTGTTCTACCCTTAAAGCTGCACCATAACCAGCTGTTGCTAAATCTCCAAATTGTCCAATGAAATATAAAATATTAAAAATTCCAACACCAATGAATAACATACTAAACATAACTGGTATTCCTTGTGTTGTTAATGGCTTTAAATAGTCAAATTTAGGAATAAAACATTCTATCTTTAGGTACTTTCTAATTTTACAATTATTAACTTTATAAGCTAAATAAATTGTTCCAATTGATTGTGAAATAACAGTAGCAATAGCTAACCCAGCAATTCCAAAACCTGGAATAAAACCATATCCCCAAATAAATAAAGGATTTAAAAAAATATTTAAGAAGAAACTAAATATTAAAACGTTTCTATAACTTTTTGTATCTCCTTGAGCATTTAAAGTTCCATTTAAAGAAATTTGGATCAATACTATAAATGTACCGTAGAAAATAATATCTAAGTACTCTCTTGTTAATGCTATACCATTAGTATCAGATCCCATAACTCCTAGAAGAAAGTTTGATGCATTTAGGCCAAATAAAGTAACTAATATTGAAACTACTAAGGCAAAGATTAAAGATTGAGCAATATATAAAGATGCAACCCTTTCTTTTCTTTCTCCTATTGAATTACCAATTAAAGCATTAGTTGCAGCTCCTATACCAACACCAACAGCTATTATAGTAAAATAAATTGGAAAAGATTTAGCTATCGCACCTATCGCTTCTGCTGAAATTTTACCTGCAAACCAAGTATCAACTAAATTGTAAAAAGTTTGAAATAATGATCCTACACTTGCAGGAATTGTTACACGTCTTAGCAGTGACCAAATCGGATCTTTAGTTAGCTTAATTGTTTGAGACAAAATTATCCTTATTTAAATTCTTTTTGAAAAATATATTTTTTTCCAGATTGTTTGGCACTGTATATCTGACTTTGTCTCATTCTAAAACGTGATTTTTGTCTTTCAGTTAATTTGTCATAACAATTTGGGCAAGAAACACCCTCCTCATACTTCTTGGACCTTCTATCTTTTTGTGAAATTGGCATTCTACAGCCGCTACACATTAAGTATGTACCTACTTTTAAACCGTGTTTTAGAGAGATTCTATTGTCAAAAACAAAACATTCACCCTTCCATAAACTATCTTTTTGTTTGATTTTTTTTAAATAATTTAAAATTCCACCTTTTAACTGATAAACATTTTTAAACCCTTTTTTTTCTAAAAAAACAGAAGCCTTTTCACAGCGAATACCCCCTGTACAAAACATGGCAATAGGTTGATTTTTTTTTAATTTTTTAAGATATTTAGGAAAATCCCTAAAGTTATCTACATCAGGATTAATTGATTTTTTAAAAGTTCCAACTTTATACTCAAATGGTTTTCGAGAATCTATAATAAAAGTATTTTTGTCGTTAATTAATTTATTCCATTTATTTGGTTCTATATGACTGTCTTTTTTTTTAATTCTTTTAGATAATGCCAGATTCATTGGAACTACTTCTTTTTTAATTTTAACTTTGGCTTTATGGAAAGGTTGAAATGAACTTTTAGAAAAATTGTTACTATCGAAATCTTTAAATCTAAAAATATTTTGTAATTTTTTTTTGAAATATATAATATCATCTGACTTACCAGAAATTGACCCATTAAGTCCTTCTTTAGAAATAATAATTGTTCCTCTTATATTTTTTTTAATTAAAAATTTATGTAGCAAATCCTTATTCTTTTTTAAGTAAGTAATTCTAGTAAATTTATAAAATCCAAAAACTTTAAACATTATTTTTTCCTACAAATTGTCATTCCATCTCCAAGTGGAACAATAATCTTTTCAACTCTTTTGTCATTTGAAACGTGGATATTAAAATTTTTAATATTCATAGTAATTTTATCATTATTATTTTTATCTAATACTTCACCATACCATAAAACATTATCTATTATTATCAGGCCACCAGCACTTATTAATCCTAATGAAATTTCATAATATTTCTTATAATTCATTTTATCGGCATCAATAAAAATCAAATCAAAAGTTTGATCTTTTATTTCATTTAAACTTTCTAAAGCAGGTTTGACTATTGTTTTAATCTTATGACTTTGTTTAGCTTTTTTAAAAAAATTAATTGCAACATTATTTGTTTCATCATTTTTATCTAATGCTGTAATTTTTCCATTCTCAGGTAAAGCTAAAGCCATTGATAAAGTACTTAAGCCTGTAAAGGTCCCTATCTCCAAAATACTTTGAACATTTGAAATTTTAACAATTAAATGTAGAAATTGACTTTGTGAAATTGCAATCTGCATTCTTTTAATGTCGCCTAGGGATGAATTGTAATCTATTATTTCTTTTTGAACTGGATGAAGTTCCAGTCCATGATTAAGAATATATTCTTGTAATTCTTCTGTTATTTTAAGGTCTGAACCCATAACCTTTAAAGTTTTTTTTTTAAAATCTCATTTACTAGTTGAGGATTAGCTTTGCCACCAGAAACTTTCATCACTTGGCCAACAAAAAAACCAAATAATTTTTCTTTTCCTGATTTATATTCAATGGCTTTTTCTCTATTATTATCAATAACTTTATCAATTAGAGCTTCTAAAGCCTTAGGGTCACTTTCTTGTTTTAAACCTTTTTCCTTAACAATTTTTTGAGGATCTTTGTCTCCATCTAACATTAACTCAAAAATAGTTTTAGCTATTTTTCCTGAAATAGTACCATCTTTAATTAAATTGATTAATTTTGATAAATTTTTTGCTGATATTGGGCTTTGAGTAATTTCTAGATTTTTATCATTTAACACAGCAAATAATTCTCCTATGATCCAATTAGTTGCAAGCTTTACATCTGAGTTTTTAATTACATCTTCAAAATATTTTGAAGTTTCAATGTCTGATACTAAAATAGTTGCTTCATAAGGACTTAAATTAAATTTATCAATAAATCTTTTCTTTTTCTCATCTGGTAGTTCTGGAATATTGGATTCTAATTTTGTAATAAATTCATCAGAAACTTCTAAAGGTAAAAGATCTGGATCTGGAAAATACCTATAATCATGTGCATCTTCTTTGGATCTCATAGATCTTGTTTCATTTTTTTTTGTATCAAAAAGTCTAGTTTCTTGGTCAATTTTTTTACCATCTTCGATTAAATCAACTTGTCTATTTGCTTCATATTCTATAGCCATTTGCATAAATTTAATTGAGTTTACATTTTTTATTTCACATCTAGTGCCTAGGTCTTTTGATCCTTTAGTTCTCACTGACACATTAACATCAGCCCTCAAAGATCCTTCCTGCATATTTCCATCACATGTTCCAAGATATCGCATAATAGATCTAAGTTTTTTGATATAAACATTTACTTCATCAGGTGATCTTAAGTCTGGTTTACTAACAATTTCCATTAAAGCTACTCCAGATCTATTTAAATCAACAAATGTATTTTGTGGATCTAAATCATGAATGCTTTTTCCTGCATCTTGTTCTAAATGTAACCTTTCGATACCCACCTCTTTTTGACCATCTGGCATATCTAAAATAACTTTACCCTCACCTACTATAGGATGTTTAAATTGTGAAATTTGATATCCTTGGGGCAAATCAGCATAAAAATAATTCTTTCTGTCAAATACTGATCGTTTATTGATTTTTGCCTTAAGTCCAATGCCAGTTTTTATTGCTTGTTTAACACAAAATTCATTAATTACAGGTAACATTCCTGGGAATGCAGCATCAACTAAACTTACTTGTGTATTAGGTTCGGCGCCAAATTTAGTTGATGAAGTTGAAAATAATTTTGAATCAGAGGTAACTTGTGCATGTACTTCTAATCCAATCACAACTTCATATTGGTTATCTTTTCTACTAATTATAAATTCTGATTTATTTTTATTCATTTAATCCACCAATCAGTAATCTTATTTTTAAAATTAATCTTTTCTTCCATAGAGTATGCAATATTTAATATATTTTGTTCATCAAAAGCTTTACCGATTATTTGTAATCCTAATGGATAGCCTTTGGAATCATGACCAGCTGGAATAGAAATTCCTGGTAGTCCTGCTAAATTAACTGGAACTGTAAAAATATCATTTAAATACATTGATACTGGATCATCTTTTTTTTCTCCAATCTTAAATGCTGAACTAGGAGTTGAGGGTGTTAGTATTGCATCTACTTTTTTATATGCTTCATCAAAATCATTTTTTATTAATTTTCTAACTTTTTGAGCCTTAAGATAATACGCATCATAGTAACCTGATGACAAAACATACGTTCCAATCATTATTCTCCTTTGAACTTCAGCTCCAAAACCTTCAGATCTTGTTTTTTCGTACATATCTATAAGGTTTTTACCCTTTGCTCTAAATCCGTATTTAACACCATCATATCTTGCTAAATTGGAAGAGGCTTCTGCAGGTGCTACTATATAATAAGTTGGTAATGCGTAATTTGTATTTGGAAGTGAGATATTAATTATTTCAGCACCACAATCTTTCGCATATTGAATACCTTTTTGCCAAAGTTCTTCAATTTCTTTAGGCATGCCTTCTACTCTATATTCTTTTGGTATACCAATTTTTTTACCTTTGATATTATTTGTTAATTCTTTGCTATATTCATTTCTTTTAAAATCAATTGATGTAGAATCTTTTGAGTCATAAGAACTAATAACTTCTTGAAGCAAAGCACAATCTTTAACATTTTGAGCCATTGGGCCCGCTTGATCTAATGAAGATGCAAAGGCAACTATTCCATATCTGGAACAGCTTCCATAAGTTGGTTTTAAACCTACAGTACCAGTAAAAGAAGCTGGTTGTCTAATAGATCCGCCAGTATCAGTTCCAATTGTAACTGGTGTTAATTGACCTGCAAGCGCTGCTGCTGAACCACCTGAAGAACCACCTGGAACTAAATTTTTATCAATTGGATTTTGAACATTGCCAAAAAAACTTGTTTCATTAGAAGATCCCATTGCAAATTCATCACAATTTAATTTTCCAAGTAATATTGCACCTTCATTCCAAATATTTTGTGTTACAGTAGATTCATATGTTGGAAAAAAATTATCTAAAATTTTACTTCCGGCTGTAGTACGAATATCTTTTGTACAAAATAAATCTTTAACGGCTATGGGAATTCCAGGAAGTTTTAAATTCATATTTGGATTTTTATCGAATTTTTTAGCTTTATCTAATGCATCTAAGTAGTTTTCTGTAATATAGGTATTTAAATTTTTTGATTTTTCTGATCTTTGAATAAATGCTTTTGTGATTTCTTCTGAAGAAAGTTTTTTATTTTTTACATTTTCAACTAATTCTGAGAGAGTTTGTTTTGTAATATCAGACATTATTCAATAACCTTTGGTACTACAAAATAATCTTCATTATCTTGAGGTGAGTTTTTTATTATTTGGTCTCTTATATTTTGGCTTTTGACATCATCTGATCTTAGCTTGAGTGTCGTTTCAGCTACGGAAGTAAGAGGTTCCACTTTATCCGTTTTTAACTCGTTTAATTTTTCAATAAATTCAAAAATAGAATTTAAATCATTCATTAATTTCTCAGCTTTTTGTTCATTCACTGATATTCTTGATAATTTAGATATATGTTTTATTGTTTTAAGATCTATGCCCATATGCTATTTAGATATGACGCAAACTATCACTTAAGTTTAAAATATACAATATGATCACCTTAGAGGAATTCAAAAAAAAACAGTCAGATAAGTGTAGATTAATAGGATTAGACCTTGGTTCAAAAAGAATTGGTGTGTCTATATGTGACGAAAAACAATTAATTGCTACTCCTTTTAAAACAATTAATAGAACAACTGCTTCTAAATTAATAAGTGAGTTAAAAACTATAATTGAGGAAAATAATATAAAAGGAATCATCATTGGGAATCCTATTAATATGGATGGATCAACTGGAAAAGCTGCTCAATCAGTTAAAGATATTGCTAATAATATAGAAAAAAATATCAAATTGCCTATTTGTTTGTGGGATGAAAGATTATCTACTGTAGGTGCATTTAATTTATCGAGCCAATTAGATATCAATGTTAGTAAAAGAGAAAAGAAAATCGATGAAAATGCTGCTGCATTTATATTGCAAGGAGCTATAGATTTTTTAAATAATTAATACTTGATATTATAGAGGTTTATAGTTATAGAGTTGGTTTTAATGGCAATTAAATCAGATAAAGCTATTAAAATTTCTCAAAAACATTTGTTAGGAATCCAAGATCTATCTATTAATGATGTTAATTTAATACTAGACGAGGCTCATGGATTTATAAAAGTCAACCAAAGTAAGAATAAAAAGATTGATGCATTAAGAGGAAAAACTCAAATTAATTTATTTTTTGAACCATCAACAAGAACTCAAAGTTCTTTTGAATTAGCTGGTAAAAGACTTGGGGCTGATGTTATGTCCATGAATATCAGCAACTCAGCAATTAAAAAAGGAGAAACATTAATTGATACTGCAATGACTTTAAATGCAATGCATCCTGACATCATAGTTATTAGACATCAAGACTCAGGTGCATGTAATTTACTTTCTCAAAAAGTGAATTGTGCTGTTTTAAATGCTGGGGATGGCAGAAGAGAACACCCTACTCAAGCACTGTTAGATGCTTTAACTATAATTAATAGAAAAAAAAAGATTGAAGGTTTAAAAATTGCAATTTGTGGAGACATACTTCATTCAAGAGTAGCAAGATCTAATATTTATCTTTTAAATATGTTGGGAGCAGAAGTTAACATTATTTGTCCAACCAATTTAATGCCAAAGGAAATAGAAAAATTCGGTGTTAATGCTTTTACGGACATGAAAAAAGGTTTGAAAGATTGTGATATTGTTATGATGTTAAGATTACAAAATGAAAGAATGTCTAGTTCTTATCTTTCCTCAAATAGAGAATATTATGAATACTACGGATTAACACCTGATAAGTTGGAACATGCTAAATCCGATGCTTTAATAATGCATCCCGGTCCAATGAATAGAGGAATTGAAATTGATACAATGTTAGCCGATGACATTAACAAAAGTGTTATTAAAGAACAAGTTGAGCTTGGTGTAGCTGTAAGAATGGCCTGCCTAAAAATATTTTGTACATAAATGAAAAAACAATATTTTATAAATGCAAATATAATAGATCCTCAAAACTCTATAAATGAAACAGGAGGGTTAATAATTGGTGAAGATGGTAAAATAGAAGCTATTGGAAAAAAAGTTAATACCAATAATCTTCCAACTAGAGAAAAGCCAATTGATTTAAAAGGAAGACATATATTTCCTGGTCTAGTTGATATGAGGGTTTTTGTAGGTGAGCCTGGATATGAGTATAAAGAAAACTTCAGAACTCTAAGTAATGCAGCATTATCAGGTGGTGTTACCTCGGTCGTTACGATGCCAAATACAGATCCAGTGATAGACAATGTTTCTATCGTTGATTTTTTAAAAAGAAGAGGAAGAGATAAATCAAAAATTAATATTTTTCCTTGCGCATCTCTCACAAAAAATCTTGAAGGTACGAATATGACAGAATTCGGTCTATTACAAAGTAAGGGAATAATTGCTTTTACAGATGGTGTTAAAACAATCCAAAATCCTAGATTAATGTCTAGAATAATGAATTCTGCAAAAGATCTCGGATGTTTAATTATGCAACATGCCGAAGATTATGAGCTTGCAAAAAATGGTATGATAAATTCAGGCATTATTGCTACAAAATTGGGTCTATCAGGAATACCAGAAATTGCCGAAAGAATTTTAATTGAAAGAGATCTTACTTTACTAGAGAAAGCTAAATGTAGATATCATATTACTCAATTGTCATCACAAAAATCTCTAGATGTAATTAAATACAGAAAAGAGATTGTAAAATTCACATCTGGAGTTTCAATAAATAACCTTTCATTAAATGAAAATGATATTGGTGACTTTAGAACCTTTTTGAAATTATCTCCTCCTCTTAGAAGAGAGGAAGATAGAATTTCTTTAGTTCAAGGTCTAAAGGATGGTTTAATAGATGTTATTGTTTCAGATCATAAGCCTGAAGATGAGGAGTCTAAAAGGTTAACTTTTTCTCAAGCTGCAACAGGAGCATCAGGAATAGAGACGCTTTTATCACTAAGCTTAGAGTTATATCATAACGGCTCTCTTAAATTAGAAACAATAATTAAAGCACTAACATCTAATCCTGCTAAAATACTAAAAATAAATAAGGGAAATCTCTCAATCGGAAGTGATGCTGATTTTTGTATTGTTGATATAGATAAACCCTGGATTGTAAAAAAAGAAAAATTAGTCTCAAAATCTAAAAATACCTCAATTGAGGATAAAAAACTTCAAGGTAAGGTTACAAATACATTTGTAAAAGGGAAAGAATTATTTAAGCTATAGTATGGATGTTTTGATAATAGCTATAATTTCTTATCTGATAGGCTCAATACCATTTGGATTTATTTTAACAAAATTTTTTTTAAAAAAAGATATTAGAGATGTTGGTTCAGGAAACATCGGTGCAACAAATGTTCTCAGAACTGGAAATAAAAGTATTGGTTACGCAACATTAATATTAGATATTATTAAAGCTGTTGTCCCTGTAATTTATGTTAAACTTAATTATCCAGAATTTATCTATATCGCATCGTTATGTGCTTTTCTGGGTCATGTTTTTCCAATTTGGCTTAAATTTAAAGGTGGAAAAGGTGTTGCGACTTATCTAGGTATTTTGTTTGCTATAAATATTTATTTTGGAGTAATCTTTACATTATCATGGTTGATTACTTTTGTTTTTTCAAAATTCTCATCTTTATCATCATTAGTAGCATCTCTTTCTATACCTATTTATTTATTACTTTTAACTCAATTTGATCAAGTAATTTTTTATACAATAATGTTTGTGTTAATATTTTTTACTCATAGAGAAAATATCAAAAGATTGAAAAATAAAGAAGAAACTAAGACAAAAATTTATTAATTTGACTATCTAACTCTTTTGAGTAGTTTGTAGTCTATGAATTTAGTCATTGTTGAAAGTCCTGCTAAAGCAAAAACTATAAATAAATATTTAGGTGACAAATATAAAGTTTTAGCTAGTTATGGACACATTAGAGATCTTCCCTCTAAAAATGGTTCTGTAGATCCAGATCAAGATTTTAAAATGGAATGGGAAGTTGACAGTTTTTCTAAAAAATACCTGAAAGAAATTACTGATGCAGCGAAAGAATCTTCAAAAATTATACTTGCTACCGATCCTGATCGAGAAGGTGAAGCTATAGCATGGCATGTGAAAGAATATTTAAACGAAAAAAAACTTTTAAAAGATAAAGAAATTGAACGTGTTGTTTTTAATGAAATAACAAAAAAAGCTGTAATGCATGGAATAGAAAATCCAAGACAAATTGAACCACTGCTTGTTGATGCTTATATGGCGAGAAGAGCTTTGGATTATTTAGTAGGTTTTAATATTTCACCAATACTTTGGACTAAACTGCCAGGATCTAAATCTGCCGGTAGAGTACAATCCGTAGCTCTTAAATTAATTACTGAAAGAGAACATGAAATTGAATCATTTAAACCTGAAGAATTTTGGACATTAAGTGTAAAATTTTCTGATAATAAAAATCAAAATATATTAGCTAGCATAAGTCAATTAGATAATAATAAGATAGAAAAGTTTTCATTCAAAAAAAAAGAAGAGATAAATAAAGCAATATCAAGTATTAAAAATAAAAAATTTGAAATTACAGATATTTCTAGCAAAGTTGTTAGCCGTAATCCTTCTGGACCATTTACAACATCAACACTGCAACAAACTGCCTCAAGTAGATTAAGTTTTGGAGCATCCAGAACCATGCAATTAGCTCAAAAGCTCTATCAAGGTATTGATATTGAAGGTGAAACAATTGGGTTAATCACCTACATGAGAACTGATGGTACAAATTTATCAGCAGATGCAATCTCCACTTTTAGAAATTATATCAAAAAAGAAATTGGGAAAGAATATTTGCCTGAAAATATTTTAAATTATTCTGGAAAGAAAGCAAAGAATGCCCAAGAAGCTCATGAAGCTATAAGACCAACAGATATTTCTAGAACACCAGAAAGTGTAAAAAAATATTTAAGTACAGATCAGAATAAACTATATAATTTAATTTGGAGTAGAGCACTCTCTTCACAAATGGAGTCAGCTAAATTTGATAGAAATACTATTACTATTAAATCTGAAAATGATGATACAATTTGTAAGGCTAGTGGTTCTGTTTTGAAATTTGATGGATTTTTAAAAATTTATAATACAACTAATAAAGATGATGATGAAAACATATTACCAAAAATGTCTGAAGGCCCAGTCAATATTGAGGCGTTGTTAGATGAGCAGCACTTCACACAACCTCCACCTAGATATTCTGAAGCGAGTTTAGTTAAAAAATTAGAAGAATTAGGTATTGGAAGACCTTCTACTTACGCAAGTATTATCTCTACAATAGCAAATAGAGGATATGCAGAAATACTAAATAAGAGATTTTTTCCAACAGATCGTGGAAAATTAATTTCTGCCTTTTTAGAAAAATTGTTTTCAAAATATGTAGATTATAATTTTACTGCTGGTTTAGAAGATCAATTAGATGAAATTACAACTGGTAAAGAAAGCTGGATAAAAGTTTTAGAGCTATTTTGGAAAGATTTTAATAATAATGTTTCTGAAGTAAAAGAAAAAAGAACAAGAGAGGTATTAGATTTATTAAATGATAGTTTAGGTGATTTAGTATTCGATAAAGACCAAGATGGAAATATTGTAAGAAAATGTCAATTATGCAGTTCAGGAATTTTAAGTCTTAAAAATAGTTTCAGGGGTGGTGCTTTTATAGGCTGTTCAAATTATCCAGATTGTAAATTCACAAGACCCTTATCTAAAGCAAAGGCTGCAGCACAAGCACAACTTGCGGAACCTAAATTAATTGGAAAAAATGACAATGGAAAAGATATTTTATTGAAAAATGGTAGATTTGGCCCCTATCTTCAATATGAAAGCTTATCGCATGAAGAAAATATAGAGCTTAATAAAAAGAAAAAAACTAAAAAGAAAACTGATAATAATTTAAAAAATGTGTCTATACCAAAAGGTATAAAATTGGAAAATATTGATCTAGATAAAGCAAAGTTTTTGTGTTCTCTTCCCATAAGTCTTGGAACAAACCCTGAGAATCAAAAAGAAATTTTTCTTAACTCGGGAAGATTTGGTCCTTATTTAAAATGTGAAAATAAATCAGCTAGAATTGAAAATGTAGACGAGATTTTTTCAATTGGTCTAAACAGAGCAATTACACTTATAGCTGAGGCAAAACCAGGTAGAATATCATCATCTATGTTAAAAGATTTAGGCAAACACCCTGAAGACGAAAAACCAGTTAGGATAATGAAGGGTCAATATGGTCCATATATCAAATATAAATCATTAAATGCAACAATTCCTGAAGAAAAAGACCCTTTAGAAATTAATATGGAAGAAGCATTAATATTAATTGAGAAAAGAAAAGAATACGATAAAAATAAGAAATCAAAAAAAAGAAAAAAATGAAAAAAATTGTTTTTATTTTTATAACATTTGTTTTATTAAGTGGAAACTCTTTTGCAGAGGAAAAAGTTGATTGTAAAAGTTTAAAAAAAATAACACAAAAAATTGCATGTAAAACTAAATCTATTGGTAAAGGAATAGGATCAGGAATTTCAAAAGTTGGATCGGGTATAAAAAATACAGGTTCAAAACTAGTGCCAGAAAAATTAAAGAATAAGGAAACAAAAAAAATTACAATAATTCCAAAATCTTTTAGTGAAAAGAAAACTTTAGCAGACTTTTTCAAAAAAAAAGAAAATTGATAAATGAATTTTGAAAAAAAATTAAATGAGTTAAATATAACTCTTCCAAATGCTCCTGATCCTGTTGGATCTTATGTGGCTACAAAAAAATCAGGTAAATTATTATTTATTTCAGGTCAAATTTCTATAAATAATGAAGGTGAATTAATCAAAGGTAAATTAGGTAAAGATTTAAAAACCGATGATGGTTATGAAGCAGCAAAAAGATGTGCTTTGAGTATTGTAGCACAAGCTAAAAAGGCATGTAAAAACGATTTAAATAAAATAAAAAATTGTATAAAACTCACTGGATATGTTAATTCTACCGAAGATTTTATTGATCAGCCTAAAGTAATTAACGGTGCATCAGATTTAATTGCTTCAATATTTGATGAAGCAGGTATGCACTCTAGAGCTGCAGTAAGCACAAATAGCTTACCTTTGGGTGTAGCTGTAGAAGTTGATGCTATTTTTGAACTAAACTAATTTACCCGCCTACTCCATAATACTTAATATTATCTTTTTTCATTTTCATTCGAGAGTAAATATTTCTCATATCATAAATTATAAATCTTTTTTTTTTCATAATTGACTTAAAATTAATAGATTTAAAATCATTCCATTCAGTATGAATAATAATCAAATCTGCTTTAGAAATTGCAGATTTAATATCTTTTGAGAAAGAAACATTTTTATATTTGTTTAATTCCTGTTTTTTTCCAGTTGGATCGTAATAATTAATTATAGCGCCTCTCTTGATTAAGCTGGGAATCATAATTAAACTAGATGAATCTCTCATATCATCTGTATTGGCTTTGAACGTAACTCCTAAAAAACAAATTTTTTTATTTTTTACCTTGCCATTTAATATTCTAAATACTCTCTTTAATAATAATAAAGATCTATTTTCATTAGATTTAATTACACTTTTTATTAATGTTAGATTTATTTTAAAATCATCAGCTGTTTTTGTTATTGCTTTAGTGTCTTTAGGAAAACATGACCCCCCATAAGCAGGACCAGCTCTTAAAAATCGACTACCAATTCTTTTGTCTAAACCCATTCCAATAGATATATCTTCAACATTTATGTTAGTTTTTTCACATAAGTTTGCAATTTCATTAATAAATGTAATTTTTGTTGCTAAAAATGCATTTGATGCATATTTTATCAATTCAGCTGCTCTTCTCGAAGTATTAATATATTTTGCACCTTTAGATATTAATGGCATATATAAATTTTTAAGTATTCTATTAGAACGCAAATCATTAGTTCCAATGACTATTCTATCAGGATAGCTAAAATCTCTTATCGCCTCACCTTCTCTAAGAAACTCAGGATTAGATACTACAGAAAATAATTTTTTTGATTTTTTTTTGGATAAAATTTTTTCTATTTTGTCGCCTGTAGTTACTGGTACTGTTGATTTTGTTATAATAATTTTAAATCTTGATGAAGATTTCTTTATCTCTTTCGCAACATCATACACTTGTGATAAATCAGCCTCACCACTATTTTTTTTAGTAGGTGTGCCAACACAAATAAAAATTATATCTGATTTATTAATTGATTCCTGTAAATTGCTAGAAAAAAATAACTTTTTATTTTTAAAATTTTTTTTAACTAATTCTTCAAGGCCAGGTTCATAAATTGGTATAATGCCTTTTTTAAGTTTTTCTATTTTTTCATTATTTTTATCTACACAAATAACATCGTTACCTAAATCTGCAAAACAAACACCACTAACTAAACCTACATAACCAGTACCTATCATGCATAATTTCATAATTTTGATATCTCTATTGAAGATTTAATATAGCCATTCATTGTTCCACAGTCTAAATATTTACCAGAAAAATTGTGTCCAATAAATTTATAATTTTCTTTTAATAATTCTTGTATAGCATCAGTAATATGGATTTCGCCACCTTTACCTATTTTTTGATTAACTAATTTTCTGAAGATAGTTTTAGGGAGTATATAGCGCCCTATTACAGCTTTCGTTGAGGGTGCTTCTTTAATATTTGGTTTTTCGACAACATAATCAATTAAGAAGTTTTTACGATTTATTTTTTTTTTAATATTGTAAATACCCCATCTAGAAACATTTTTTTTCTTTACATTAATACTTGCCATAACTGAAGATTTATATTTTTTATGAATTTTAATCATAGACTTTGAGCAATTTTTTTTAACAATTAAGTCGTCTGGTAATAACATTAAAAAATAATCATTTTTGATTAAATTTTTTGTTTTTAATACTGCATCTCCTGTTCCTTTTGGTTGATTTTGATAAACAAATTTAATCATTTTTTTGTATTTTAAAATTTTTTTATATTCTTTAACAATACGTTTATCTTTTTTTTTATTTATGATTTTTTTAAAAAGTGCATCTCTATTAAAATAATCTTTAATCATTATTTTTTTTTTTGAAATAATAAATATTATTTCCTTGATACCAGCATCAATACATTCATCTAAAATATATTCAATACCAGGCTTACCATTAATAGGTAATAATTCTTTAGCAAATACGCTTGTCAAAGGTAATAATCTAGTACCCATTCCCGCTAATGGAATTATTGCTTGTTTAATCATTTAAATGTTTTACTTATAAAGTTTAATATTTACAAATGAAAATTTTAGAAAATATAGATGTCTTAAAGAAGGCAATTAACAACATTTCAAATTTAGGGTTTGTACCTACAATGGGCAGTCTTCACGATGGCCATATATCATTAATAAGAGAATCGCAAAAAAGATGTAAAAAAACTTTAGTAAGTATTTATATAAACCCAAAACAATTTAATAATAAGAAAGACTTTAAATCTTACCCAAAAAAGATGAATACTGATTTAAAAATTTTAAAAAAAATGAATGTTGATTATGTTTTTTTACCTTTAACCAATGAAATTTATAAAAAAAAAATTAAACAAACTAAAATACCCAAGAAGTATAAAGTGTTATGTGCAAAGTTCAGAAAAGGTCATTTTGAAGGAGTTTTGAATGTTATGAAACGTTTCTTAAGTATTATTAAGCCAAAATGTTTGTTTATGGGTGAAAAAGATTACCAACAATTATTTTTAATCAAATTATTATTAATTAATAATTCAAAAACAAAATTATATTCATGTAAGACTATAAGAGATAAAAATTTTGTTGCATTATCTTCTAGAAATTTTCTACTATCAAATAGAAACCTTAAAAAGGCTGGTATTATTGCAAAAAATTTAATAAATTTAAAAAAAAATATTGGTAATTCAAGTATTGATAATAAATATCTTTTAAAAAAAAAAAATGAATTAAATAAAAAATTTAATATTAAAATTGAATATTTGGAAGCAAGGAATTCAAATAATTTAAGTATTTATAATAAAGCAAAGAAATTCAAATTATTTATTGCCTATTATATTGGTGGTATCAGATTAATTGATAATTTTTAATTAATTATAAAAAAAATAAGCCCCAATACCTAAAAATGATAAAAAGCCAATTACATCAGTAATAGTAGTAACAAAAACACTTGAAGCTATAGCAGGGTCTATATTCATTTTTTTTAATGATACAGGAACTAATATTCCAAAAAGTCCAGCTACTATCATATTTAAAACCATTGAAATTGATATTATTAATGAAAGCGTTGTATCATTAAACCATAATTGTACTACTCCAGCACTAATAATCGCGAATATAATTCCATTTAGTATTCCGATCGAAAATTCTTTTAATATATTTTGTGTAAAATTATTCTTAGTTAATTCATTGGTTGCAATAGTTCTTATTGTAACTGCCAGTGTTTGCATTCCAGCATTCCCACCCATAGAAGCAACAATTGGCATAAGCACTGCTAAAGCAACAACTTTTTCAATATCTTCTTGGAAAAAACCTATTACAATAGAAGCTATTATTGCTGTAAATAAATTTAATAAAAGCCACGTAAATCTTCTTTTAGTTTTTTTTAAAATACCATCAGTAATTTCTTCATCACCGACTCCTGCCAGTCTTAAAGTATCTTCTTCAGCTTCTTCTTTTAGAACTGTCAATACATCGTCACTTGTGATCATTCCCACAAGTTTATTATTTTTATCTATAACACATGCAGAATTTAAATTATAATTTTCAAATAAATGTCCTACTTCTTCTTTATCCATATCAACAGGAATCAACTGTTGAGACTCGGACATTATAGATAACATTTTTGTATCTCTTGAGGTACGCAAAACTTTTGATGCAGGCACCGAACCTAAGGGCTTGAACTCTTCGTCAATTATAAATATTTCTAAAAATTCTTCTGGTAAATCTTTATTTTCTCTTAAGTAGTCAATAGTTTGTCCTACTGACCAATTACTCGGTATTGCAGTGAATTCCCTTTGCATAATTCTAGCAGCTGAGTCTTCTGGATAGCTTAAACTTTCTAAAAGTGCAAAACGATCTTTTGGTGGTAGTGAGCTTAAAATTGAATTCTTATCTTTTTCCTCTACATTTTCTAATATTTTAATTGCATCATCTGAATCAAGATTTTTTAATATCATAACTATAGAATCTGATGATAGATATTTAATTATCTCAGCTTGTATTGACTCATTTAATTCAACGAAAACTTCTGGCTCAATTTTAAAATTATTTAACTTAATTAATTTTTCTCTATCGTTTTCTGTTAAGTGTTCAATGATATCTGCTGCATCTGCTGGATGCATTTCTTTAAATGAATTTGTAATAAACAAGGCATCATTATTAGCAATTTTTCCAATAACTACATTTATGTATTCTTTATTGAATTCAAAATTAACTTTTTTATCTTTTATTTTTTTTACTAAAGACATAAATTTACCTATAATTTAATATGGCACTATTAATGTATAATTCAGATATTACAATTCTTTAATTAAAATGGAGATCAAAATATCAAAAAAACCAGTAGAATATAGACGAGCCATTAATATACTTGAGGAACGGTTAAAGCTTGTAAAAGAAAAAAAAGCCTCTGAATTGATCTGGTTATTACAACACCCTAATGTTTACACTGCTGGAATCAGATACTCTAATAATGAGATATTAGATAGCTCAATCAATTTAATCAAAACTAATAGAGGAGGAAAAATTACTTATCATGGACCAGGACAATTAGTTTGTTATTTTGTTATTAATTTAAATAAAAGAAAAAAAGATATAAGAAAATTTGTTAATATTATTGAGAATACAATTATACAAACCTTAAAAGAATATAAGATTACTTCTTTTAGCGATCGTAAAAATATTGGGATTTGGATTAGACATAAAAAAGAAATTAAAAAAGTTGCTGCTATTGGTATCAGAGTTAGTAAATGGATAGCATATCATGGTTTTTCTTTGAATATATCAAATAATCTTGATTATTATAAAAAAATTATACCGTGTGGAATAAAGAATAAAAAAGTTACAAATCTTAAATTAATTAAAAATAAAAACTATAATGATATTTATAAAAAAATTATAATAAACTTTATTAACAATCTTAAAACTTAAGTCTTTTTATATTTAATAGCTTATTAAAATAATCAGGCAATAAAGCTTTATAAGTAAATTTTTTACCATTAATCATAAATTTTATTTGGTAAGAATGTAACATCAAATTTTTATTAATAACCTTATCATTTTTTTTTAAATTATATTTCTTGTCTCCATAGATTGGATGTCCTATTGAAGATAATTGTTTTCTTAGTTGATGTTTACGACCAGTAATTGGTTTCATTTCAACTAAACTACATATAGAATTTTTATCTAATACTTTAAAAAATGTTTTTGCATTTTCTGTAACTTTTCTATTTTTTTCATATCTAATTAAATCATGGTCCCATACGCCAGAATTTTTATTTAATTCACCGTGACATATAGCTAAATAAGTTTTATGAATTTTTCTTAATCTAAATAATGATGTAAGTAATTGGGCTGTTTCACGTTTTTTAGCCATAATAAAAACACCTGAAGTTTCTTTGTCCAGCCTATGAACGGAAAATGGTTTTGTATTTTCAAATATTTTACTTTTTGTAAATATGTCTACTAAATTTTTTTTTGATTTAGTCCCACCTTGAACCGAAATACCTGAGGCTTTATTTAAAACAATAAAATCATCATTATTATCAATTATTAAATCTTCATTAGATTTGATTACATCCTTTGATGGTTCAAATTTTTTATTATTTTTTTTAAGATTTTCTTTAAAATTAATATTAAAAACATCTATGGTGTCATTTGTACTGATCTTAAATGAACTAGAAATTTTTTTTTTATTTATTTTAATTTTTCCGTTTCTTAAGCTTTTTTCAATTAATCCTTGAGGTAAATTTCCAATTTTATTTCTTATCCATCGATCTAAGCGCATACCGTTAAACGCTGCTTCAACGTTATATGACTTTTTCATAATGAAATTTAATATCGTGTGAGATTAAGCTGATGCTAATTTTTTATCTTCTTTTTGATCTTTTGTCGTTACTTTTTTCTTTTTATCTACTTTTTTAGCTTCTATATCTCTATCAACAAATTCAATAACAGCCATTGGTGCTTTATCACCATATCTGAAACCAGCTTTTATAATTCTTGTATATCCGCCATTTCTTTTCTCATATCTTTTAGATAACGTTTTCCTCAATTTGTTAGTAGAATTTTTATCTTGTAATTTTGACATTAGCATTTTTGTAGATTGTAAATTTTCTTTTTTTGCTAATGTAATAATCTTATCTGCTTGAGGTTTTAAAAATTTAGCTTTTGGCAATGTAGTTGTTATTTGCTCATATTTAATTAATGAGTTCAGCATATTCTTTAATAATGCTTTTCTATGCTCAGAAGTTCTATTTAATTTTTTATTAGCAAAACCATGTCTCATTAAATTGCTTCCTCTAATTTTTTCGACATTTCTGCAATATTATCTGGTGGCCAATTAGGTATTTCCATTCCTAAATAAAGTGACATTCCAGTTAAAACTTCTTTTATTTCATTAAGAGATTTTCTTCCAAAATTTGGTGTTCTTAACATTTCACCTTCAGATTTTTGAACTAGGTCTCCTATGTATATAATATTATCATTTTTTAAACAGTTCATTGATCTAACTGAAAGTTCTAATTCATCAACTTTTCTTAATAAATTTTTGTTAAACTCTGGTTCAGCAGGAGTTTCTCGAACTGTAACTTCTTGAGGTTCGTCAAAATTAACGAACATATTTAATTGATCTTGAAATATTTTAGCTGAATAAGCAACAGCATCTTCAGCAGATATCGATCCATTTGTTTCAACTTCCATAGTTAATTTGTCATAATCTAAAGCTTTTCCTTCTCTAGCAGTACTTACTGAATAAGAAACTTTTTTTACAGGACTAAATAATGAATCTATTGGTATTAATCCTAAAGGTGGCTCTTCTGGTTTATTCATTACAGAAGGAACATATCCCTTTCCACTACCAACAGTCATCTCCATATGAAAATTCGTATTTTCATCTAAATTACAAATTACTAAATCAGGATTCAATATTTCTATGTCAGATATGGGTGTTATATCAGATGCTTTAATTTCTCCTGGGCCTTTTGCATCTAGAATTAATTTTTTTACATTTTCTGTCGAACTTTTAAGGGCAAGAGATTTTACGTTAAGAACTATATCTGTAACGTCCTCTCTTATACCTTTTATTGATGTAAACTCATGTAAGACGCCATCAATTTGAATAGCTGTCACTGCTGTCCCCCTTATTGATGATAAAAGTATTCTTCTTAAGGAATTTCCAAGTGTTAGCCCATAACCTTTTTCTAATGGTTCGGCAATAATTTTTGCATAAGATTTATCGTCACTTAATTGTACATCCAATTTCCCCGGTTTAATTAATGACTTCCAATTTTTAATATTAACATCTAAATTTTCCATATCTTATACTCTCCTTTTTTTTGGTGGCCTAGTCCCATTGTGGGGCATTGGTGTCGTGTCTTTAATTGATATAATTTTAAATCCTCGCGCTTGTAAGGCTCTTAGTGCAGTTTCTCTACCTGATCCAGGTCCTTTTACTTCAACGGAAAGAATTTTCATGCCATATTCTAGAGCCTTGCTTGCAGCGGCATCTGCAGCTATTTGTGCAGCATAAGGTGTTGATTTTCTTGATCCTTTAAAACCTTTTTGACCTGCTGATGCCCAAGAAATTACATTTCCACTTGTATCAGCTATTGATATAATTGTGTTATTAAAAGTAGATTGCACAAATGCAATACCTTCAGTAATATTTTTTTTTGTTTTCTTTTTTTTTGAATAAGAGCTTTTCTTAACTATTTTTTCAGTTTTTTCTGATTTTAAATCTTTTTTATTTTCAGGTTCTTTTTTCGTCATCTTTTATTTCTTTAATGGAGTTAATTTTTTTCCTGCAATTGCTATAGCTTTCCCTTTTCTTGTTCGTGCATTACATCTAGTTCTTTGACCTCTGACAGGTAGTTTTTTTCTATGTCTAGAACCTCTGTAGCAAGCTAAATCTATTAATCTTTTAATACTTAATGAATAATCTCTTCTAAGATCTCCTTCTACTTTAAAGTTTTGATCTATATATTCTCTTATTTTTAATATTTGATCATCGGTTAGTTCATGAACTCTTTTTGACTTAGGAATTTCTAAAGCTCCACATATTTGTTTTGAAAATTTATCACCAATACCATAGATATAAGTAAGTCCAATCTGGACAATTTTATTTTGTGGAATGTTTACACCTGCTATACGAGCCATATTTTTGAGAATAAATCTAGCCTTTTATATAAGAAGTTCTTCCAAAGTCAACTTTTAAACCTTTAAAATATTACAGATTTTACTAGTAATTTCACCAATTTCTAAGCTTCCATCGATTTCTTTAAAATTGGATTTAGTTGAGTAATAATCTAAAACAGGTTTAGTAGTTTCCATATAAGTATCATACCTTTTAAGAATAGTATGTAAATCATCATCTGATCTTTTTTCTAAAATCTTTCTTTTCTCAATTCTTTTTACTAATGAATCTTTGTTTACATTTAGAAAAAAAATAAAATCTATTTTTTGTTTTGTTTCTGACAACCATAAATCTAAATTTTTTGCTTGGTCTGTAGTTCTTGGATACCCATCAAATATTAATTTATTTTTCTTTTGTGGATCGAATATTACTTTTTTAATAATCTTGTTAACAATTTCATCATCAACAAATTTTCCTTCATTCATATTGTTTATTATTTTTTTACCAATCTCACTATCTTTTTTAATTTCATCTCGTAATATATCACCAGTAGATATTTGAAAATTATTTAATTTTTTTTCTAAATTTTTAGCTTGAGTTCCCTTACCAGCACCAGGGGGACCAAATAGAATTATATTCACTTTTATTTACCAAATTTAGTTTTTTTAATTAACTGTTCGTATTGGGAGCTCATTAATCTTGTTTGGATTTGGGTAACTGTATCTATAGCCACTACTACAACAATTAAAATAGATGTTCCACCTAAATAGAATGGTATTGGATAATTTGCTATTAATACTTCTGGCATTAAACATACAAGAGTAAGATATAGGGCTCCTATTGTAGTTAGCTTTGTTAAAATATTATCAATATACATGGCTGTACTCTCTCCTGGTCTAATACCTGGAATAAAGCCACCATATTTTCTTAAATTTTCAGCTGTTTCTTTTGGATTAAAAGTTATTGAAGTATAAAAGAAAGTAAAAAATATAATTCCAGAAGCATATAGCAACATATAAAGTGGTTGCCCTTGAGAAAAATATGAACTTATATTTAAAAAAGTATCACTATCAGAAAAATTAAAATTTGAAAATGTAACTGGTAATAACAATAATGCAGAAGCAAATATTGCAGGTATAACTCCTGCTTGATTTATCTTTAATGGTAAGTGAGATGATTCTCCTCCATACATTTTATTACCCATTTGTCTTTTAGGATAATTAATTAAAATTTTTCTTAAAGCTCTCTCCATAAAAACTATAAACATAATAGTCCCAATTAATAAAATAAAAATTGAAATTATTAGAAAAGTAGATATAGCTCCCGTTCTTCCAAGTTCAAATGTTGTTACTAACGCTCTTGGAATTTCTGCTACAATACCAGAAAATATAATTAGAGAAATTCCATTACCAATACCTCTTTGAGTTATTTGTTCTCCTAACCACATTAAAAAAATAGTACCTGCTACAATAGTTGTTACTGTTGTTATTTTAAAAAAGGCACCAGGATTTATTACTAAATTTGCAGAGGACTCAAGTCCGACAGACAAGCCATAACCTTGAACTGTAGCTAATAAAACTGTTCCATATCTTGTAATTTGAGAAATTTTTTTTCTTCCAATTTCTCCTTGGTTTTTTAAATTTTTAAAATAATCAGAGACTCCTGTTAATAATTGAACGATGATAGATGAAGATATATATGGCATTATTCCTAAGGCAAAAATTGCCATTCTACTTACAGCACCTCCGGCAAATACATTAAACATACCAAGAAGACCTTTTTGGTTTCCCTCCATTAAAACTTGTAATTGTTGTGGGTCTATTCCTGGAAGAGGAACAAAAGTTCCAAGTCTATATACTGCCAATATAAATATTGTAAAAACTATACGGTTTCTTAGATCGTTTGATTGTGGAGTAGCACTCATCTTTTAAATATATTCTATTTTTTATTTATTTGAATTGATCCACCAATTTTTTCTAATTTCTCCCTTGCTGAGTTTGAAATCAAATCAGCTTCGATATTAATTTTTTCTTTAATTTCTCCAGCACCTAAAACTTTTAAAATTTTAGAATTTTTATTAATAATCTTTAATTTTTTTAACAAATCTTTATTTATTAAATTTTTTGAATCTATAATTTTTTTATCTAAAAAAATTTGAATTTTATCTAAATTAATCTTTGCAATTTTTAATTTTTTTATTGGATTAAATCCTCTTTTAGGTAATCTTCTATATAAAGGCATTTGACCACCTTCAAAGCTTTTAATTGCTACACCAGATCTTGATTTTTGACCTTTGACACCTCTACCAGAAGTTTTCCCTTTACCTGATCCAATACCTCTACCTACTCTAATTTTTTTTTTTAAAGATTTATTTATAGTATTTAATGTTGTCATTATCCTCTTTTTTCAATTATTTCTGAAATTTTTTTATTTCTTATTGTTGATATTTGTTTTGGAGAATTTTGCATTGTAAGAGCTTTCATCGTAGCTCTAATAACGTTGTGAGGATTTGCAGTTCCCATAGATTTTGCTACAATATCTTTTACACCCAAAACTTCACATACTGCTCTTACTGGTCCACCTGCAATAATACCTGTACCTTTTGGAGCTGCTCTTAATTTTATTTTACCAGCTCCGTCTTTACCGTAAACATCATGATGTATAGTTCTACCTTCTCTTAAAGGCACTTGGATTAGATTTCTTCTTGCAACTTCATTCGCTTTTTTTATAGCATCAGGTACTTGTTTAGCTTTGGCATGAGCTATACCAATTTTACCATTTTGGTTACCCACAACAACTAGAGCAGAAAATCCAAATCTTCTTCCCCCTTTAACAACTTTTGTTATTCTGTTAATATGAACAAGTTTTTCTAAAATATCATCTTTCTTTTTTTCAATCATTTAAAATTCCATCCCATTCTTTCTTAATGTATCAGCAAAAATTTTAACTCTACCATGATATTTGTATATACCTCTATCAAAGTAAATTTTTGTAATTTTCATTTCTTGAGCTTTTTTAGCTAATTTTTCTGCAACTATTTTAGATAACTCAGTTTTATTTTTTTTATTTAAAGTTTTAATGTCCTTTTCAATAGATGATGCAGATAAAATAGTTACACTCTTTTTATCATCTATTATTTGTGCAGAAATATTTTTACTAGATCTAGATACACTAAGTCGAAACCTTCCAGGTTTAGCAAATTTTTTTAATTTATTAGATACTCTAAATTTTTTTCTATCTGAAGTTTGAAGTTTCATTATTTTTTCTTTCCTTCTTTTCTTAATACATATTGACCTTGTTCTTTAATACCCTTGCCTTTATAAGGTTCTGGTGGTCTTAATGATTTAATTTTTGAAACAACAGTGCCAACGAGTTGTTTGTCCATTCCATTAATTTTAATATTTGTTTGTTTATCAACACTAATTTTAATTCCTTCAGGGATATCGAAATTAATATCGTGACTAAATCCTAACTGTAAATTAAGTTGTTTCCCTTTTATTGCAGCTCTATATCCTACACCTACAAGCTCAAGTTTTTTTTCGTATCCAACATTTGAGCCAATTATAGCATTATTTATTAGACTTCTATTCATTCCCCATAGTCTTTTGGTATTCTGATCAATTTTTTTTGGTTTAATAGAAATTTCTTTTCCATCATTTATTTTAAAATCAAATATTTCTAAATCGACGTTCAAAGATTTTTTTCCTTGTGGTCCTTCGACATTCATAACATTGCCATTAAGCACGACTTTAACTTTTTCTGGTATAGATATATTTATTTTTCCAATTTTAGACATTAAAATACCTTACAAATTATCTCTCCACCGACTTTTTGTTTTCTCGCATCTATATCAGTCATAACACCTTTTGGAGTTGATATAATAGCTATACCAAGTCCATTATTTACTTTTGGTAAACTTTCAGCTCTTGAAAAAATTCTTCTTCCTGGTTTGGATATTCTTTCAATAGTATTAATAACTGGATTTCCACCAAAATATTTTAAATCAATTAATAATTTTGTTTTTTTTGATTCATTATCAATTTTATAATTAATTATAAATCCCTCATTTTTTAGTACTTCAGCTATCTTAATTTTAAAATTAGAAGAAGGCAGTTCTACCTTTTTATGATTACGCATTTGTGCGTTTTTAATTCTTGCTATCATATCTCCTATAGGATCACTTAAACTCATATATTCCTTTCTACCAACTTGATTTTACCATTCCAGGTATTTTTCCTTGTAGCCCAAGTTGTCTTAAGGCTATTCTGGATATTTTTAATTTTCTGTATACGCCATGCGGTCTTCCTGTGATTTGACATCTATTCATAACTCTAATCTTTGCTGAATTTCTTGGAAGTTTTGATAATTTTTGTTGAGCTTTAAATCTTTCTTCTAATGTAAGTTTTTTATTCATTATAATCTTTTTTAATGCTTGTCTTTTTTTAAAAAATTTATTTGATAATTTTATTCTTCTATTATTCTTATTTATTGAGCTCATCTTTGCCATATCTAATTATCTCCTTTTTTTTTAAATGGAAAATTAAACTTATTTAAAAGTTCAAGACTATGTTCATTACTTAAAGATTTTATAACAATAGTAATGTCTAAACCTCTTATTTTGTCAACTTTATCAAAATTAACTTCTGGAAAAATTATATGTTCTTTTACACCAAATGTGTAATTTCCATATTTATCAAAACTGTTAGGAGATAAACCTCTAAAATCTTTTATTCGCGGAAGAGCAACATTTGTAAGTCTATCAATGAACTCGTACATTTTATTTTTTCTTAGTGTAACTTTTAAACCTGCATTTGTATTTTTTCTAGTTTTAAAATTTGCTATAGATTTTTTGAATTTTGTAATAACTGGTTTTTGTCCTGCTAAATTTGCTAAATCTTCAACACATGACTTAACTATTTTAGAATCATTTCCATCTATACCTAATCCCATGTTTATAACAACTTTTTGAAGCATTGGTCCCATGTATGTATTTTTAAATCCAAATTTTTCTTTTAAAGATGGTTGAATTTCCTTAAAATAAAGTTCTTTTAATCTTGGCGTCATTATTTAGCTGCCTTCTCTTTTTGTTTTTTAATTTTTTCATCAATTAAAGATAAGTTGGAAATATGTAAGAAATTTTCCTTAGATACTATTCCACCTTTTTTTTCTTTTGTTGTTTTAACATGTTTTTTTACTAAATTAATTCCTTTTACTTTGGCTCTTTCATTTGATCTATCCATTTCAATAATTTCACCTTCTTTATTTCTATCTTTTCCAGTTAAAATTTTAACTTTCGAACCTTTTTTTATCATCTTATATAACCTCCGGTGCTAACGAAATTATTTTCATTTGTCCTCTGCTTCTTAGTTCTCTTGTAACTGGGCCAAAAATTCTAGTGCCTACTGGTTCTCCTTTATCATCAACTAATACAGCAGCATTATTATCAAATTTAACTTTTGATCCATCTTCTCTGTGGATTCCTTTTTTAACTCTAACAACTACTGCTTTGTGTACTGTACCTTTTTTAACTTTTCCTTTAGGTATAGCTTCTTTAACAGCTATAACTATAGTATCACCTATGCTTGCATATCTTCTTTTTGATCCACCAAGAACTTTGATGCACTCAATTTTTTTTGCACCGGTGTTGTCAGCTACAAATAATTCAGTTTGTACTTGTATCATTTAATATTCTCCATAACTTCAAATTTTTTATTTTTTGAAAATGGTTTGCTTTCAATTATTGAAACTTTATCACCGTTTTTATACTTGTTATTCTCATCATGTGCATTGTATTTTTTTTTAACCTTTACTACTTTTTTTAAAATAGGATGTTGATACTTTCTTTCTACTAAAACAGTTACAGTTTTATTTGGTTTATCGCTTATAACAGTACCAGTTAAAATTTTTTTAGGCATTTAATTTTCCTTTTAAAAGTGTTTTTAATTGTGCAATCGTTTTTTTGGTTTCACTTATTTTAGATGGATTTGTGATTTGTGAATTTATTTTTTGGAATCTAAAATTAAATAAATCTTTTTTTAATTTTTCAATGTTTTTCATTGCTTGATCTTTTGTTAATTTCTTTAATTCATTTTTTTTCATAATTACAAAACCCGTTTAATAAATTTTGTTTTAATTGGTAATTTAGCTGAAGCTTTATATAATGCTTCTTTAGCAATTTGTTCTGAAACTCCATCTATTTCAAATAAAATTCTCCCTGGTTTTACTCTGCATGCCCAATATTCAGGACTTCCTTTTCCTTTACCCATTCTTACTTCAACAGGTTTTTTTGAAACAGGTATATTTGGAAAAATCCTAGTCCATACTCTTCCTTGTCGCTTCATATGTCTTGTCAATGCAACTCTTGCAGCTTCTATTTGTTTGCCTATTACTCTATCTGGCTCCATAGCTTTTAAGGCAAAAGCACCATAATTTATAAAATTACATCTTGAAGCATTTCCATGAATTCTTCCTTTGTGAGCTTTTCTATATTTTGTTCTAGTTGGCTGTAGCATAATTATTTTGTGTTTGTTTCCTGACTAAATTCTTTTGAAAAAATTTCACCCTTATAAATCCATACTTTAATTCCAATAATTCCATAAGTTGTTAGCGCCTCAGCTTCAGCATAATCAATATCGGCTCTTAATGTGTGTGAAGGAATACTTCCTTCTCTTAACCATTCTGTTCTTGCTATTTCATTTCCTCCTAATCTTCCACTGATCGAAACTTTTATCCCTTTTGCTCCTAATCTTAAGCAAGATTGCATAGCTCTTTTCATAGCTCGTCTGTATGAAATTCTTTTAACAAGTTGTTGTGCAATATTTTCTGCTACTAAAAAACTATTAGTTTCTGGTTTTTTTACTTCTTTAATATTTAATGTTACTTCATTAGTTGTTAGTTTAGCTAATTTAGATTTAATCTTTTCTATATCACTTCCCTTTTTACCTATTACAAAACCAGGCCTAGAAGTATAAATAGTAACAAAACATTTTTTTGATGTTCTTTCTATCATTACCTTTGAAACACCAGAATTTACAACATTTTTCTTTATGTAATTTCTTATTTTAAAATCTTCAATTAAAAAATTACCAAAATCTTTTTTCTTAGCATACCAAACAGAATCCCAACCTCTATTTATTCCCAATCTAAGACCTACAGGATTAACCTTTTGACCCATGACTCTCCATTTGTTTTGTTTCAGATAAAATTATTGTAACGCTAGAATAAGGTTTTAATATTGGTGCAGCTCTACCTTTTGCTCTTGCTCTAAATCTCTTCATAACAATTTTTTTTCCACAATATGCCTCTTTTACAATTAATTTATCTATATCGTATTGAAAATTATTCTCAGCATTTGCAACTGCAGAAGAAATAGTTTTTTTAATATCCTGAGAAACTCTTTTGTCTGAAAAAGTTAAATTTCTAATTGCTATATCCACTTTTTTTCCAACTATAGTTTTTAAAATAGGATTAAGTTTTCTAGTACTTGATCTAATATTCTTATTAATTGATTTGACCAATTTGTCAGAATTTTCTTTATTTTTTTTCTTTTTACCCATTTTATTTACTATCTTTCTTTTCTGGCTCTGCTTCTTTAGCTTTTTTATCTGCAGGTGTATGTCCAAAGAATGTTCTTGTAGGTGCAAATTCACCTAATTTATGTCCAACCATATCTTCAGAGACTGTTAGTGGAATAAATTTCTTTCCATTATAAATTAAAAAACTGATTCCAACAAATTCAGGTATTATAGTAGATTTTCTTGACCACGTTTTAATTGGTTTTTTTTGAGATTGATTTTTTTGTTGTTCTACTTTTTTAATCAAACTTTCTTCTACAAAAGGACCTTTCCAAATTGCACGTGCCATAAATTAAGCCTTCTTTCTTTTCCTTCTTCTAATTATATATTTATCAGTTCTTTTATTATCTCTAGTTTTTAACCCTTTAGCTGACTGGCCAGTTCTAGATACTGGGTGTCTTCCACCAGCACTTTTACCTTCACCTCCTCCATGAGGATGATCCACAGGATTCATTACTACTCCCCTTGTATGTGGTCTTCTTCCTAACCATCTTGATCGGCCAGCTTTTCCTATTTTAATATTTTTTTGATCAGGATTTGACAAAACACCAATGGTTGCCATTGATCTTGAGTCAATCTTTCTTACTTCTCCTGAAGCCATTTTAATTAAAGAGTAATTTCCATCTATTCCTGAAATAGCAACTGAAGTCCCTGCGGATCTAGCTATTTTTCCGCCTCCGCCAGGTTGAATTTCTACATTATGTATATCTATGCCTACAGGAATATCATGTAACGGCATAGCATTTCCAATTTTAATCTCTTTTTTTGTACCATTTTCAATCTTGTCACCCACTTTAATTTTTTGTGGAGCTAAATAGTAAAAATTTTGTCCGTCTTCAAATTTGACTAACATTATATAACATGATCTGTTTGGATCGTATTCTATTCTCTCAACAACTGCTGGAACATCTGCTTTCTTTCTATGAAAATCAATTTGTCTGTACATTTTCTTATGACCACCTGCTCTATTTCTAGAAGTGATATGACCATTATTATTTCTACCTTTCATGGAATTTTTAGGTTGAACTAAAGTTTTAAATGGTTTTCCTTTCCATAAGTTGTTTCTATCAACTAAAATAGTTCCTCTTGAAGATTTTGTGTAAGGTTTAAATGTTTTTAATGCCATATTAAATTCCAGTTGTTAAATCTATGCTTTGACCTTTTTTTAAAGTAACTATTGCTTTTTTATAACCTTGAACTCTAACTTTTTTTCCTCTTGTTATTTTTTTTCTAGATTGTTTATTTATGATATTTATTTTTGTCACATTTACCTTAAAAATTTTTTCTATATTTTTTTTCAAATTAATCTTATTAGCTTTATTTGGTACCTTGAAGGTTATCTTGTTTTGTTCTGATAGATTAGTAGACTTTTCAGTAACTAAGGGTGACAATATTTTATCGTATAAATGAATCTTTTCCATATTATGAATATCTCTTTTCAAGTTCCTTAACTGCAGTCTCAGTAAAGACAACTTTTTTAAATTTAACAATATCAAAAGCACTAAAATGATTAATGTCTGTAACTTTTATATTTGGAATATTTCTCGCAGATTTTTCAATTTTATCTTTAGATGATTTATCTAAAATTATAAGTGAATTATTAATTTCAAATTTATTAAGTATAGAATTCATTTCTTTTGTTTTTTTAATTTCATTTTTAAAATCACTAAAAATAACTAAATTTTTTAATTTATTTTTTTCAGTTATTAAAGAAGCTATGCTTAACTTTTTTTCATTTTTATTTAACTTTCTTTTCTTATATGCCAATTCACCCTTAGGACCATGTGCAATACCACCTCCAATAAAGATTGGAGCTTTTCTACTGGCATGTCTTGCATTACCTGTTCCTTTTTGGGCATAAATTTTAGATGTTGATCCTTTAATTTCATTCTGTTGTTTTGTTTTTGCATGCCTGCCTTTATAATTTGCATTAGTTTTATAAAGTGCACTATTAACCAATCGCTTATTTATTTTACCAGAAAATATTTTATCCAAAACTTCAATTGAGTCTTTTTTTCCATCTAAATTTATTTTTTCCAATTTCATTTTATTTCTTCTTTTTTTCAGGTGTTTTTTTAGCTTTTTCTAATACTTCAATTTTTTCTTTAATTGTTAACTTCTGAATATTTTTAACTGCTTTTTTAACCAATAATTCTGTATTTTTTGATCCAGGTATTGATCCTTTAAGATACAATAAATTGTTATCTAAATCAGATTTTATAATTTCAATATTTTGGATTGTCCTAGTTTTATCACCCATGTGTCCTGCCATTTTTTTTCCTTTAAATACCTTTCCAGGATCTTGCCTTTGGCCAGTAGAACCATGTGATCTATGAGAAACTGAAACACCATGGGAAGCCCTTAAGCCGCCAAAATTATGTCTTTTCATTACCCCGGCGAAACCTTTCCCAATAGTTTTTGATTTAACGTCTACAAACTTAACTTCTTTAAAAATTTCTAAACCAAATTCATTTCCTTCTTTAAATTCTTCAGTGTTTTTTACTCTAAATTCTTTCAATTTCTTTTTAGCTTCAGTATTTTTTTTTGTATAAAACCCCTTCATAGCTTTTGTTAATTTTGAATTTTTAATTTTACCAAAACCTAATTGGACTGCTTTATAGCCTCTTTTTTCTTCTTCAATAACCTGAATAACTCTAGCTTTTTCCATTTTAACTACAGTGACAGGAACTGATTGACCGGTTTTATAAAATTCTCTAGTCATTCCTAATTTTTTTCCTATTAAAGCTATTTCACTCATATTTAGATCTTTATCTCCACATCTACACCTGAAGCTAAATCCAGCTTCATTAAAGCTTCTACAGTTTGTGGTGTTGGTTCAATTATATCAATTAATCTTTTGTGCGTTCTTGTTTCAAATTGTTCTCTACTTTTTTTATCAATGTGAGGTGATCTTAAAACAGTATACTTTTCAATTTTTGTAGGTAAAGGAATAGGACCTTTTATATTTGCACCAGTTCTCTTTACAGTATTAACTATTTCTTGAGTTGATAGATCTAAAATTTTATTATCATATGCTCTTAATTTAATTCTTATATTTTGCTTTTCCATAATTAGCCTGCTATTTTTTTTGTTACATCGTCTTGAACATTTTGTGGTACTTTAGAGTAATGATCAAAAAACATTGAGTATTGTGCTCTTCCTTGCGACATAGATCTAAGGCTATTAATATAGCCAAACATATTAGCTAACGGAACCATTGCAGTTATAACAGTTGCATTTCCACGTTGTTCTTGAGTGTTAATTTGACCTCTTCTACTATTTAAATCTCCTATAACATCACCCATATAATCTTCTGGAGTTACCACTTCTACTCTCATAACAGGTTCTAATAACTTTAATGTTCCTCTAGTACATGCTTCTTTAAAGCATGCACGAGAAGCTAATTCAAAAGCTAAAACACTAGAGTCAACATCGTGATGTAATCCATCTAAGATAGTTACTTTATAATCTATCATTGGAAATCCCGCTAAAATTCCTGAATCAGAAACAGTTTCAATTCCTTTTTCCACACCTGGAATAAATTCTTTTGGTATAGCGCCACCTTTAATTTTACTCTCTACAAGTCTTCCTGCGCCAGGCTCTTGTGGCTCTACTAATAATTTAACTCTTGCAAATTGTCCTGCGCCACCACTTTGTTTTTTATGTGTATAATCAAACTCAGATGCGTTTTGAAGAGTTTCTCTATATGCAACTTGAGGAGCTCCAACATTTGCTTCAACTTTAAACTCCCTTTTCATCCTATCGACAATAATATCTAAATGAAGTTCACCCATTCCTTTGATTATAGTCTGTCCTGACTCTTCATCTGATGTTACTCTAAAAGAAGGATCTTCCTTGGCCAATCTTCCTAAAGCTTCTCCCATTTTTTCTTGGTCAGCTTTTGTTTTTGGTTCAACTGCAATTTCAATCACAGGGTCGGGAAACTCCATCGGTTCTAATAAAACAGGTTTCTCTTCATCACATAAAGTATGGCCAGTTATGGTATACTTTAGCCCTGCCAAAGCAACAATATCACCCGAATTTGCCTCTTTAATATCTTCTCTAGAGTTTGCATGCATTAATAACATCCTTCCAACTCTTTCCTCTTTTTCTTTTGAAGAATTATAAATTCCTGTTCCAGTTTTTATTGTTCCTGAATAAATTCTGATAAATGTTAACGAACCAACAAAAGGATCATTAGCAACCTTAAAAGCTAATGCTGAAAAACCAGCCCCATCTTCAAATTTCATTTCAATTTCATCTTCACTTCCAGGTTTTGTTCCTTTAATAGATCCAATGTCTACAGGGCTTGGTAAATAATTTACTACTGCATCTAATAAAGGTTGCACGCCTTTATTCTTAAATGCTGAGCCAGTTAAAACAGGAACAAAGCTAAAGTTTAAACACCCTTTTCTTATACAATTAACTAAATCTTCTTCTTTTATCTCATCACCATTTAGGTAGCTTTCCATAAGTTTTTCATCCTGTTCAACTGCCATTTCAACTAATTCAGTCCTATATTTTTGTGAGATTTCTTTTAAATCTTCTGGAATTTCTTTATATTCCCATTCTGCTCCAAGTGCTTCATTTTTCCAAACTTGAGCTTTCATTTTAACTAAATCAACTACACCTGATAATGAAGCTTCAATTCCAATAGGCACTTGTAACACTAGAGGTTTTGCCCCTAGTCTATCTTTAATCATGTCTACACATCTAAAAAAATCAGCACCTGTTCTATCAAGTTTATTTACAAAACAGATTCTTGGAACTTTATATTTGTCAGCTTGTCGCCAAACAGTTTCTGATTGAGGCTCTACTCCTGCTACTCCATCAAAAACAGCTACTGCTCCATCTAAAACTTTTAAAGATCTTTCAACTTCAATTGTGAAATCAACATGTCCTGGAGTATCAATAATATTAATTCTGTGATCTTGCCAAAAGCAAGTAGTAGCTGCTGATGTAATAGTTATACCTCTTTCTTGTTCTTGTTCCATCCAGTCCATCGTAGCAGCACCATCATGAACTTCTCCTATCTTGTGACTTTTTCCAGTATAATATAAAATTCTTTCTGTTGTCGTAGTCTTTCCAGCATCAATATGTGCCATTATTCCAATATTTCTATATTTTTCTAATTTATGTGTTCTAGTCATTTTTTTACCATCTAAAATGTGCAAAAGCTTTATTTGACTCAGCCATCTTATGCACATCTTCTTTTTTTTTAACTGCAGATCCTCTTTTTTCATATGCATCATAAATTTCATTAAAAATTTTATCTGCCATATGTTTGTCTTTTCTTTTTCTTGAGGCATCAATTAACCATCTTATAGCCAATGCTTGTGCACGTTTTAATTTAACCTCGACTGGCACTTGATAGGTTGCACCTCCAACTCTCCTAGATCTAACCTCAACAGTTGGTTTAATATTATTAATTGCTTCGTTAAAAATGTTTATAGGTTCTTCTTTAGATTTTGTTTTAATTTTATTTATAGCATCATAAACAATTTTAGTTGCAACACCTTTTTTTCCATCATACATGATAGAGTTAATTAACTTTGGAATTATTGTAGACTTGTATATTGGATCTATTAATGGAATTTTTTTTGGTTGTGTTTTTTTTCTAGACATAATTAATTATTTCTTTTTAGTTCCGTAAAGAGATCTTCTTTGTTTCCTTCCAGCAACTCCTTGTGTGTCTAGATTTCCTCTTAAAATATGATAACGCACACCTGGTAGATCTTTAACTCGACCACCTCTAATTAATACTACAGAGTGCTCTTGTAAATTATGACCTTCACCAGGTATATATGCTGTAACTTCAAATCCATTTGATAATCTAACTCTTGCAACTTTTCTTAAGGCAGAATTAGGTTTTTTTGGAGTAGTTGTATAAACTTTTACACACACGCCTCTTTTTAAGGGCTGTTTTTCTAGCGCAGGAACTTTATTCCTGGCAACGGGTTTAAGTCTTTTTTTTCTTAACAACTGGTTTATAGTCGGCATAAAATTTATAATTTAATTTTTTTGATAGAAATAACTGACAGGTTATTAAGTGGCAGCGTTTAGTGCAAAAAGCACTACATTCCAACCAAAAACATGGCCAAACTACTATAGAATTCTACTTTGTCAATTTAAAAAGACAATCTATAAGTGTTTTTTTTATTGATTTACAGGGGTTTCTGAAGGCTCTAGCTTTTCCTGCTCGGCAAGAAATTTTTTATCATCGATTACTGCTTTACGATTCCAGTTATTCTTTATTGACCCAGTACCAGCTGGAACCAATCTTCCTACTATAACATTTTCCTTTAAACCTTGAAGTTTATCTATTTTACCTTTGATAGCAGCATCAGTTAAAACCCTTGTAGTTTCTTGGAAAGAGGCTGCTGATATAAATGACTCAGTTTGTAGAGAAGCTTTTGTGATACCCATTAAAACTCTTTCACCAATAGCTACTTTTTTTCCTTCATTTTTTAATTTTTCATTAACATCATTGAACTTAATTCTATCGATTATCTCACCTGGTAAATAATTTGAGTCACCAGGATTTTTTATCTCTACTTTCTTAAGCATTTGTCGTAAAATAGTCTCAATATGTTTATCATTTATTACTACACCTTGTAATCTATAAACTTCTTGAACTTGATTAACAAAATATTCTGTCAATTCTTCAATGCCTAAAATTCTTAGTATATCGTGTGGCAAAGGTTGACCATCAAGTAAATATTCACCTTTTTTAATATTTTCACCTTGGTTAAAATTTATATGTTTTCCTTTAGGTATTAAATAATTTGAGGGATCGCCATTTTCAGGCTGAATAGATATTCTTTGTTTTCCTCTAACCTCTTTACCAAAAATTACTTTACCATCATTTTCAGCGATTATTGCACTATCTTTAGCTTTTCTTGCTTCAAATAACTCAGCTACTCTTGGTAAACCTCCAGTAATATCTTTAGTTTTAGTTGTCTCTTTTGGCAATCTTGCTATTACATCGCCCGCAGAAATTTTTTGACCATCTTTAACTGAAAGAATAGAGTCTGGAACTAAGTAATATCTGGCCTCGTTATCATCAGCTTTTTTAATAACATTTCCTTTGTTATCTCTTAATGTAATTCTTGGTTTTAAATCTGTATTTTTTGACTGAGATCTCCAGTCAATAACAGATTTAGATGAAATACCAGTAGCATCATCTGTTGTTTCTTGAATTGATACACCGTCAATTAAATCTACATAACCGGCTATACCACTTTTTTCTGCAATAACCGGTGTTGTGTATGGATCCCATTCACAAATTTTTTCATTTTTTTTAACTTTATCTCCATTTTGAAAAAATAATCTAGATCCATAAGGAACTTTATAGACCGCAACTTGTAAACCATTTTGATCTTCGATTACTAATTCTGTATTTCTTCCCATAACAATTAAATTCTTCTTAGAATCTTCTAATAAATTTGTATTAATAATCTTCAAAACACCTTCTGATTTAGTTATAATCTGCGATTCTTGTTTAACAGAAGCTGTTCCACCTACGTGGAAAGTTCTCATAGTTAATTGTGTACCTGGTTCTCCAATTGATTGTGCTGAAATCATTCCTATAGCTTCACCTACATGAACCATTTTACCTCTTGATAAATCTCTTCCGTATGAAGTTGCACATACACCTTCTTTTGCGCCACATGTCATAACTGAATAGACATTTATATTTTTTACACCTGCTGCATCAATTTTTTCACAACCAGCTTCATCGATCATTTCATCTTTTTTAATTATTATTTCACCTGTAATTGGGTTTTTAATATCAGTAGCTGCAACTCTTCCTAAAGCTCTTTCGGATAGACTTACCATAATATTTCCACCTTCTAATACTTCAGTAAGTTTAATTGAACCACACTTCATATCACATTTAGGTTTAGTAATTGTCAAATCTTGAGCAACATCACATAATCTTCTAGTTAAATATCCAGAACTTGCAGTTTTAAGAGCTGTATCTGCTAGACCTTTTCTGGCTCCATGCGTTGAATTAAAATATTCTAATGCAGTTAAACCTTCTTTAAAATTTGATGTAATTGGAGTTTCAATAATTTCACCTGATGGTTTTGCAATTAGACCTCTCATACCTGCTAATTGTTTCATTTGTGCGGCAGATCCTCTTGCCCCACTATCGGCCATCATGAAAACAGAATTAATTTGTAATCCATCTTTAGTAGTAGCTGTTGCAGATATTCCTTTCATCATTTCACCAGCAACTTTATCAGTACATTTAGACCAGGCATCAACTACTTTATTATATTTTTCACCCCTTGTAATTAATCCCTCAGAATATTGATTTTCATAATCAGCAATTAGTTTTTTTGTATCATCTATTAATTGTTCCTTGTTAGATGGAATAATTAAATCATCCTTTCCAAAAGAAATTCCCGCCTTAAATGCATGTTTGAATCCTAAATCTTTTAATTTGTCACAAAAAATAACAGTACGTTTTTGACCACAAAATCTGAATACAATATCAATTATTTCTGAAACAACTTTTTTAGGTAAGATTCTGTCTATCAAAGAAAATTTTATATCTTTATTCTTTGGCAATAAATTTGCTAACAAAAATCTACCTGCAGTACTAGTATATTTTTCTGATATTCTATTTCCTTTTTCATCAATAGTTTCAAATCTAGAAATAATTGTTGAATGAACTTTTATGTCACCTGTTTCTAAAGCTTGTTCAATTTCAGAATTATTAATGAAATATCCCTCAATTTTTTCTGTTTGAAATGGTGGTTGAGAAAGATAATAAATACCTAGGATCATATCTTGACTTGGTACAATTATTGGTTTCCCATTAGACGGACTTAGAATATTATTAGTTGATAACATCAAAATTCTAGCTTCTAATTGTGCTTCTAAACTTAATGGAATATGCACCGCCATTTGGTCTCCATCAAAGTCAGCATTAAATGCTGCACATGTTAGCGGATGTAATTCAATAGCATCACCTTCTATTAATTTTGGTTCAAATGCTTGAACTCCAAGTCTATGAAGTGTAGGAGCTCTATTCAATATTACTGGGTGTTCTCTAACAATTAGTTCTAAAGCATCCCAAACTGCATTTGTTTCTTTTTCAACTAATTTTTTTGCTTGTTTTATTGTTGAAGCTAATCCTAATTTATTTAATCGAGCATATAAAAACGGTTTAAACAATTCTAACGCCATCTTTTTAGGTAAGCCACACTCATGAAGTTTAAGATCAGGTCCTACAACAATTACAGACCTTCCTGAATAATCTACTCTTTTACCTAATAAGTTTTGTCTGAATCTTCCTTGTTTACCTTTTAGCATTTCTGCTAAAGATTTTAATGGTCTCTTACCAGTACCAGTTATAACTCTACCTCTTCTACCATTATCAAATAATGCATCAACAGACTCTTGTAACATTCTTTTCTCATTTCTTATTATTATGTCTGGGGCTTTCAAATCCATTAATCTTTTTAAACGATTGTTTCTGTTAATTACTCTTCTATAAAGATCGTTCAAATCTGAAGTAGCAAATCTACCTCCGTCTAAAGGAACAAGTGGTCTTAACTCAGGTGGAATAACTGGTATAACAGTTAAAATCATCCATTCTGGTTTTTGTCCAGTTTCTAAGAATGACTCTATTAATTTTAATCTTTTAATAGATCTTTCTTCGTTTACTTTTGATTTCGTCTCTTGAATTGTTTTAACTAAAATTTTTCTCTCTTCTTCTAAATTTAATGATTTTAAAATCTCAAGAATTGCTTCTGCACCAATGCCAGCTGTGAAAGACTCTTCACCAAATTCATCTTGATATTTTGCTAGTTCTTCCTCATTTAATAATTGATTCTTTTTTAATCCAGTTAAACCTGGTTCAATTACAATGAAGTTTTCAAAGTATAATACTCTTTCAACTTCTTTTAACTTCATATCTACTGCTAAAGAAATTCTACTTGGAAGCGATTTTAAAAACCATATATGTGCAACTGGAGTAGCCAAATTAATATGGCCCATTCTTTCTCTACGAACATTTGATTTTGTAACTTCAACACCACATTTTTCACATATTATACCTCTAAATTTCATTCTTTTGTATTTACCACATAAACATTCATAATCTTTGATAGGGCCAAATATTCTTGCACAAAATAGACCATCTTTCTCTGGTCTAAATGTTCTATAATTGATTGTTTCAGGTTTTTTTATTTCACCATATGTCCATGATTTAATTTTATCCGGACTAGCTAAAGTAATCTTTATACTATTGAAGTTTTGAGCTTCAGCTATTTCGTTATTTTTAAATAGATCTGTTAATTCTTTTTTCATAATTAATTTAATTCAACATTTAGGGCTAGAGATTTAATTTCTTTTACAAGGACATTAAATGATTCAGGTATGCCTGATTCAAAGTTTTCTTCTCCTTTAACAATAGTTTCATAAACTTTTACTCGTCCCGCTACATCATCTGATTTAACTGTTAAAATTTCTTGAAGAGTATAAGAAGCTCCATAAGCCTCTAATGCCCAAACTTCCATTTCTCCAAATCTTTGACCGCCAAGTTGTGCCTTACCTCCTAAAGGTTGTTGTGTTACTAAACTATAAGGCCCTGTGGATCTAGCATGAATTTTATCTTCAACTAAGTGATGTAATTTTAACATGTAAATAATTCCAACAGTGACTGGTCTATCGAATTTTTCCCCTGTACGTCCATCCCAAAGATAAGTTTGCCCTGAACCAGGCAAATTTGCCAATTCAAGCATATTTGTTACATCTTTTTCTTTCGCTCCATCAAAAACAGGAGTAGCTATTGGTATTCCATTTTGAAGATTTTCACACAAATCTTTGAATTCTGTTTTAGAGAGTTTATCTAAATTTTCATTAAAGATATCTTTTCCATAAACTGATTGTAAAAATTTTGAAATTTTTTCATTTTTTTTCAATCTTTTTTTGATTTTCATCTATCAATTTTTTAACTTTTTCACCAAATTCTTTACAAGCCCATCCTAAGTGAGTTTCTAAAATCTGACCCACATTCATACGACTTGGTACACCTAATGGGTTTAAAACAATATCTACAGGAGTTCCATTTTCTCTATAAGGCATATCTTCGACAGGAACAATTTTACTAACAACTCCTTTGTTTCCATGTCGACCTGACATTTTATCTCCTGGTCGTAATCTTCTTTTAATTGCTACAAATACTTTAACCATTTTCATTACACTTGGTAATAAATCATCTCCTTGTCTAATTTTTAAAACTTTATCTTCAAATCTTTCTAATATATCTTCTTTAGCTTTATTATATTGGCTTTTTAATTGATCTAATGAATCTTCCTTTTTTTTATCACCAACTGTTAATTTAAATAATTCTGAAATATTTAAAGTTTCTATTTTTTCAGAGTTTAGTTTATCTCCAATATTAATTTCTTTAAGTTTTTTATTTGATGTCGATCCGCTTAAAATTTGACTAGCTCTTTGTTTAATACTTCTTTGTAATATCTCTTCTTCAACAATTCTATCTTGTTGAACTACATCAATCTCAGCTCGTTCAATAGTAATTGATCTTTCATCTTTCTCAATTCCATGTCTATTAAATACTCTAACATCTACAACTATGCCACTGCTGCCGCTCGGCATTTTTAAAGAAGTATCAATTACATCTATGGCTTTTTCACCAAAAATTGATCTTAATAATTTTTCTTCTGGTCCTGATGCTGAGTCTCCCTTTGGAGTAACTTTTCCTACTAAAATATCTCCAGCTTTTACTTCAGCGCCAATATAAACTATGCCTGACTCATCAAGATTTTTTAATGATTCTTCATTAACGTTTGGAATATCTCTTGTAATATCTTCTTCACCAAGTTTTGTATCTCTAGCCATCACCTCATATTCTTCAATATGAATAGAAGTAAATACATCGTCAGTCACACATCTTTCTGATATTAAAATAGAATCTTCAAAATTATAACCTTGCCATGGCATAAATGCTACAGTAACATTTTTTCCTAAAGCAAGTTCACCTAGCTTTGTTGAGGGTCCATCTGCTATTATATCTCCAGAGCTAACTTTATCTCCAACCCTTACAAGTGGTTTTTGATTTATACATGTATTTTGATTTGATCTTTTAAATTTTTGTAAATTATAAATGTCAACTCCAGATTTTGTAAAATCTGTCTCACCAATTGCTTTTATTACAATTCTTTTTCCATCAATTTTATCTACAATACCATCTCTTTTTGCAACAATTGTAACACCTGAATCTAATGCTACATCACTTTCGATACCAGTACCAACTAATGGTGACTCTGGTTTTAACAATGGGACAGCCTGCCTCATCATATTGGATCCCATTAAAGCTCTATTGGCGTCATCATTTTCTAAAAAAGGAATTAATGAAGCTGCAACAGAGACTAACTGTTTAGGTGATACATCTATATAATCAATGTTTTCGGGTTTCGATAAAACAAAATTAAGATTTTGCCTACAAGAAACTAGGTCTTCAATAATTTTACCGTTCTTGTCTAGTTTTGAATTAGCTTGAGCTATAGTATATTTAGTTTCCTCCATAGCTGATAAATATTCAATTTTATCTTCGACTATTCCATTTTTAACTCTCTTGTAAGGACTTTCTATAAAACCATATTTATTTATTTTTGCATAAGTTGATAAACTATTTATTAAACCAATATTAGGTCCTTCAGGTGTTTCAATTGGACAGATTCTTCCATAATGAGTTGGGTGTACATCACGAACTTCAAATCCAGCTCTTTCCCTTGTTAAGCCTCCAGGTCCTAAAGCAGAAACTCTTCTTTTATGAGTAATTTCAGACAGAGGGTTCGTTTGGTCCATAAATTGTGAAAGTTGTGATGTTGCAAAAAAATCTTTTAAAGAAATAGTTAGTGGTTTTGCATTAATTAAATCTTGTGGCATAGCAGACTCTATATCTAAAGTAGTCATTTTCTCTTTGATGGCTCTTTCCATTCTGTAAACACCTATTCTTGCTTGATTTTCTACCAATTCACCAACAGATCTAACTCTTCTATTACCTAAATGATCAATATCGTCGACTTCATCTTTGCCATCTCTTAAATCAAGCATTTTTTTGATAATCGATAAAATATCTTCATTTCTTAAAATAGTAATTTTGTCAGAGCAATCTAAGTCTAATCTAGAGTTCATTTTAACTCTTCCAACATCAGATAAATCATACCTGTCAGAACTAAAAAACAAATTATTAAAAATTTGTGTTGCTATCTCAATCGTAGGAGGTTCACCAGGTCTTAAAACTTTATAAATTTCTGTTATTGCATCATTTTTTGTTTCATTTTTATCATTTAAAATTGTTTGCAATAAATAAGGACCTTTATTGATTGAATTAGTTGTTGATATTTCAATCAACAAAATATTAGAATCTATAAACTTCTGTAAGATGGTTTCATTTATTTCAGTTCCAATAGGAAATTTATCTTCACCTATAACAATTTCTTTATGTAAAAATTTACCGAATAAAGAATTATTTGATACAAAAATATCTTTTAAACCATCATTAGA
>CACFAF010000001.1 GCA_902564245.1 uncultured Pelagibacteraceae bacterium | reverse complement strand
TTACTGGATCAATGTATTCATAAGTTGGTCCAGCAGTAACTAAAGCTTTTAACTTTTTACTTATATTCTTATTAGTAAAATAATCTTCAATATTTTTTAAAACTTCATTTGGTTCTGTCATTTTACCTTCTCCAAATTCACCACACGCCATATCACCTATTTCAGGACCAATTATCTTATAACCATAACCTTTTAATTTATTTATGTTTTCTTTAGTTGACGGATGTTCCCACATTCTGACATTCATTGCTGGACTTAAAAAGATATCCTTATCGGAAGCAAGCATTACTGTTGATGCTAAGTCTTCAGAAGATCCAGAGCTTAATTTTGCAATTGTATTAGCCGTGGCAGGAGCAACAACTATTACATCAGACCATCTTGAAAGTGAAATATGATCCATTTCAGCTTCATTTTCTGGATTAAATAAGTCGTCATAAACTTTTTCTTGAGAAAGAGATGCAACTGAAAGTGGTGTAATAAATTCTTTAGCACTTTTTGTTAATATAGTTTTAACTTTTGCACCTTTTTTTTTAAATAATCTTATTAGTTCTAGGCTTTTATACGCAGCTATTCCTCCACAAATAATTAAAAGTATTTTTTTATTTAATAAATTCTTCATAAGGCAAATTAAAATACTAATAGACCTAAAATTACAAGTAATAATAAACCAATAACTGTCTGGTTTCTAAAGGCAAGCATTTCAGTTTTTTTTTCAATTAATTTATTATATGAGTTTGAATTTGGGGTTATCTGTCCACTTGCCATAAATGTTAATGCTTGATTTGCTTTATCCATTATCTCTGGAAAGTCGGGCAATCTTTTGATCACATTTTCTGTATTTTTTAAAGTTTCATTAATTGTATTAATTGGATCTTTTGTTTCTTTTAACCAATTTTCTAATACTGGTTTTGATGTATCCCATATATTTGTATTTGGATTGAGTTTTCTAGCAACACCTTCTACTACAACCATAGTTTTTTGAAGCATTAATAGCTGTGGTTGAGTTTGCATATTAAATTTTTCAGTAACATCAAAAAGTTGTTTTAATAAGTTCCCTCCAGAAATATCCTTAACTGTTTGTCCAAAGATTGGTTCACCTATGGATCTTAAGGCTTGAGCTAAATCATCAACAGGAACATTTTTAGGAACCAATCCAGCAAGTAAATGAACCTCTGCTACCTTTTTATAATCTCTTTGAATAAATCCAAATAAAATTTCAGCTAGAAATCTTTTATTTATTTTATCAAGTCTTCCCATTATTCCAAAATCAATTGGAACAATTTCCCCATTTTCATTTATAAAAATATTTCCTTGGTGCATATCAGCATGGAAGAATCCATCTCTAACTGCATGTCTTAAAAAATTTTGGATTATCTCAGATGCAACTTTATCGGTATCTATTCCTTTTTCTTGTAAAGTTTTGGTTTCACGTATAGAAATGCCCTCAATCCAATCAAGTGTCATTACATTTTCATTAGTATAATTCCAATATATATGCGGAACATGGAAACCAATATCATTTTTAGTATTTTCTGCATATTCATTTGCTGCTGCTGCCTCAAACCTTAAATCCATTTCGAGATTAGTAATTTCTTTAAGTAAAAAAACTACTTCTATCAATTTTAATCTTTTTGTTTTTTTTACAAAAGACTCAATTAAGAAAGCAAATAACATGAGAGCATCAATCTCTTCGTTAAATATTTTTTTGATATTAGGTCTTAAAATTTTAATAGCGACATCCTTAATAGTTCCATTATCGTCTATTTGTGCTTTATGAACTTGAGCAATTGAAGCAGCTGCAATTGGTTCACTTATATTTATTAAAGAATTATAATTTTTTTCTCCTAAATCTTTTCTTATTATTTTTTTTGCTTCAACTAAAGAAAATGGTGGAAGTTTATCCTGAAGTATTTCTAATTGTTTTGATAAATTTTCACCAATTATATCTGGCCTAGTTGCTAAAAATTGTCCAAGTTTAATAAAAGTAGTTCCCATAGACTGTAAAGAGTCGCAAAGTCTCTGATTTTCATTAATATTAAAATTTATTTCATCTTTTTTTGAGAAAGAGAAAGAAAGTATTTTAAATAGGATTTTTACTAAGGTTGGGGGTTTATGAAACTTTGAAATAATCTTTAATGCATCAGATTTAGCAAACTTTCTTCCAATTTTAAATAAGATGAAAAGTTTCTTAAACATTATATTTTCCAACCAGAATGTATTGCAACAATTCCTGCACTTAAATTTCTGTATCTACAATTCTGAAATTTATTATTTTTCATTAAATTAATTAATTCTTGTTGGTTTATAAATCCATCTATACTTTTGATTAAATATTCATATGGTTCTTGTTCACCTACAATTACTTTTCCGATTAGTGGAATTAGTTTAGAATAATTTTTATAGAAAAAGTCTAAATTTGAATTTTCAATTTTTGAAAATTCGAGACACAAAAAACGACCACCAGGTTTTAAAACACGATATGCTTCAGAAAGTGTTTTATTTAAATTTTTTGTGTTACGAAGTCCGAAGCTTATAGTGTAATAGTCATAATAATTATCACTCACAGGTAAATCTTCTGCTGATCCAATTAACCATTTAATATTTTTATGTTTTTTTAACTTAATTTTACCTTTATTAATCATTCCTTGATTTGGGTCTATACATAAAACTTTTTCTTTAGTTTTTGTTGCTTCTAAGAACAATTTACCAAGATCACCTGTACCGCAAGCTACATCAATTAATTTTTTTCCTTTAGCAGGATTCATCCATTGAATTAGATCTTTTTTCCATAATCTATGAACACCTAATGACATAAAGTCATTCATAAGATCATACTTATCATATACTTTATTAAAAACTTTTTGGACTAGCCCTTTTTTATTTTGAAGATATTGTTGCATGTTAAATAATTAATTTATGATTAATATAGTGTCAAATGCCAGAATTACCAGAAGTAGAAATAGTTAAACAATCATTAGATCAAAAGATAAAGTCTAAAAAAATTATAAATATAATAATTAAAAACAGAAATTTAAGGTTTAAAATACCTTCAAATTTTGAAAATTTATTAAGAAATAAGATTATTAAAAAAATTACAAGATATTCAAAATATTTAGTATTACATTTATCTGATAAAACTTATTGGATAATACACCTTGGAATGTCTGGTACTATCCATCTAGTTAATAAAAATAAAAAAAAGTTTTTAACTAATACAAGTTTTTATAACTCAATTAATGTTCCCCAAAAACATAATCATGTTGTAATTATATTTAAGGATTTAAAAATAATATATAATGATCCTCGAAGATTTGGCTTTTTTAAATTAATTAAGTGCAAAGATGATCTTAATAAAGAATTTAGTCATTTAGGTCCAGAACCTTTCCTAAAAGAATTTAATTTAAAATATATAATTAATTATTTTAAAGATAAAAAAAAAAATATTAAAAATTTTTTAATTGATCAGTCTTTTGTTTCTGGAATTGGAAATATATATGCAAATGAAATATTATTTTTATGTAAGATTAATCCTTTAATGGAATCAAAAAAACTTAAGAAGAAACAATGTGAAAAAATAATTTATTTTTCAAAGTTAGTTCTAAAAAAAGCAATTAAAAAAGGTGGATCAAGTATAAAAAATTTTAAAAATACCTCAGGAAACAATGGATTGTTTCAGACAGAATTTAAAGTATATCAAAGAGAAAATTTAAATTGCACTGATGTAAATTGTAAAGGAAAAATAAAAAAAATATTTGTATCAAAAAGATCAACTTTTTTTTGTAATAAGTGCCAAAAATGATTAATTATTTTATTGACCACTATAAATTCTCAAGCTATATAACTCCGCTTATGGCAAATACAAAATCAGCAATTAAAACTATACGTAGAATTTCTAGACAAACAATTGTTAATAAGTCACGTAAAAGTAAATACAGAAATGCTATAAAAAAAATGAACTCACTGATTGAAGAAAAAAAGAAAAATGAAGCTTTAAAATTCTTACCTAAGTTGAATTCAGAATTAATGAAAGTTGCAAAGACTGGTGTGATTAAAAGACAAAACGCCTCAAGAAATGTTTCAAGAATTACAAAAAAAATAAGTTCTCTGTAAAAATAACTACTCATAGTTGATTGAATATTTTAGTTTGTTCAAATAGTTGTTCAACTAATAGTATTTATACCAAATATAAAAAAAAAAAAATTTTTTTAACTATATATAGATTTTTTTATTTTTTTTAAAAATATTTTTAATTCCATTTTTACAATTCTAGATTTTATTTTATAATTTTCTTTGCTCAGTTGAGTAAAATTATTTTTCACTCTCAGATTTTATTTTTTTTTATTTTTTTGTAAAATTTTATTGCATTAACTTTCTTTTACCCTTAACTGAGTTAATCCTTAAAACTATGAATAAATTATCTAAAAATTTAGAAAATTTCTCTTCGCGTAAAATTGATTGGAATATTATTCAAAATGATATGAAAATTAAATTTGGTAGTGATATTTATGACAGTTGGCTTAAAAAAATTGATTTTGTTGAAGAATTAAAAAATTATGTTTTATTATCAGTTTCTACAAGATTTATCCGAGATTGGATTACATCTAGGTATTTAGATCAAATATTAAAGATTATAAAAACTTATCAAAAAGATATTAGTAGAATAGAGCTAAGAGTTAATGAAAAAATTAACAAAAACCAAGAAACTAATACTTACACTACCGATAAAGAAATAAATAAAAATGTTTCTTTTATAAAAGATACTTATCTTCAGTATAATAGAATTGATCCAAATAAAAAATTTGATAATTTTATAATTGGCCCAAGTAACAAATTAGCATTTGAAGCTTCCAATAAAGTTGCAGAAAATATTTCACACTATAATCCGCTATATATTTACAGTGGTGTAGGAATGGGGAAAACACATTTATTAAATTCTATAGGCCTAAATTTAAAAGAAAAAAATAAAGTAATGTTTATTTCAGCAGAAAGATTTATGTATCAGTTTGTAAAATCCATTAAATCAAATGAAATGGTAAAGTTTAAAGAATATTTTAGAAATACAGATGTTTTATTGATAGATGATATTCAATTTATGAATGGTAAAGAAGCCATGCAAGAAGAGTTTTTTCATACTTTTAACGCTTTATTAGATAAAGGATCACAAGTTATTATTTCAGCAGATAGACCACCTAATAAACTATCAAGAATTCAAGAGAGAATTAAATCTAGATTTGCAGGAGGCTTAGTGGTTGATATTCAAAAACCAGATTATGATTTAAGATATAAAATTGTAAAAATTAAAACTGAAGAACTTAATGTTTTTTACTCATCTCAAATAAAGATTTCAGAAGAGATTCAAAAATTTATTAGCAGTGAAGTTAAAACTAGTATTAGAGAATTAGTGGGAGCAATTAATAGAGTGGTATCTTTTTCAAGAATTTATAATAAGGTCCCAAATATTTCAGAAACGAAAGTAGTATTAAAAGATCTTTTAAATTTATCTGAAAATAAATTAACTATCGATTTTATTCAGTCGGTAGTATGTAAATTCTTTAAAATAAGTAAAAACGAGATGTTATCTTCAAGAAGATCAAGATATTTAGTGAGGCCAAGGCAAACTGCAATTTATCTTACAAAAGTACTTACTTCAAAGTCTTTACCTGAGATTGGAAGAGAATTCTCCAATAGGGATCATACAACTATTATCCATTCAGTAAAAACAATTGAAAAATTGAAAAAAGATGATCCTGAATTAAGTAGCAGTATAGATAATTTGAAAAATCAGATTTTATATAACAAAGAAAATGAAATTTAACGTTAATCAACAAGATTTACAAAAATCTCTTAACTATTGTCAAGGAGTTATAGAAAAAAGAAGTACTTTACCAATTTTATCAAATGTACTTTTAGATGTAAGTAATTCAAGACTAGTTATTACGGCTACTGATTTAGATTTAATTTTTATTCAGGTAATTTCTAATGTTGAAGTTATTGAGGAAGGAAAAACAACAACAACTTCATCTATAATGTATGATATTATTAGAAAATTTTCACCTGGTAAAAAAATTAATCTATCATTGAGAGAAGAAAGTAAATTACAACTTGAATCGGAAAAATCTATTTTTAATCTTAACTGTATAAGTGCAGCTGAATTTCCAATAACAGATGAAAACTTTAATGAAAATGAATTCTCAATTAAATCAAAACAACTATTAAAATTATTAAATAAATGTAAATTTTCAGTATCTAATGATGAAACTAGACATTATCTAAGTGGGATTTATTTTCATCAAACTCAATTAGAAGATAAAGTTTTTTTAACTGCAGCAGCTACAGACAGTCACCGAATGTCTATTTCAAAGTTAAAATTAGAAAAAAAAGTAGATTTTGAACCGATCATATTACCTAAAAAAACTATATTTCAATTATGTTCTCTTTTAGAAGATTATGAGGGTGATGTAAAAATTTCAAATATAAAATCTAAAATTAAATTTGAATTAAATAATAGCATTTTAATTTCTAAATTAATTGATGGTAAATTTCCTAATTATGCTCAAGTAATTCCAAAAAATAATCAAAAAAAATTAGAAATTGATTTAAAATTATTTTTAGACTCCGTAGATAGAGTAGCATCAGTTTCACTTGATAAAAAAGATGGAGTCAAATTTGGTCTAACTAAAGACACTTTAAATCTTTCAGTAAACAATACTAATAGTGGTGATGGTAAAGAAAATTTAAATGTTAAATTTGATCATGAATTAGATATAAGTTTTAATTCAAGATATTTAATTGATATAGCTTCACAACTAAATGGAGATAAAATAGAAATATTTTTTAATGATACCGGTTCTCCTGCACTTATAAAGGACCCAGCAGACTTCGATAGTATTTTTGTTGTTATGCCTATGAAGGGTTAATTTAAAATATCTAGCTCTGAATAAATTTTATTTTGTAAATTTTTAAGAAAAACGTTTTTATCAAGTCCTTCTTCTATTGGTTCTAAAATAGAGATTGTTAAAACTAAATTTGATTTCAGTTTACCTTTTTTTGGCCAAATTTTTCCAGAGTTAATTGCTACAGGTAGACATTTTAATTTTATTTGTTCATAAATTTTCCCTGCACCTTTTTTAAAAGGCAATCTTTCATTTGGATCTAATCTTGTACCTTGTGGAAAAATAATTAATGGTCTTTTAGATTTATTAATTGTTTGAGAAATTTTATCAAAAAAACCTAGGTTTTCTTTAGTAGTTCTATTTCTATCAATTGAAATAGATCCAATTTTTTTTAAATACCATCCAAATAAAGGTATTTTAAGTAATTCTTTTTTTAAAATGAATATTGGGGAATTAAAAATTGTTTGTAAAAAAAAGGTTTCAAACATTGACTGGTGAGATGAAGCTATAAAAAAACTTTCATTATTAATAATATTATTTTTACCTTTGATAATAATTTTTGTTGATAAAATTGTTCTTAAACAAAATGCTGACCAATATCCCATAATTTTTCCACCAAATAGGGTTACTTGCTGAGGTAAAAATAGTGCAGGAATAAAAATTAGTGAAATAAAAATGATTCCTAAAAAAAAAGTAATTAAAAATAAAAAATTTCTAATCATTAAAATATTCAATTATATTAAATCTGCAAGTTTTTGTCTTTTCTTAATAACTTCGACTTTAGATTTTTTAATTAAAATTTCTATCGGTTTAGGTCTAACATTATAATTTGAACTTAAAGACATTCCATAGGCTCCTACATCACAGATTATAACTAAATCTTTTTCTTCTAATTTCTGAAATTTTTTTTGAGTTAAAAATTTATCAGTACTTTCACAAATCGGACCTACAAATTCATAAATTTTATTTACTTTTTTTTTATTTTTTAAAGCTGGTATAATTTTATGTTCCGCGCCATATAATGCTGGTCTCATTAAATCATTCATTGCAGCGTCCAAAATTATAAAATCTTTACTCCTAGTTTCTTTGATATAAATTACTTTAGTAATTAATACCCCTGCATTTCCAATAATAGATCTTCCAGGTTCAAAGATAATTTTGGTTTTGTGATTTTTTAAAAATTTATTAATTGCAAGATTATATTTTTGGTAGTTCAATTTTTTATTTATACTAGAATAAGATATTCCCATACCTCCACCTAAGTCTATATAATCAAAATTATATTTAGATTTTTTTAAAATTTTACCCACAACTTTTTAACATCTTTTCATAGGGTTTATGATTAAGAATTTGACTTCCAATATGTACACTTAAACATTTTAGATTAAGATTTTTTGAGTTCTTAACATATTTTATTAGTTGTAAAAAAGTTTTTTCAGAAACACCAAATTTATTTTCTTTTTTACCAGTCGAAATTTGACTTAACGTATTTGCATCCGTATTTGGATTTAATCTAATTCCTATATCTACAATTTTTTTTTTAGTTTTTGCTATGTTTTCTATTTCATTAATTTCACTTTTTGATTCAGCATTTATTAATAAAATTTTTTTTTCTATTGCATAACCTATTTCTTTTTTGGTTTTTCCCACACCAGAAAAAACAATTTTATTTGATTCGATGCCCGCTTTAAGAGCTTTCATTAATTCTCCTATTGAAACAACATCTGCACCACAACCAAGTTTTTTAATCTCTTTTAATAACCTTACATTTGAATTAGATTTTACTGAAAAAAAAATTAATGGTTTAAAAGAATTAAAATTTTTTTTAAAACTTTTAATATTTTCCTCTATTTTTTTATATGAATAACAATAAATAGGTGTTCCAAAATTTTTTGCTAATTTTTCAACTTTTAAATTTTCAACGAAAAAATTTTTATTTTTATATTTCATAGGATTTGGTTAATAGAGATATTTTTTTTAGCGTTATATTCTGGATCTGCTTTTTTTCCACATGAAAATAAAAATAAAAAACACAGTAAAGTAAAAATAATTTTTTTTATCATTTTAAGCTCTTTTATATTTAGTTATCATTTTTTTTATATTATCAAAAGATGTTCCTCCAAATGATTTTTTTGAATTAATTGAGTTTTTTAAGTCAAAAACTTTTAATACTTCTTTTGTTAGTTTAGGCTCTATCTTATTAAGTTCATTTATATTTAATTCATGTAATTTTTTTTTCTTTTTTTCCGCATAATTTACGACCATAGCAGTTACTTGATAAGCTTTTCTAAACGACATATTATTATTTTTAACTAGATATTCTGCTAAATCAGTAGCCGTTATAAATCCAGAGTTAGCTAACTCAAGCATTTTTTTTTTATTTGGGCTAAAGTTTTTCAAAACTTCATTTAGTATTGAAATAGAATTAATTAGTGTTTCATTAGATTTAAAAACTATTTCTTTATCATCCTGTAGATCTTTAAAATAAGATAGTGGCAAACCTTTTAATATAGTTAACATTGTAAATAGATTTCCAAAAATATTTCCAGTTTTTCCTCTTAAGAATTCTAATAAGTCAGGATTTTTTTTTTGAGGCATTATCGATGAACCAGTAACAATTTTGTCTGAAAGATTAATTAGATTAAATCCATCAGAGTTCCAGATAATTAATTCTTCAGCTATTCTTGAAATATGTACAGAGCATATGCTTACACTAGATAAAAAATCTAAAACAAAGTCTCTATCAGATACAGTATCAATTGAATTACATGTAGGCTTTTTAAATCCTAATTTTTTTGTTGTAAAATTTCTATCAATATTAAAAGAAGTTCCAGCTATAGCTCCTGCACCTAAGGGATTTTCATACAAGTTTTCTAAATTATTTTTAAATCTTAGTTTATCTCTGTTAAACATTTCTACATACGCCATTAAATAGTGGGCAAATGAAATTGGTTGTGCGTTTTTTAAATGTGTAAACCCTGGCATAACAGTTTCTACATTTTTTTCTGCAACTTTTAAAATTGTTTTAATTATATTTTCTAAATTTCTATCTATTTCTTTAGTTGCTAATCTCATCCATAATTTCAAATCTGTGATGACTTGATCATTTCTAGATCTAGCAGTATGTATATATCCTGCATCTTCACCAATGATTTGGAATAATCTTTTTTCAATATTCATATGAATATCCTCATATTTTTTATTGAATTCAAATTTTTTATTTTTAATTTCTTTTTTAATTTTCTCTAATCCATAAACTATTTTATTTTTAATTTTAAAATTAATTATTTTTTGTCTAAATAACATTTCAACATGAGCAATTGATCCTTCAATATCTTCTTTGTAAAGTTTTTTATCTACATCGATAGAACTTCCAATTTTTTGAAATAATAAGGAGCCATTCTTATTTATTCTAGTGCTCCATATTGCTTGGTTGTTTTTATTTTTAGTCATGATAATTAACTATACTCATTTACTATGAAATTTTTAGTATTAAAATTTTTTATAATATTTCTTTATTTAATAACTATTAATTTATCTTATTCAATAGAACCCCCAGATATAAAAAATATTGTAATAAAAAAAGATCTCAAAAGTTATGAGAATGTAGTTTTTAAAGACATAAATAATGAAGATTTAAATTTAGAGATTTTTAAAGGTAATTTAGTGATATTAAATTTTTGGGCAACATGGTGTCTCCCATGTATTGAAGAAATGCCTATGCTAGATTCTTTACAATCCAATGATAGTTTGGATAATTTAAAAATTTTACCAATTAATATTAGTAAAGAAAATTTAAAAAAAATAAAATCTTTTTACGAAAGATTAGATATTAAAAATTTAGAAATTTATTATGCTCCTTCAACTAAAATTGCTAGTAAATTTTCTTTAAGAGGTATACCCACATCAATCTTGATTGATAAAAATGGAAAAGAATTTGCAAGAATTATCGGTGTGATTGATTTTAACGATAAAAAATTTATAAATTGGTTAAAAAAATTTGATTAAACTAAAATATGAAACTTTCTTTAGAGACTACGATCATAAAGCCAGATATTAATAACGCAATCAAAAATGCTATAATCTTACTTCACGGTTATGGAGGTGATGGCAAAGATATTAGTATGTTAACTTTAAATTGGAAAAGATTTTTACCTAATACAATTTTTTTTTGTCCTAATGGACATGAAATATGTCCAATTAATCCAAGTGGCTTTCAATGGTTTGATTTAACAAATGAAAATCCAGAATATATTTTAGAACAATCAAAAAAAGCTGAACAGATACTTAATAATTTTATAGAAGAAATTAAAGATAATTATAAACTTGAGAACTCACAAATATGTTTATCAGGTTTTAGCCAAGGCTGTATGATGTCCATAAATTTAGGTCTTCTAAGTAATGAAAACTATAATTGTATAGTTGGATTTTCAGGAAAAATAATAGATAAAAAAGATTTGAATGAAAGAAAAACCTCAAATACCCAAATGTTATTAATTCATGGAGAATTAGACGCAATAGTTCCACCATCAAGTTTATTAGAGGCTAAAGATTTTTTGATAAGAAATAATATTAAAGTTGAAACACATATGATTAAAAATTGTGATCACCATATACCTATTGAAGCATCGAGTTTAGCTCTTAATTATATTAAAAAAAATTTTAAAATTTAATAAATAATTAATTTTCTAATTATTGATTAAATAATTTAATTAAGTTAATCTATTTATATTTATGAATTTTGTTGAACAAAATCTATCACTAGAAAAATGTCCTGCGTTAGTTTTAAATGCTGATTATAGGCCATTAAGTTATTATCCTTTATCACTTTGGAGTTGGCAAGATTCAGTGAAATCAGTTTTTTTAGATAGAGTTATCATTGTAAGTAATTATGACAGAATTATCAGAAGCCCTTCATTAAATATGAAGTTGCCAAGTGTTATAGCTCTAAAAAGCTTTATTAGACCTCAATCGAATCCGAACTTTACAAGATTTAATGTTTTTTTAAGAGATAAATTTTTATGCCAATATTGTGGGAGTGGACATGAACTAACTTTTGACCATTTATTACCAAGATCAAAAGGTGGTATTACTAATTGGGATAATGTAGTTACTGCTTGTTCAAGTTGTAATGTTAAAAAAGGAGGTAGATTGCTTTCTCATTCAGGTATGACTTTGAATCAAATGCCCTATCGACCAACTACTGAAGATCTACATAAAAATGGTAAAAACTTTCCACCAAACTTTCTTCATAAAAGTTGGATGGATTATCTGTATTGGGATGTTGAACTTGAAGCTTAATTAAATCTTTTCAGAAATATTTATTGCAATTCTTGATCCAGTTTTAATTATTTTATCCATTATTGAATATAATCCCTTTTTTTGTTGCTCCTTCTTCATAAGCAATATCTTTATGATGTAGCTCATCATTTCTAAACTTAATTATTTTATTTTTGAGTTCTTTTTCATCATTTTCTAATTGATTAATTTGATTTTGATAATGTTGGTCAATTACCTCCTCTACAGATGCTGTACATAACATAGCTGCTTTTTTTCCCATTAAAGTTGATCCAAAACCAAGGCCAACACCTAATAAATCCCATATAGGTAAAAATTTAGTTGGTTTTATATTTCTTTTTTTAATTTCTTTTTCAAAATAATCACAATGTTCTTTTTCATGTACTTGCATTTGTTTGATCTTTTCTTTTAGGTCATCATTTTTTACAATAGTATTAAGTGCTAAGAGTTGTCCTTCATAAATTTTGATTGCACCTCTTTCTCCTGCATGATCAACTCTAATGAATTCTTCTAATTTATTTTTGTTTGTTTTTTTCATTCTTAATTACAATAAAAATTAATATAAAGATTATCAAGGATAACAAAAGATTTATTGACGCAAGTGACATACCAAAAATTGTAAAATCAACTTTTTTGCAACTGGTACTTACTTTAGAATTTAATAATTCAAGTAACTCATCTTTATCTGTAACATTTATTGAGTTTACCGTGCATCCTGAAAATTCATTAAATATCTCTTTTTCTATTCCAAAATGATAACCTGACAACAAAAAGCTAGAAAAAAAAATTATCAATAATGTATATAACCAAACTAAATTTTTAGAATAACTTATTCCTATAAAAGTTATAAAAATTGCTAGTACATATGGAATTCTTTGGTAAATACAAAGTTTGCATGGCTTATAACCTAAAAAAAATTCTATATATAAAGCTATCAATATCGAAAGTATCGATATAGTTAAAATTATTTTATAAAATCTTTTAATTTCAATAATATTTCCCATTAATTTATGCCAAAAAACTACTTAAAAATTTATAAATAAAATAAGCAAAAATTATTATGATTATTGATATAATAATAGATAATTTTAGAAGTTTTTTTTCAATTAATGATTTCATTGTTGGGCCAAAATTTCCTATTAGAAAAGAAATTAAAAAAAATCTCGAACCTCTAGTCAATAATGCAACAATAACAAAATATAATAAATTAAAATGTATGAAGCCACTACTTATAGTTAAGAGCTTAAAAGGTAATGGAGAAAAACCAGCGATTGCTAGTAAAGTTACCCATGCAATTATTCCACCATCTGATGAGATTTTATCTTTCCAAAAAGAAGGATCAACGTTGTAAAATTCAAAAATTTTTACACCAATTTCATTGAAAAACACATATCCTATAAAATATCCTAAAAGAGCACCTAAAACTGAACCAGTAGTAGCTATCAATGCAATTTTTAACCATTCTTCTTTTTTTGCTATTGTCATAGGAATTATAAATACATCAGGGGGAATTGGAAAAATGAAACTTTCTATAAATGAAAAAAAACCTAAAAATAATTTTGAACTTTTATGACCTGCAAGTTTAATTGATTTATAATAAAGTTCTTTAAACATATTTTCTTTTAATACAATAATTCTTCTTATACTATTATTTTATAAAGAAATAATAACAATGAAATGAGGGCGAATGGCGGAACTGGTAGACGCGTTGGACTCAAAATCCAATAGTAGTAATACTGTGAGAGTTCGATTCTCTCTTTGCCCACCACAAAATTATGAATTTATCAAAAATAAATAGCTTAACTGAATTATTTTTTTATCAGTTTGAAAAACAAAAAGATAAAAATAAAGTTTTTTTGTCATCTTTAAAAGAACCAAAAAAAAATTATAGTTGGAAAGAAACATTTGAGTCAATAAATAAACTTTCTGAAGAATTAAAAAAATATGTAAATAAAGGCGATAGATGCTTTTTAATTTCAGAAAATAGACCTGAATGGCTAATTTCAGATCTATCAATTATGTTATCAGAATCGATTACTGTACCAGCATATACAACTTATGCTGAAAGAGATTATGAATATATTATAAACGATTGTACACCAACAGTGATTTTTGTTTCAAACACAGAACAATTTAATAAAGTAAAAAATATAATTAAAAAAAAAGACTTTATCAAAAAAGTATTTTCTTTTGAAAATTTAGAAAATATAAATAAAAATGAATATCAAAATATAAATAATTTATTTTCTGAATTTAAAAATGAAAATAATATTCCTAAAAATATAATAAATAGAAAAGATCCCGCTTGTATTATTTATACTTCAGGAACACAAGGGAATCCAAAAGGAGTTATTTTAAGTCATGGAGGAATTTTAAACAATTGTGAAGGTGCTATTGAAATTTTAAAACCATTAATTAAAAAAGATCAAACACGATTTTTAACTTGGTTGCCCTTATCTCACTCTTATGAGCATACAGTTCAATTCGTTCAAATTACTGTTTCAGCGAGAGTATTTTATGCAGAGAGTATTGAGAAGTTAATAAAAAATATGAACGATTGTAGTCCAGAAATAATGACTGCTGTTCCAAGATTTTATCAAAACCTTTATCAAAAAATAAATGCAAGTTTTAATAAAGCAACAGGAGTTAAAAGAATATTAGTTCAAAAAATGTTAAATCTTGGAATTAAGAAAATTAAAAAAAAATCATTAAATTTCGTTGAAAAAATTCAGGATAGAATTTTAGATAAAATTGTAAGAAGAAAAATTAAAGCTCAATTTGGAGGTTCTTTAATAACCTTCGTTTCAGGGGGAGGAGCTCTTGATAAGGAAGTGGGTTTTTTCTTAAATGCAATAGGTTTGCCTACCCTACAGGGCTATGGTTTAACAGAAACATCACCTGTAGTTAGCTGCAATCCTATCAATGACATTAGAGTTGAAACGGTTGGACCTCCATTTAAGGGAAATGAAGTAAAAATTGCTGATGATGGAGAAATCCTAGTTAAAGGCGAAAATGTTATGCTTGGTTACTGGAATAATAAAACTGAAACAGATAAAGTACTAAAAAATGGTTGGCTACATACTGGAGACATCGGAATTTTTGAAGAAGGATATTTAAAAATTACTGATAGGAAAAAGGATATTTTAATTACCCCAGGTGGAGATAATATTTCTCCAGTAAAAATAGAAAATGAATTAACCAATTCTGAAATTATTAGCCAAGCAATTGTTTATGGCGATAATAAACCTTACTTAGTATCTCTAATTGTTTTATCTTTAGAACAAAAAAATTTAAAAAAAGAAAAAATTCAAGAAGAAATTGAAAAAATTAATAAAAATTTATCTAAAATTGAAAAAATAAAAAAATTTGTAACAATTAATGAGCAATTTACTATTGAAAACGGGATGTTGACACCAACTTTAAAATTAAAAAGATATAAAATAATTCAAAAATATAAAAATGAATTAGAAAAATTATATTAATTTTTTTTATTTTAAACGTACTATAAAGCGCATAAACTCTTATCTTTTTAAAGTTTCATAAAATTTTAATAAAATTTAATTTTTTAAAAAATTTTAGAAAAAATTATGATTAATTAAATATTTGACATAACTTGTTAAAAAAAATAAAAATAAGTTAATAACGAATCATTTTGATTCGTAAACTAACAGGGAGCTAAAGATGGCTAAACGTAGAAAAAAAGCTAAGAAAAAAGCTAAAAAAGCTAAAAAAGCTAAAAAAAGAAGAAGAAGATAGTTAGTATTCTTTTTAAAGAACGCTTCTCATAACTTTTTGTGTGGGAAGCGTTTTTTTTTATTCAGTAATTTGATTTGGTTCTTCTGGATTTTTTATTTCTTGTTTAGGTGTTTGGTTTTCTAAGTTTCTTTTAAGAGCTTTATTTAATTTTTTTTGAGTATCTTCTAAAGATAAGTTCATAACTATTTGAAATTCAGATAAAATTCTTTCATAAGCTTTCTCAAAAAGTTGTCTTTCACTGTATGATTGATCCACCATTAAATCGTCACCCTTATTTAAGTCTCTAACTACTTCAGCTAAATCATAGATTTTACCAGAAGTAATTTTTTGTTCATATTCTTGTGCCCTTCTACTCCACATTGATCTTTTAATTTTTGGTTTACTTTTTAATATTGAAATAGATTTATTCACTTGATTTATTGTAGCCAGAGGTCTTAAATTAGATTGTTTATTTATTGGAAGTAAACCTATCGCTTTATCTTTTTCAAATTTAATATCATAGCATTGAACTTCAATACCTCCTATAGTTTTTGAACTTATAGATAAGATCTGTCCTACACCATGTTTTGGGTAAACTATATAATCTTTAGCTTTATATTCTTTTTTTTCAGTCTCTTGTTTTTTAATTTTTTTTATTTCAGGTTTTATTTCGCTACTTTTAGCAATTCTTAAACTTTCATTTTTATTGTCTTCTTTTTTAACTAAATTTGAATTTTTTTCTTTAATTATTTTTTTATTTTTCTTTATCTTTTTTTTATCTTTAGGTGATTTAACTTTCTTTGAAATTTTAACTGAGACAGTTTTTTTCTTAGTTTTTTTTACTTTCTTTTTTTTAAATGTTTTCTTTAAAATACTTTTCAAATTTATTTTCTTCATTTTTATACTTTTCGCTGTCTGTAGGTGGATCCTTTTTTTCTGATATATTTGGCCAAATTTCGGAATATTTTTTGTTTAACTCTATCCATTTTTCATTTCCACTTTCGGTGTCTGGTACTATAGCATCTACTGGACATTCTGGTTCGCAAACGCCACAATCTATACACTCATCAGGCTTAATTACAAGCATATTTTTTCCCTCATAAAAACAATCAACTGGACAGACTTCAACACAGTCCATTAATTTACATTTTATGCACTTTTCATTTACAATATAAGTCATCTTAAAATTTTTTTTTTACTTTCTCTTTAATTTCTCCAACTAATTTATCATCTATATATAATAATCCTGATATTCTTCTCATTAAATTAGATTCAAACATATCAGCTTTATTATCTGAATAAATTATGTTCCATAAAATTTCAATTATTTTAATTTTAAAACTATTATCTGAATTTTTTATAATTTTTGTGAAATCAATTAACTGATTTGAATTTTTCTCTAAATTTTCTGCATTTAATATGGTTTCATCAATTTTAGAATCTTCAAGACCCAGCTCTAAAAGTGTTTTTTTAATAAGATTTTTTTCATTATTTGTATAGTTTTCATCAATTTTTGCCGCGTGTATTAGTAAAGCTGCAGTTCCTATAAATAATTCATTTTTATTATTTGAATTATTAATATCTTCTTTTAGACCTTTTTTTTTAAAAAAATTAAACATTATTTAAAACTAATATTTCTTAATACATTGAATGGATTATCATCTTTTTGGTTTTTATTAATAAATTTTTTATTTTTTTTCTTTTCAATTTTGTATTTAAAATAAAAATCGTCATTTTTTTTAATAGTTTTATAATTCATTTTTTCAATTAATTTTAAAAAATTTTCTTTATTACAACCTAATAAATTTAACATTTCGGGCACTAGTTTAATTTCAGTCTTATTATTTGGGTTTAGATTAATTATTTTTACAAATAATCTCTCTAAAATATCAATTCTAACAAAAAATTTTTCAAAGTTTTCAAATCCACACAAAAGCATAAAGTTTTTATTTTTGATTTCTTTATTTTCAATAAAATTTAATCCAAAAGTAGGTGGTTTGAGACTAAAAAATTTTTGATGATAATTTTTCCACAATAAAATTCTTAATGAAACTGCTTCAGGTTTTAGTAGTTTAAAAAGAAATACGTGATATCTTCCAAATTTAACTCCTAATTCTCTTAATATTTTTCTTTCGTTTTGGCCCATTTTTTTTAGATAATCAGTTACTAATTCTCTTTTTAAAACACCATTATTTTCATATAATTGATATGCTAAAGCTCTTACAGAGGAGTTTTTTTCTTTCAAACTTCTAAGATCTATCAAACTTTTTAAAACATTATTTATTTTATCTTCAACCCATTTTTTTAAAAAGATATGAAGTTTTTTTTGATCTTGATTTTCAATTATATCATCAATAATTAATAAAATTTCTGGTTCTAAGTAATCTTTTCCTGTAGATAATTTAGCTATTGGAAAATTTTTCCAATAAATCTTAAAATCATCTTTTAAATCTAATAGGCCTGTATTTATAATTTCAGCAATTCTTTTATTTAATTCTGGACCAATATTTTGTCTTGCGGCTTTTTTTAATGATTTTATATCCGTATCTAAGGCACCTACTTTCAAATCTAGTTCTAGTTTTAAGCCTTTCAATTTTCCAATAAATTGTCCATCAATCATTACTTTTTCATTATCAATTATTTTTGTTTCAAAACTCATATCTTGTTTTAGACCTCTTGCTAATACACTAGCTCTTTTATCAATAAAAGTTTTTGTAAGTTCTTCATGTAATCTATCTGACAGTTTATCTTCTAATATTTTTGTTCTTTCAACCCAATAATCTTGATTTTCAACCCAATTCACCTTGTTAGATACATATGACCAAGTTCTGACATTAGCAATCCTGTTTGATATTGAGTCTACATTTCCATCCAATTTATCAAGCAGGGAAAGTTGTTGTTTCATAAAATTGTTTGAAATTTTTCCCTTTTTTTCATTAAGAAAGCCAAAAACTTTACTAATTACTTCTATATGATTTCCATATGTTTTTTTTACAAAATCAGGTATTTGACAGCATTCCCAAAGTAAACTTAATTTATCTTTATTATTAGATATATTATGTGCATTTAAATCTTTTAAAAAATATTTTAAAACTTTTTCATCTTCACATTCATTTATTCTTCTTAACCAAGCTTTATTGGGTTTTTCATCTAAAGATTTAAGTAAACTTGTTGCATTATTAAAATTGAGATTAGAATTTCTCCAAAATATAGTATTAATATCGTTAAATCTATGATTTTCCAGTAATTCTACTTCTTCTGCAGTAATTTCATTACAGTCACCTGTTATACCAAAACTACCATCATTTAAATATCTTCCTGCTCTACCAGCAATTTGTCCAATTTCTGATAAATTTAATCTTCTTAATTTTTTTCCATCAAATTTTTTTAAATTTGAAAAAAAAATATGTTCTAGATCCATATTTATTCCCATACCAATTGCATCAGTAGCAACTAAAAAATCAACATCACCAGATTGATATAATGATACTTGTGAGTTTCTAGTTTTTGGACTTAAAGAACCCATAACTATTGCTGCACCACCTTTTTGTCTTCTAATTAGTTCTGCTATTGCATAGACCTCTTCTGTAGAAAAAGCTATAATAGCACTTTTTCTATCTATTCTTGAAATTTTCTTATGACCACAATATGTAAGCTTAGAAAATCTTTCCTTATTTATGAATTCAGTATCTTCATCTAAATTTTTAATGATATTTTTGATTGTATTAGAGCCCATGAACATTGTTAATTTTTCACCGCGTAAATTTATTAAACGATCAGTAAAAATATGACCTCTTTCAGTGTCAGCACACATTTGTATTTCATCAACAGCAACAAATTCTAAACTTTTATTGATAGGCATAGACTCGACAGTGCATAGATAATATTTTGCATTCGCTGGTATAATTTTTTCTTCACCTGTTATTAATGCAACTTGATTAATAGGGATTTTTTTAGTTACTTTATCGTAAACTTCTCTAGCTAATAATCTTAGAGGAAAACCAATCATTCCCGATTCAAAAGAAAGCATAGTTTCTATAGCTTGAAACGTTTTTCCAGTATTTGTAGGTCCAAGAACAGCAGTGATTTTATTTTTTCTCATTTCTACTTTTAGTATCCTAAATTATATCTCTACCATATATAGTTATTCATGAAGAACAAAAATAGTCTAAAACATGACCGAATCGTGTGGGAAAAAGTTCTCATTTACTAATTATATTTAGGTTAGAGTAACATAAATAAAAATAATTCAATAATAAAATTTTGAATATAAGTTATGGCCAAAAAATTATGGGCGGCTTCCAATAATAGAAAAATAAATTCTAACCTTAATAATTATGAGAAGTATATTTCAAAAAAATTTAATCAAAAATTTAATAAAAATTATAATAAAATCTTAAATTGGAGCATTAAAAATCCAAGTAAGTTTTGGGAGTCAATTTGGGATTATAGTAGAGTAAAAGGAATTAAAGGCAAAATTAAATTAAAAAAATCAAAAACATTTTATAAAAACCACTTTTTTTCTGATTATAAATTAAATTTTGCTCAAAATTTATTATCTAAAAATGATAATTCTAAAGCAATAACCTTTGTTAGTGAGAATGGATACAAGGAAAAAAGATCTTGGAAAGAGTTAAATATTAATTCCAATAAAATTATTACTTTTTTAAAATCAAATAAGATAAAGAGTGGTGATAGAGTTGCTGCCTATCTTCCAAATATAATAGAAACTGTAGAGTATTTTATTGGTACAGCTGCTATAGGAGCAATTTGGTCATCTTGTTCTCCCGACTTTGGTGTTAAAGGTGTGATTGAAAGATTTACTCAAATTAATCCTAAGATTTTAATTATTACGGATAGATACTATTATAATGGAAAGGAAATCAATGTAATTGAAAGACTTCCTGAAATTGTAAATAAAATCAAATCTATAAAAAGAGTTGTAGTTTTAAGTTATCCTGGAAAAAATCTTACAAAATTTAAAAAAAATAAATCAATTAAATATTTTTATTCAAAAGATATAAAAAATATAAAAAAAATAAATCATACATTTAAGAAATTTAGTTTTAATCACCCATTAGCTATACTTTATTCAAGTGGAACAACAGGTAAACCTAAGTGTATTTGCCATAGATCAGGTGGTGTACTTCTTCAGCATTTAAAAGAGCATCAACTACATTGTGAAATAAAGCCTGGAAATAATATTTTTTACTTTACAACCTGTGGATGGATGATGTGGAATTGGTTAGTAAGTTCTCTTGCCTCAAAAGCATCTATTTTTCTTTTTGATGGTTTTCCAATGTATAAAAAAAATGACTTACTATTTAGATTGGCAAGTAGAGAAAAAATAAATCTATTAGGTGTTAGTGCAAAATATATTGATAGTCTTAAAAAACTAAATCTTAAAATTAAAAATAAAATAAATCTTAAAAACTTAAAAGTAATTTGTTCTACAGGCTCACCTTTGTCCAAAGATGGTTTTGAATATGTTTATAATAATGTTAAAAAAAACGTTCATCTAGCATCTATATCTGGTGGAACAGATATTGTGTCATGCTTTGTTTTAGGAAATGTATATCAACCAGTTTATTCAGGAGAAATACAAGGAAATGGTCTTGGTTTAGATGTAAAAGTTTTTAGTGAAAAAGGAAAATCTAAAATTAACAAAAAAGGTGAATTAGTGTGCGTATCACCCTTCCCTAGTGTGCCTTTAAAATTTTGGAAAGATAAAAATAATACAAAATTTGAAAAAGCTTACTTTAAAAGGTTTAAAAATATTTGGCATCATGGAGATTACGCTCTTAAAACAAAAAGAGGTGGCTATATAATTTATGGCAGATCTGATGCAACATTAAACCCAAGTGGTGTAAGATTAGGAACAGCAGAAATTTATTCGGAAGTTGAAAAGTTTAGAGAAATTAGAGAGTCTATAGTGGTAGGCCAGTCTTGGGATAATGATATTAGAATAATTTTATTTGTAATTCTAAATGATAAGTATGAACTAAATGAAGACTTAAAACTTAAAATGAAAAAACAAATCAGATTTAATGCTTCACCCAGGCATGTTCCATCTAAAATAATCCAAGTAAGCGATATTCCTAGAACTAAAAACAATAAAATAGTAGAATTGGCTGTAAAAAATATAATAGAGGGTAATCAAATTAAAAATAAAGAAGCCTTGGCAAACCCTAAAATTCTAGATGAATTTAAAAATATAAAAGAATTAAAGTATTAATGATTAAAGATATTATAAAAAATTTAAAACCTTCTTCTACTCTTCTTATTAATGAAGTGTCTAATAAAATGGAAGAAGAAGGAAAAAAAGTATTTAAATTTGGTTTTGGTCAATCTCCATTTAAAGTACCTGAGGATGTAGTAGCTGAACTTAAAAATCATGCACATCAAAATAGCTATTTACCAATGCAAGGATTAAAAGAGTTAAGAGTTTCTATTGCAAAATATATATCTATGAAAAAAAAAATTGAATATAAGTCTGAGAATATAATTGTAGGTCCTGGATCAAAAGAACTTATGTTCTTACTTCATATACTTTTTGATGGTGAAATAATTTTACCTGCTCCAAGCTGGGTGTCTTACGCTCCACAAGCAATTATTGGAAGAAATAAAATAAAATGGTTAGAATGTTCTCGAGAAAATAATTGGTTTCCCACAGCCACTGAATTAGAAAAATTATTAAAAGAAAATAGAGATCAAAAATATTTATTAATTTTAAACTCACCTAATAATCCTTCAGGACAAATTTGTAAAAATTTAGATGAATTAGCTGCTTTATCAAAAAATTATAATTTATATTTCTTATCTGATGAGATTTATTCTGAATTATCATTTGAGGATAACTATCAATCAATTTCCACTTACGTTCCAGATAAAACAATAATTAGTACTGGATTAAGTAAATGGTGTGGAGCTGGTGGATGGAGACTAGGGTATTTTATAATTCCAGATAGATTATCAAATGTCACAAATCAGCTTAAAGTTTTGGCAAGTGAAACATTTTCATCTGTTAGTGCTCCAATACAATATGCTGCAATAGTAGCTCATAAAAATAATCATGACGAATATATAACTAAGTCTAAAAATATACTGAAAGCTGTAGGAAATTATGTCTATGAAAATTTAAAAACTAATGAAGTACTTATTAATAAACCACAAGGTGGATTTTATTTAATGCCAGAATTTATTGGAAAAAAATTTAGCAGTTCAAAAGAAATGTGTAAAGATTTATTAGAAAAAACTGGAGTTGCTTTATTACCAGGATCTGATTTTGGCTTTAATAAAAGAAAAATGTTAGCAAGATTAAGCTTTACTGATTTTAATGGTCAAAATTTTATGAACGAAACTCAAAATGGCAAAATTATTGATAAGAAACTAATTTCAAAACTTGCACCTAATATCGTTGAAGGTGTTAATAGGCTAAAAAAATGGTCTGAATCTATATAAAATACAATCTATACATACCCTATTATTTACTGTTAGAATTGAAAAATAAAAATAACGAGTAGAGGAGAATAAAATGAAAAAAATGATAACATCTCTATCAAGCGCTCTCTTAATTTTTGTAGCATCTTTATCTTTTACGAATGTTGCAAAATCTGCAGAGTTCTTCACGATAGGAACGGGGGGACCAACAGGAGTTTATTTCCAAACTGGTAATGCCATCTGTAAAATGTTGCATAAATCTGCAATTAGTGCTGAACACGGAAGAAAAAAAGGTACAGCTAAAGCATACAGATGTACAGCACCGTCTACTGGTGGTTCAAATTATAATATAGGACAAATAAAAGAAGGTGAATTTCAATTTGGTGTAGCTCAATCTGATTGGCAATATCACGCAGTAAATGGTTCAAGTAAATGGGAAGGAAAAAAGTTTGGTAATTTAAGAGCAGTTTTTTCAGTTCATAATGAACCTTTTCAAATTTGGGCTAGAAAAAAGGCAAGAGTTAAAAAATTTTCTGACCTAGAAGGTAAAGTTGTAAATATTGGTAATCCAGGTTCTGGTCAAAGAGGAACTATGGAAGAACTTATGAAAGCCATGGGAGTTGATAATAGTTTCTTTAAATCAACTACTGAACTTACTTCATCTGAGCAAGTAAAAGCTTTGTGTGATGGTAAAATTGATGCCTTTGGTTATTCTGTAGGATTTCCTAATGGAGCAATGGAGCAAGCTGCAACTTGTGCTGCTAAAGCATCACCGATTAATTTAACAGGTTCTGAAGTTCAAGGATTAATTGATGGTGCAGATTATTATGCACAAGCAGTTATTCCAAAAGGAACTTATACTGGACAAAAAAAAGATGCCACTACTTTTGGTGTAAAAGCTACTGTAGTAACTAGTGCTGATGTTTCAGAAGAGCTTGTTTACTTAGTAGTGAAAGCTGTGATGGAAAATTTTGATGATTTTAAAAAACAACATCCTGCTTTTGGATTTTTGGAAAAGAAAAATATGATCAAAGATGGTCTATCTGCTCCATTACATCCAGGTGCTATTAAATACTATAAAGAAGCTGGATTGATGTAATTTAATAATTTAATTAATTTAAAAGGCCTGGTACTTTTATCAGGCCTTTTTTTTATAGTAGACTAACTTTTTTGAAATGAATCAAAATATTAGTGAAAAAATAGAAAGTAAAATCAAAGAAGATCTATCTCCAACTAAGAAGCTTTCAGGCGTACATCTAAAAATTGTTGCTGGTATAGCAATAATTTGGTCTTTATTTCAGCTTTGGTATGCATCACCTTTTCCATTTATGTTTAATATAGGAATGTTTAAAGGGTTACCAGCAAGAGCCATACATTTAGGTTTTGCTTTAATTTTAGCTTTTTTAATTTTTCCAATCAAAAGAGGAAAAAAAATTTCATTTTTAGATGTCCTGGTTAGTATTCTTGCTGCTGGTTGTTGCTTTTATATATATTTTTTTTATGATCAGCTTGTCGATAGAGGTGGAGTACTTTTAAACATTAATTTAAATAATAATTTTAATTTACCTTTAGAATTAATTATTGGAATTATTGGAATTTTAATTTTACTTGAAGCCACAAGAAGAGCAATAGGTTTACCTCTAGTTGTTATTGCAATTTGCTTTCTATTATTTTCATATTTTGGAAGATATGCTCCTGATATAATTTCTCATGGAGGACTTTCATTAAATAGACTAGTAGGATTTCAATGGTTTGATCAAGAGGCTATATTTGGAATCCCAATCGGTGTTTCAGTTGATTTTATCTTTTTGTTTGTTTTGTTTGGAGCACTCTTAGAGACAGCTGGAGGAGGAAAATATTTTTTAGATCTTGCTTTTGCTATGGTTGGAAAAATGATTGGAGGTCCTGCAAAAGCAGCAATTTTAGGTTCAGGTATGACAGGTTTAATTTCAGGATCTTCAATTGCTAATACTGTTACAACTGGAACTTTTACGATTCCAATTATGAAAAAAACTGGTTTCTCTAAGGAAAAGGCTGGAGCAATAGAAGTTTCATCTTCAGTAAATGGTCAAATTATGCCTCCAGTGATGGGAGCTGCAGCTTTTGTTATGGCGAGTTTTATAGGAGTAACTTATTTTGAAGTTGTTAAACACGCTTTTTTGCCAGCAATTATTTCTTACATAGCTTTATTTTATATTTCTCATCTCGAGGCTTTAAAACTAAATTTGAAAGGAATGGATGAATCAGAGGTTCCAAATTTGAAAAAAACATTTTTTTCAGGTTTACATTTTTTAATTCCAATTTTTGTTTTAATATATATGCTAGTTTATTTAAGATTTACAGCTTCATACTCAATATTTTATGCAACCGTTTCGTTAATTTTTGTTAATTTACTAAATAAGATAATTAAACAATCTGATTTAAAAAATGCAGCAAAGTCTTGGTTTAATGAAACTATAATAGGTTTTGAAAAAGGTGCATTAAATATGGTTGGTGTTGGTATTGCAATTGCAACTGCTGGAGTAATAGTAGGTGCAGTCGGTTCAACTGGCCTAAGCACAAACTTAATTATAGTTATTGAGTCAATTGCTAAAGACAATGTGGTAATTTTATTATTTTTAACAATAATTTTATGTTTATTACTTGGAATGGGTTTACCAACAACTGCAAATTATGTTGTAGTTGCCTCTTTAATGGCAACAGTTTTAGTAGATGTTGGAAATGCATCTGGTTTTATTTTTCCTCTTATAGCTGTTCACCTGTTTGTATTTTATTTTGGATTAATGGCTGATGTTACTCCACCAGTCGGTCTCGCTTCATATGCTGCAGCAGCAATATCAGGAGGAGACCCTCTTAAAACAGGTCTTCAAGCCTTCTGGTACAGTTTGAGAACTGGTATTCTCCCAATTGTATTTTTATTTAATCATGAATTATTATTGATTGGAATTGAAAATTTTTGGCATGCATTACAAGTAATTGTAACATCTTTGGCAGGAATATTAGTTTTTACATCTGCTACTCAAGGATGGTTTTTTAATAAATTAAGGTGGTACGAAATAATAGTTTTTTTAATAATTTCTATTTCTTTGTTATCACCAGAATTTATTCTAAATAAATTTTATCCAAAATATGAATATAAAAATTTAGATAAAATAAATAGTGTCAAATTTGAACCGAATAAAGAAGTTCGATTTAAAGTTACCAGAATAAGTGAGTATGGTGAAAGATATAAATTATTTTTAATTAAAAAAAATTCATTTGAAAATGAATATTCTTTAGAGGAATATGGAATTAATTTAGCCAAAGAAGATAATAGAATAGTTGTTGATACTTTAAAATGGAATGGAAAAGCAAAAAAAAGTGGTTTTGAAACTGGTGATTATATAAGCGAAATTAAAATAGAAAATTTAGGTAGACCAGATAAAAGCATTATTTATCCATTAGCAATTATATTACTGATTATATTTGGGTATTTAAATTACAGGAGAAAAATTAAACAATGAAAATAAACAAAAAAATAATAATTCTTATAATATTAGTATTAGCAATTGAAATTTCTGGATATGGAATTTTAGCATCCTTATTTAGGTTGTTGAGCTAAGTTTAGTAAAAATAATTAGCCTCCCGGACCAAGATTTGAAGGATTAACTTTTAAAATTTTCCAAACTCCAGAAGCAGAAGTAATAATTTTTTTATTACATTTAAGTTCACAAAATAAAAAAACTAAAGTTTTTGTTTTTTTTAAGATTTTTGTATAGCCAATTATTTCATCTCCTAGTTTTGATACTCCTATAAATTTTAAATCTAACGAAATGGTTACGCACGGTGAATTGTCTGCAGCTCTATGAGCTGCTGTTCCAGCGCCAGCATCTATTAAAGCAGATAAATATCCACCATGGGTAATTCCTGCTGCATTTAAGTGATTTTCATTTATTATTGATTTAAATTCATATTCTGTCTCAGAGATATTTCTAAATAAAACACCTCCATTGTGTTTCATAAATCCTGTTTTAAGACTTATTTGTTCGAAATTATTAGACATTTTTTTTTATAATATAAAAGTTAGAATTAATAAAATAATAAAAATTAAAATAAAAAAATAAATAACCGATTTTTGTAATGATAGTTTTTTCAACAAATTAAATATCATATATATCCATTTTTGGCGCGCCTGCTAGGAGTTGAACCCAGAACCTCCTGGTCCGTAGCCAAGCGCTCTATCCAATTGAGCTACAGGCGCAAAATTTTATTAATAAAAATTAAACTTTTTTAATATAGCAAAGTTTTTAATGTAATTTAACTTATAAAATATTATGTTATCAAAATAATGATAAATAAATTGAGTGATATAGTTATAACAGCAGCATTAAGAACTCCTATAGGCACTTACAAAGGATCTTTAAAAGGTTTGAGTGCTGATAAATTAGGAACTGTGGTTATTAAAGAAGTTGTTCATAAATCTCAATTAAAGTTAGAAGATATCGATGAGGTAATTATGGGACAAGTTCTGACTTCTGCTACTGGCCAAAATCCTGCTAGGCAAGCTGCAGTGCGTGCTGGAATTCCAGTTTCTAAACCTGCACATGTTGTTAATCAAGTTTGTGGTTCTGGATTGCGATCTGTCGCTTCAGCCTTTCAATCTTTATTATTAAATGAAAATAAAATCATAATTGCTGGTGGTCAAGAAAATATGTCTAGAGCACCACATGCAATTTTTTATAGAGAAGATAAAAAAATATCTGAAGATAAATTAGTTGATACGATGATATATGATGGATTAATTGATTCATTTAATGACTATCACATGGGTATAACCGCAGAAAATATTGCTGAAAAATATAAAATTTCGAGAAATGAACAAGATTTATTTTCTTTAAATTCTCAAGAAAAAACTCAAATTGCTATATCTAAAAATAAATTTGAAAACGAATTAATTAAATTACAAATTAATGATAATGGTAAAAAATTTATTTTTGAAAAAGATGAACATCCTAGAAACGAAATTACCTTAGAAAGTTTGAAAAAATTAAATACTGTATTTAAAGATGATGGGACAGTAACAGCTGGAAATTCTTCTGGAATAAATGATGGTGCTGCAGCAGTAGTATTAATGAAACTTGACGAAGCAAAAAATAGATCAATAAGGCCTTTAGTCAGAATAGTATCTTGGGCTACTTGTGGAGTAGAGCCATCTCTTATGGGTCTTGGTCCAATCCCAGCAGTTAATATGGCCTTAAAAAATGCAACTTGGAAATTGGATGAAGTAGACTTGTTTGAAATTAATGAGGCATTTGCCGCACAGAGTATTGCAGTTATCAAAGATTTAAAAATTCCTGAAAAAAAAGTAAATGTAAATGGGGGAGCGATAGCTATTGGACACCCAATTGGTGCTTCAGGCACAAGAATTTTAGTAACTTTAATTCACGAAATGATTAGACAAAATAAAAGCAAAGGTTGTGCCTCATTATGCATTGGAGGTGGAATGGGTATAGCTATGTGTATTGAAAGGATTTAAAAAGAATTATTTTTATAGTTTTTACACAACAAAATTTTTTGTATCCAAAATCTTGCATCTAAATCTTCTTTATTTTTGAAATTTGTTATTTTTTTAAATATATTTTTCAACATTTTTAGAAAGTGACATATAAGCTTGTCCAAAAATGGCTTCAAATGTGTTAGAAATATATCAAATATGCTTATTTTAAGTGTAAAAATCGATAAATAACAATGAATCAAAAATTACTTGTTCCAGATATTGGTGACTTTGAGGGTGTAGAAGTTATTGAAATATTAGTAAAAGCTGGAGACAATATTAAACTTAATGATCCAGTTATTACTATAGAGAGTGATAAGTCTAGCGTTGAAGTTCCTTCAACTTTAGAAGGAAAAATTGAATCTATCAATGTTAAGATAGGTGATAAAGTTTCAAAAGATGATTTAATATTAAATGTTTCTTCATTAAAAGAAACTTCAAAAGACGAAAAAATTCCTAAAGATGAAAAAATTCCAAAAGATACAGAAAATATAATTGCTGAAGCAGAAACATCTATAAAAGATGAAGTAAAAGTTAAAGTAGATGAAATCAAAGAAAGACCTATAAAGATAAAAGAAACACAAATTAAAGTTAATAATAAAAATGATATTGATCCAATAGAAACTCAAGAGTGGCTTGAATCTTTATCATCAGTACTAGAAAATGATGGTAGTCAAAGAGCTCAATATTTAATTAAACAATTAATAGAACATTCTTATAAGCAAGGATCAGATTTAGTTCTTTCAAGAAATACACCCTACATAAATACCATATCCCCAGAAAATGAAGTTAAATCTCCTGGAGATCAAAATTTGGAGAGAAAGATTAGATCTTTGATAAGATGGAATGCAGCAGCAATGGTTGTAAGAGCGAACAAAAAGTTCCCAGAACTTGGAGGGCATATTGGTACTTTTGCATCAGCCGCAACACTTTATGATGTTGGCATGAATCATTTTTGGCGAGCAAAAAATAATAAATTTGGAGGTGATTTAGTTTATTTTCAAGGTCATAGTGCTCCAGGCATTTATGCTAGAGCTTTTTTAGAAGGCCGGTTAAATGAAAAACAACTTGATAACTTTAGACAAGAAGTCAATCCTGGTGGATTATCATCCTATCCTCATCCTTGGTTAATGCCAAAATTTTGGCAATTTCCCACAGTCTCAATGGGTATAGGCCCAATGTTAGCAATATATCAAGCAAGATATATGAAGTACTTAATCAACAGAGGTTTGATTAAAGATGAAGGAAGAAAAGTTTGGGCATTTTTAGGAGATGGAGAAATGGATGAGCCAGAATCTTTAGGAGCTATTGGGTTAGCAGCAAGAGAGAAGTTAGATAACTTAGTATTTATAGTTAATTGTAATCTGCAAAGGTTAGATGGACCAGTTAGAGGAAATGGAAAAATAATTCAAGAGCTAGAGGGCATTTTTAGAGGTGCTGGTTGGAATGTAATTAAAGTTATCTGGGGATCTTATTGGGATCCTTTACTTGCAAAAGATAAGACCGGTCACTTAGTTAAAATAATGAATGAAACTGTGGATGGTGAATATCAAGCCTATAAAGCAAGAAATGGGCTTTATGTTAGAGAAAAATTTTTTGGTAAATCACCTGAAACTCAGGAATTAGTTTCTACTTTATCTGATAAAGATATTTGGAGATTAAATAGAGGAGGACATGATCCACACAAAGTTTATGCAGCTTATGAAAGTGCTTCAAAAAATATTGGAAGTCCAACTGTAATAATTGCAAAAACTATTAAAGGCTATGGCATGGGCAAAACTGGTGAAAGTGTAAATACCACACATCAGCAAAAGAAAATGGGAGTAGAAGATTTATTATATTATAGAGATAGGTTTGATGTGCCTTTAACTGATAAACAGGTACAGAATATAGAATATTTTAAACCAAGTGATGATTCTCCAGAAATTAAATATATAAAAGATAGAAGAATTAAATTAGGTGGTTTTATACCTGAAAGAACTACATACGCTAAACCTATAAAGGCTCCTTCGAAAGAAATTTTTGATTTTATGAAAGTTTCAACGGGTAAAAAGGAAATGTCTACTACTATGGCTTTAGTAAGGTTATTAACTAATTTATTAAGAGATAAAAATGTAGCACCAAGACTTGTTCCAATAATTCCTGATGAAGCAAGGACATTTGGTATGGAAGGTTTTTTTCAAAAAATAGGAATTTATGCTCATGAAGGACAAAAATATGAGCCGGAAGACTCTGAACAATTAAGTTCATATAGAGAAGACAGAAAAGGTCAGGTATTAGAAGAAGGAATTAATGAAGCTGGATCTATGGCATCATGGATTGCAGCTGGCACGTCTTATACTAATCATGATTTAGAAATGATACCTATTTACCTTTTCTATTCCATGTTCGGTTTTCAGAGAACTGGAGATTTTGCTTGGGCTGCTGGAGATAGTCAAGCTAGAGGATTTTTAATAGGAGCTACAGCAGGTAGAACAACTTTAGCTGGAGAGGGTTTACAACACCAAGATGGACATAGTCATATCTTAGCATCAACAATTCCAAATTGCATATCATATGATCCTACATTTGCTTATGAGCTAGCAGTCATTTTTAGAGAAGGGTTAAGAAGAATGCATGAAAAAAAAGAAAATATTTTTTATTATATCACTACGATGAATGAAAATTATCCGCATCCTGCAATACCAAAAGATAAAAATTGTGAAGAAGGAATACTAAAAGGTATGTACAAAATAAAAGAATTTAACAATTTTAAAAAAACAAAAATTCAACTTTTAGGTTCAGGAACAATATTAAGAGAGATGATTGCTGGAGCTGAAATTCTTCAAAATGAATATCAAATTGATAGTGAGGTTTGGAGTGTAACAAGTTTTAATGAATTAGGTCGAGATGGTATAGAAACTGAAAGATTTAATCTTTTAAACCCTGATAAAGACCAAAAAATTTCATATGTTGAAAAATGTTTAGGTAAAACTGAAGGCCCTATACTTTCTGCTTCTGATTATATGCGTTCACATGCTGAACAAATAAGACCTTTTTTAAAGAAGAGTTTTTATTCTTTAGGAACTGATGGATATGGAAGAAGCGATACAAGAGAGAGTTTAAGAAGATTTTTTGAGGTAGATAAAGAACATATTGTTACATATGGTTTAAGTGTTCTTGCAAAAGAACAACTAATTGCATCTAAATATGCTAAAGAGGCAATTAAAAAGTATAAAATTGATCCAAACAAAATTATACCAACAAAGTTATAGTATGTCAGATAAAAAACTTAGAGTCTTAGCTAGTCCAAAAATTAGAAAGTTTGCAAGAGAGCTAGGAGTTGATATTAATAAAATTTTAGGTAGTGAGAGGAAAAACAGAGTAATAGAGAGTGATGTTAAAAAATTTATCTCAGAGCAGATAAATACCTCTTCAATTCCAAAAAAACCTTTAGTAAATTTTAATCATTCAGATTTTGGAGAGATAGAAATTAAAGATATTCCAAGAGTTAAAAAAATAGCAGCAAAACATTTATCAAATTCTTGGAGTTCTATTCCACATGTAACAAATCATGATGAGGTGGATATAACTGAAATGGAAGATTTTAGAAAATCACTTAAAGATATGTATACTGGCGAAATAAAAAAAATAACACCTCTAGCATTCATTATAAAAGCATTGACAAAATGTTTAAAAAAATTTCCTTCGTTTAATTCTTCTATTGATGATATTGAAAATGGAAAAATAACTCTAAAAAAATATTTTCATATTGGAGTAGCAGTTGACACTGTTCATGGTTTAATGGTTCCAAAAATAAGAAATTCAGATCAAAAAAATATCAATATGATAAGCAGTGAATTAGTGGAGATAAGTGAAAAATGTAGAAATCAAAAAATTGATAAAAAAGAATTTTTAGGTGGATCGATGACAATTACAAGTTTAGGTAGCATAGGAGGTAGTTTTTTTACTCCAATTATTAATTATCCTGAAGTTGCAATTTTAGGTGTAGGCAAATCTATAAAAAAACAAGTCTCAGTAAATGGAAAATTCGTTACAAGAACTTTATTACCAATTTCTTTATCCTATGATCACAGAATTATAGATGGAGCAGAGGCAGCAAGATTTAATAATGAAATTAAAGAAAATCTTGGAAAAAACTTTGCTTATAAATTAGCCATATAAAATCAATGTCAAAAATAGCTTCTCTATTTAGTGCACTTTTATGTACATTTATCTGGGGAACAACATTTATTGCTCAAGATACTGGAATGGATAAGATAGGTCCACTTACTTTTAATGGAGCAAGATTTTTCATTGGTTTTTTATCTATAATTCCGTTTGCAATAATTTTTGAAAGAAAAAAAATTATTAGTCAGATAAATATTAATAGAAAATTATTTTATCAATTTCTTTTTTGGATCGGTTTATTTCTATTCCTAGGAACTTATGTTCAACAAGCAGCTTTACTTTATACCGATGTTGCAAATGCAGCATTCTTTACAGTTTTTTATGTACCTATGGTTCCTATAATACTTTATTTATTTTTTAAAAAATCAATTCATTGGAGTATATGGCCTTCCGTGTTTTTTTGCGTTTTAGGTGTATATTTCTTAAGTGATTTTACCAATGCTACAGTTAGGTTAGGAGATAGTTTAGTTATACTTTGCGCAATTTTTTGGAGCCTCCATATAATTTTTATTGGTAAATTTATAAAGAATTTTAATTTACCTTTATTTTTTGGATCATTGCAGGCACTTGTTGTAGCTATATTTTCATCTATTTTTGCTATTTGTTTTGAAACAATTACACTTGCAAATATATTAAATGAATCAGTTTCAATATTATATGCAGGAGCAATGTCAGGTGGTATTGCTTTCACTTTACAAATATATGCACAAAAAAATATTTCACCTGCTCCATCTGCAATTATATTTTCATTAGAGAGTGTATTTGCTGCAATAGCTGCATGGCTTATTTTAAATCAAGTTTTGAATATTGATAATATAGCTGGATGCGTATTAATTTTATTAGGTGTTATAATTTCTCAAATTTTACCAGAATTAAAAAAAACTAACTATAAATTAAAATAAATAAAATTATTGCAACCATGACTCTATATATAACAAAAATATTAAGAGAAAATTTTTTGATATAATCTAAAAAAAATCTAATTGTTAAATAAGAAAAAATAAATGAAAAAATGATAGATGATAGTACCAGATAATTTAATTCAATACTTTCATAATGAATATTTTTTAGGCTAAGAAAACTTGCTCCAGCTAAAGCTGGTATAGATAACAAAAAAGAAATTTTAGCTGAGTCAACTCTATTAAACTTTAAAATTCTCCCTGCAGTAATTGTTATACCGGCTCTACTAACACCAGGAATTAGTGATAAAACTTGGAAGAAACCAATAAATAAAATAGTACTTAATTTTAAATCTGAAGATATTTTTTTATTCAAATCATTTTTATCAGCAATATATAATAATAAACCAAATATTAATGTAGTCCATGCAATTACTTTTATGTTTCTTAATAGATAACTCAATTCTGTAATATAAATGATGTAACCAAATATCATTATTGGAACTGAACCTATAATTATTAATTTTAGAATTTTTTTATTTTTTTTTAAGTCTAAGAGTTCTTTTCTGAAATAATAAACTATTGCAGTTAAAGATCCCAGATGTAAGCTTACATCTATTAACATTGAATTAGCTTTAAATTTATAAAGAGTTGAAATCACAATTAAGTGAGCAGATGAACTTACTGGCAAGAATTCAGATATCCCTTGAATTAATGATAAAATGAAAATTTCTATAAAATCTGAAAACATTAATTTTCCTTGGTAACTTAATTATTCTTTAAATAAAACAATTCCGTGGCAGCATATTAGATATGCAAATTATAAAAGATATTATTATACAATGTTTTTTTAGTAACAAAGGTCATATATATTGACCTTGTTTATCTTTTATTCATAAAAATCATGATATATGTTCGCTTCTAAAAATTGATAATATGTCAGATAAAATGCTAAAATTTGTAGATATAGGTCAACAAAATCCACCTAAAAGAGAGGTTATTAAAAGAAAAAGTGATTTTAATGAGATTTATAAAGATTTCATTAATGAAAAAGCCAAGGAACAATCTAGCAGATGCTCACAATGTGGAGTGCCTTTTTGTCAAATTCACTGTCCATTAAGTAATAATATTCCTGACTGGCTTAAATTGACTGCCGAAGGAAGGATGAAAGAAGCTTATGAACTATCCCAAAGCACAAATAATATGCCAGAAATTTGTGGAAGAATTTGTCCTCAAGATAGATTATGTGAGGGAAATTGTGTTATTGAGCAGTCCGGCCATGGCACAGTAACAATTGGTTCAATTGAAAAATATATAAATGATAATGCTTGGGATCAAGGTTGGATTAATCCAATAAAAATTAAAAGTGAAAAAAAAGAAAGTGTTGGAATTATAGGTGCTGGACCTGCTGGACTAGCTGCTGCTGAGCAACTTCGTAAGTCGGGTTATCAAATTACAATATATGATAGATACGATAGACCTGGTGGCTTATTAATTTATGGAATACCAAATTTTAAATTAGAAAAATTTGTAGTTGAAAGAAGAACTAAATTATTAGAAGAAAGCAAAATTCAGTTTATTCAAAATTTTGAAGTTGGAAAAGATGCTTCTTTAAATCAGTTAAGAGAAAAACATGATGCTATTTTAATAGCAACAGGTGTATATAAAGCCAGAGACGTAGAAATAGAGGGAAATGATTTGGGGAATATTTTTCCGGCAATGGAATTTTTAACAGCATCTAATAGAAAGGGCTTAGGCGATAAAGTAGAATTATTTGATAATGGAACATTAAATGCTGAAGGTAAAAATGTTGTAGTTATTGGAGGTGGTGATACAGCAATGGATTGTGTAAGAACATGTATAAGACAAAAAGCAAAAACAGTTAAGTGTCTTTATAGAAGAGATAAGATAAATATGCCTGGGTCAGCTAGAGAAGTTCAAAATGCTGAAGAAGAAGGAGTAGAATTTGTTTGGCTCTCAAGTCCTGAAAAATTTTTAGGTAAAAATAAGATTGAAGGTATAACTGTTAACAAAATTAAATTAGGGGAACCAGATGAAAGTGGTAGAAGAAAACCAGAAATTCAAAAAAATTCTCAATTTAATATTGAAGCTGATATAGCTATTAAAGCCTTAGGATTTGATCCTGAAGATTTACCTAATTTGTTTAATTCTCATGAACTAATAGTTTCAAAATGGGGAACAATAAAAATAGATTTTGATACAATGGAGACAAATTTGTCAGGAGTATTTGCTGCTGGTGATATTGTAAGAGGTGCGTCATTAGTTGTTTGGGCAATTAAAGATGGCAGGGATGCAGCTTCATCAATAATAAAATTTTTAGAGAATAAAAGTATTGGTAATGAGAAAGTTGCATGATGAAAAATTATAAGAAGAATATTAAAATTCTTACAGATGCTAATGTTTATTCAAAAAGTATGGAGCATGATGCATGCGGAGTTGGTTTGATTGCTTCAACTGAAGGAAAAAAATCAAGAAAAGTTGTAGAATATGGAATTCAAGCTTTAAAAGCTGTTTGGCACAGAGGTGCCGTCGATGCAGATGGAAAAACAGGTGATGGAGCTGGAATTCATATTGAAATCCCATCTGACTTTTTTGCAGAAAAGATAGAGTTGACAGGGCATAAAAATGATAATTCAGAAATTTGTGTCGGAATGATTTTTCTTCCTAGAAATGACTTTGCCACTCAGGAAAACTGTAGGACTTTAATTGAATCTGAGTTAACTAAATCTAATTTTAAAATTTATGGATGGAGGCAAGTCCCTGTTAACCCAAAAGTTTTAGGAGAAAAAGCTAATTCTACTAGACCAGAGATAGCTCAAGTTTTATTTACAAATAATAACGAAAAATTATCTGGAAAAGATCTAGAACGAAAACTTTATGAAACTAGAAGAAAAATCGAAAATAAAGCAATTAAGAATCATATAGAAGGTTTTTATATTTGTTCTTTAAGTTCTAAATCAATCATTTATAAAGGTATGTTTTTAGCTGAGTCTATTTCAGATTTTTATGTTGATTTAAAAGATGAAAGATTTATTTCAAGATTTGTAATATTTCACCAAAGATTTTCTACAAACACTGCTCCAAGTTGGGATCTTGCTCAACCTTTTAGGGCCTTAGCTCATAATGGAGAAATAAATACATTTAAAGGAAATTGTAATTGGATGAAAGTTCACGAACAAGAAATGAAAAGTTCTTTATTTGAAAATATTGAAAATTTAAAACCAGTTGTTCAACCTGGTGTTTCAGATTCAGCAGCTTTAGATAATGTTTTTGAATTACTAAATATATCTGACCAACCAGCACCATTAGCAAAGCTAATGTTAATTCCAGATGCGTGGTCTAAAAAAAGTAAAGTTTTACCAAAAGATCATCAGCAATTATTTAATTTTTTAAATAGCACTATGGAACCATGGGATGGTCCAGCAGCAATAGCAGCAACTGATAATGAATGGGCAATAGTAGCAACTGATAGAAATGGTCTTCGTCCAATGAGATATACAATCACTAGAGATAAAATATTATGTGCAGGATCAGAAACAGGAATGATTGAGCTTGATGAAAAAAAAATTGTAACTAAAGGAAGATTGGGACCTGGAGAAATTATAGGGGTAAGATTAGAGAAAGGAAAAGTATTTAGTAATAATGAAATAAAAAATTATCTAGCAAAAGAATTTAAACATTTTAATAATCAAATCATAGATCTTGATAGAAAATTTCCTATCAAAAATGAAAAATCTTTTTTTAAAGGTGATGAATTAAGAAAAAGACAACACTCATTTGGTTATAGCATAGAGGATCTTGAATTAATTCTTCATCCAATGGCTGAAGATGCTAAAGAAGCAACAGGCTCTATGGGGGATGATACTCCTCTTGCAGTTTTATCAGATCATTATAGACCTCTTTATCATTTTTTTAGGCAAAATTTTAGCCAAGTAACAAATCCACCAATAGACTCTTTAAGAGAAAATAAAGTAATGAGTTTAAAAACAAGATTTGGAAATCTTGGAAATATTTTAGATTTTACTAATTTAACTGAAAAGAATATTTATGTTTTAAATAGTCCTATTTTGTCAAATTCACAGTTTGAAAAATTTGTAAATTTTTTTAGTGAAAATTCAGGAATAATTGATTGTACTTTTCAAAAAGAAGAAAATCTTGAAAAAGCAATAGAAAGAATTAAACGTGATTCAGAGATCGCTGTAAGACAGGGTGTTACTCAATTAATTTTAACTGATAAAAATGTTTCGGAGAATAATATAGCAATACCAATGCTCCTGAGCATTGGGGCAGTAAACACCCATCTTATTAAAAATAAATTAAGAGGGTACGTTTCGATAAATTCGCAAACAGGCGAAGCTCTAGATACTCATTCTTTTGCTACTCTTATTGGTGTAGGTGCAACAACAGTTAATCCGTATTTAGCTTTAGATAGTTTATATCAGAGATTTGAAAAAAAATTATTTGGTGGATTTGATTATGATGAGTGTATTGAGAGATATATTAAATCTATAAACCATGGAATTTTAAAAATAATGTCTAAGATGGGAATTTCTGTTTTAAGCTCATATAGAGGTGGATGTAATTTTGAAACAGTAGGTCTTAGTAGAACTATTGCATCAGAATTTTTTCCAGGAGTTTTATCAAAAATATCAGGTATTGGTTTGAGTGGTATTGAAAAAAAATTAAGATCAATACATAAAGATGCTTTTAATGGAGCAGTTTCAGTATTGCCGATAGGAGGTATCTATAAATATAGAAAGAATGGTGAAACACATCAGTATCAAGGAAAACTTATTCATTTGTTACAAAGTGCAGTAGGTTCTAATTCTAAAGATGCTTATAAAAAGTATGTTGATGGAATTTATAATCTTCCCCCAATAAATTTGAGAGACTTAATTGGATTTAGAAATAGAAATTTAAATTCACCTATTGATATTTCAGAAGTAGAACCAATAGAAAATATCCTAAAAAGATTCGGTAGTGGAAGTATGTCACACGGCGCTTTGTCAAAAGAAGCCCATGAAACTTTGGCAATAGCAATGAATAGAATTAAAGGAGCTTCTTGTAGCGGAGAGGGCGGTGAAGATGAAAAAAGATTTGTTAAAATGGATAATGGAGATAGTGCAAATTCTAGAGTTAAACAAATAGCATCAGCAAGATTTGGAGTAACAATTAATTATCTTAATAATTGTAATGAAATAGAAATTAAAATAGCACAAGGCGCAAAACCAGGTGAAGGAGGGCAATTACCAGGTTTTAAAGTTACAAAGGAGATTGCAAGATTAAGACATTCAACTCCAGGAGTAACTTTAATTTCTCCCCCACCACATCATGATATTTATTCAATTGAAGATCTTGCTCAATTAATTTATGATCTTAAACAAATTAATCCTAAAGCTAGAGTTGGTGTAAAATTAGTTGCTTCTTCAGGTATTGGTACTATTGCAGCAGGAGTAGCAAAAGCTAAAGCAGACATAATTTTAATTTCAGGACATAATGGAGGAACAGGAGCAACTCCACAAACAAGCGTTAAATATGTTGGAATTCCCTGGGAAATGGGATTAACTGAGGCTAATCAAATACTAACATTAAATAATTTACGACATAAAGTAACTTTAAGAACTGATGGGGGAATAAAAACAGGAAAAGATATAATTATAGCTTCAATGATGGGTGCTGAGGAATATGGTATTGCTACTACTGCACTTGTAGCAATGGGATGTATAATGGTTAGGCAATGCCACTCTAATACATGTCCTGTTGGAGTGTGTACTCAAGATGAGAAATTAAGGGAAAAGTTTACAGGAACTCCTGATAAAGTAGTTAATTTATTTAAGTTTATTGCTCAAGAAGTTAGAGAAATTTTGGCTCAATTAGGCTTTAGATCTTTAAGTGAAATAATAGGTAGAACAGATTTATTAAGACAGATAAGTAAGGCATCTTCAAATTTAGATGATTTAGATTTAAATCCACTTTTTGTTCAAGCGGATTCTGGAGAAAATCCAAGATATTGTAAAAGCCAAGAAATTAATAGTGTGCCAGATACTTTAGATCATAAAATTATTCCTGAAATAAAGGATCAAATTGGAAAAACAAAAATAATCGAAAAAGAATTTAATATAAAAAATACTCATAGAACTGTAGGTACAAGAATTTCACATTATCTATATAATAAATATGGTAATGATAATTTAGATAATGAATTTTTAACTTTGAAGTTCAGAGGTTCTGCCGGACAGTCTTTTGGTGCATTTGGAATTAAAGGTTTAAAACTTGTTTTAAAAGGTGACGCTAATGATTATGTTGGAAAAGGTTTATCTGGAGCAACATTAGTAATTAAACTTTCAGATGAGAGTAATTTAGTGTCTCATGAAAATACAATAATAGGAAATACTGTTTTATATGGCGCTACTTCAGGAAAACTTTTTGCAGCAGGGCAAGCCGGTGAAAGATTTGCTGTTAGAAATTCTGGTGCAATTGCAGTAATTGAAGGATGTGATTCCAATGCATGTGAATATATGACCGGTGGAACAGTAGTGATTTTAGGTGAAGTTGGAGATAATTTTGGAGCAGGTATGACTGGAGGAATGTCTTTTGTTTATGATCCAAAGAATAAATTTGAAAAAAGAGCAAATCCTGAAAGTATTGTTTGGCAGAATTTAGAGACTGAATTTTGGATTAATTATCTAAAAGAATTAATTAAAGAACATTACGAGGAAACAAATTCAATTTTATCAAAAAAAATAATTGAAAATTTTGAAACTGAAATCAAAAACTTTGTTCAAATCTGTCCAAAAGAAATGTTAGATAAATTAGATAATCCAATTTCTTTAAAATCTGAAACAAGAGAAGTAAGCTAAAGTGAAGGAAATAAATATTTTTTGTTTTGGCTTTGGCCAAGTAGCTAAAGAGTTTATAAATAAAATTAAATCTGAAAATTTAATTATTAATTTGTCTACAACTTCAACAGGTAAATCTTGTAAAAAAAAAATTGATGATTTATCTTATGAAAATTTCTTTTTTAAGGACGAAGCATTTGATGATAAACTTATTAAGAATCTTCGTGAGGCAGACTATATTTTGATATCAATACCTCCAGCCAATGGAATAGACTTAGTAATAAAAAATTTTTTTTATGAAATAAAAGATTCTAAATTTAAGTGGATAACTTATTTATCAGCTACTAGCGTTTATGGTGACCATGATGGCAATTGGGTAAATGAAGACAGTCTAACAAATCCTACATCTTCAAATGGAATAGCAAGACTCGAGGCAGAAAAATCTTGGCTTAATTTATCAAAAAAAAATAATCAACCTATCCAGATATTTAGATTGTCAGGAATTTATTCCAAAGAAAATAATATACTTATAAGATTAAAATTAGGAAAAGTTAATTTAATCAAGAAAGAAAATCATTTTTTTTCAAGAATACATGTTGAAGATATTGCAAATATATTATTTGAGTCTTTATCTAATTTTAAATCTGGAGAAATATATAATCTATCTGATGATAAACCATCATCTTCAGAAGAGGTAACAATGTATGGAGTAAAATTACTAAATTTAGATAAACCAAAAATGACTGAAGTCGGCGACATAGATAATAAAATGTTAAAAAGTTTTTATAGGGATTCAAAAAAAGTTAGTAATAAAAAAATGAAAAATTTTTTTAATTATAAATTAAAGTTTCCAACATATGTTGAGGGTTTAAACTATATTCGAGATAATTTTACTTAATTCTAGATTAATTTTCTTAAGTTTGCTCTTACTAGACAGGCTATGATCGCCATTTTTAAAAATTACTAATTTTTTACTAGCATTAGTAAAAATTTTTAAAACCTTTTTAGAGTAGTTGACTGGTACAACTTCATCTTTACTTCCATGAAACATTGTAACAAATATTTTGGAGGATATTTTTTTTTTTAAAACTTTATTTTTTCTCCCATCTTTTATCAATTGGTATGTTATTGGATACTCATACTCACCATGTTTTAAATTATAAATTCTTTTTTTAATTGTTTCCTTTTTCATTTTTTTTGTAAATTTTTTCCACATCAAATTTTCTAAAAATTCTGGTGCAGATCCTATACCTATAAAGCCTTTGATTTGTTTTTTGAAAAATTTAAATTGATTTAATGATATCCAAGATCCCATACTCGAACCAATTAATACAAAATTATTTTTTTTTACAATTTTTTTGATTACAACTTTAGTTTCATTTGACCATTTACTAATATTTCCATTAGTAAACTTGCCTGATGATTTTCCATTACCTGAATATTCTAATGCAAGAAAACCAAGCTTATTTTTTTTTGAATAATTATAAAAGGCTTTTGGTTTTTCTCCTTCAATATCAGACATAAACCCATGTAAAAAAATTATATAAAGATTTTTCCTATAATAATTGCTTAAATATCTAATTTTTTTAGTTTTTGATATTTTTAGGTACTTAAATTTATTCATAAAAGTTTATTAGAATTATTTCTTAATATATAATATCAGTAAATGTCATCAAAATTAAAAGTTTTACAAGTTATTCCTAAACTGGGATATGGAGGTGCTGAGACTGGCTGTTATGACCTTGCTCATTATTTACCAGAGAATAATTGTTTATCCTTCATTGCTACTAGTGGAGGAGAACTAATCAAATATATAGATAAAAAAAAAGTAAAATTATTTAGAATTCCAGTTCATAGTAAAAATCCAATTCTAATGATTTTAAATGTGTTTATATTAATATTCATCATTTTATTTTTTAATATTTCAATTGTACATGCAAGAAGTAGAGCTCCTGCCTGGTCTTGTTGGTTAGCAACAAAGATAACTAGAAGAAAATTTGTCACTACTTTTCATGGTACTTATAATTTTAATAATAGAATAAAGAAATTTTATAATTCAATAATGGTTAGATCTGACCTTACAATAGCAGGTTCAAACTTTATCTTTTCACATATAAATGAAAATTATTTAAAATATTTAGATCCAAAGAAAAGATTTTTGGTAATTTTCAGAGGAATAAATACAGATTATTTTGATCCATCCACAACAATAGAATCAGATGAAGATAAATTATATAAAAAATGGAACATCAAAAGAGGAAAAAAAATAATATTATTACCAGGAAGATTAACTACCTGGAAAGGACAAGAAATATTTATAGAGTCACTTAACTTAGTTAATAAGGAGCTAGGACATGAAGCTTTTTACGCAATTATATTAGGAAGTGATCAAGGAAGAGATGTTTATAAGAAAAAAATTTTAAGACTTGTAGAGCAATATAGATTAAATAATCAAGTAAGATTTATTGATCATTGTAAAGAAATGCCAGTTGCATATAAAATTTCAGATATAGTAGTATCTGCTTCAATTGAGCCGGAAGCCTTTGGAAGAGTAGCTGTTGAAGCTCAATCAATGGAAAAACCTATTATAGCCAGTAATATTGGAGGTTCTAAAGAAACTATTATTAATGATAAAACAGGTTTTTTGTTTGAAGTCGGAAAACCCGAATCACTTAGTAAAAAAATTATAGAAACATTACAATTAGATGAAACTACATTGAAATTTATGGGCAATGAAGGTAGAAAAAATGTAATTAAAAAATTTAACATTGAAAAAATGTGTTTTTCTACATATTCAGAATATAAAAAATTAATAAAATAAATGCCAAATATTAAATTACCTAATGGAAAAGATATAAATTTTTCAAAAAAAGTTACTGGTTTTGAAATTGCAGAAAAGATAAGCAAATCTTTATCGAAAGATGCTCTTATAATGAGTGTAGATGGTGAGCAAAAAGATCTTAGTTATGAAATAGATAAGGATTGTTCAGTAAAAATATATACGTCAAAAGACAAAGAAGGATTAGAAACCATAAGACATGATACAGCGCATATTTTAGCTATGGCAGTGCAAGAAATATTTCCAAAAACTCAAGTAACTATTGGCCCAGTAATTGAAAATGGTTTTTTTTATGATTTTGCACGTAAGGAACCTTTTACTAAGAATGATTTAGATAAAATAGAGATCAAAATGAGAGAAATAGTTGATAGGAATGAACTGACAAGGCGAGAAATTTGGGATAGGAAAAAAGCTGTTTCTCATTTTAAAAAAAAGGGTGAGATTTACAAAGCAGAAATAATTGAAAGTATTCCAGACAAAGAAGAAGTAACTATTTATCATCATGGAAAATGGCATGATCTATGTCGTGGACCTCATTTGTCGTCTACTGGAAAAGTTGGCAAATACTTTAAATTGACTAAAGTATCAGGAGCATACTGGCGAGGAGATTCTAATAATGAAATGCTTCAAAGAATTTATGGAACAAGTTGGTCAAATCAAAAAGATTTAGATCAATATTTAAAAAGAATTGAGGAAGCTGAAAAAAGAGATCATAGAAAGCTCGGAAGGGAAATGGATTTGTTTCATTTTAGGGAAGAAAGTCCAGGTTCAGTTTTTTGGCATGAAAAAGGATGGAGTCTTTTCCAAAAATTAGTTGGTTATATGAGGAACAAACAAGATAATGCTGGATACAAAGAAATAAATACTCCTGAAGTTTTAGATAGATCATTGTGGGAAAAATCTGGTCATTGGGAGAAATATGGAGAGCATATGTATACTTCTCAAACTCCAGATGAGAAAATTTTTGCTATCAAACCAATGAATTGTCCTGGTCATGTTCAAGTTTTTAATCAAGGATTAAAAAGTTATAGGGATTTACCACTTAGATTGTCCGAATTCGGTAAAGTACATAGATATGAACCGTCAGGAGCACTTCATGGATTATTAAGAGTAAGGGCTTTTACTCAAGACGACGCACATATTTTTTGCTCTGAAGATCAAATTACTGAAGAGTGTTTATTGGTTACAAATTTAATTTTAGAAATTTATAAGGAGCTTGGATTTAATGATGTAATTTTAAAGTATTCAGATAGACCAGATTTAAGAGTTGGTGATGATAAAGTTTGGGATAAAGCAGAATCTGCATTATTAAAAGCAGTTAAAGCTTCAAAACTTGAATACAGTATTAATAAAGGAGAAGGTGCTTTTTATGGACCAAAAATTGAATTTGTTTTAAGAGATGCTATTGGAAGAGATTGGCAATGTGGGACATTGCAAGTTGATTTAAATTTACCTGATAGATTAAGTGCATCATTTGTTGATAAAGATGGAACAAAGAAAGTTCCAGTTATGCTTCACAGAGCATTATTTGGATCTTTAGAGAGATTTATTGGAATATTAATTGAACATTATGCTGGTAAACTTCCATTTTGGATTTCACCAATACAAGCAATGGTCATTCCAGTATCTGATGAATTTGACGATTATGCTAAAGTAGTAAACCAGAAAATAAAGAATGCTGGCATTAAATCTGAGGTAGATTTAAAAAATCATAATTTAAATTACAAAATTAGAGATCATTCGCTGTCAAAAATACCACTTTTATTAATTTGTGGTAAAAAAGAAGTTGACAGTAACACTGTAACTATTAGAAGATTGGATTCTAAGAAACAAGAAACTATGGAACTAAATATTTTTTTAAAAAAATTTGCTGCTCTTAATAAAGCACCTTCAAAATAAGTGGCAGTATATAAACAAAATTATTTTCAAAGAAGAACTAAGGACAAGGGTCCTCGATCAAATAATAGGATTATTTCACCTGAAGTACAAGTAATTGCCAGCAATGGAGACAACTTAGGAATTTTAAATACAAATGAGGCTATAGCAATGGCAAAGGAAGAGGGATTGGATTTAATAGAAATTGCTCCTAATGCAAAACCACCTGTATGTAAAATAATTGATATGGGTAAATATAAATATGATGCTCAAAAAAAAGCAAATAAAGCAAAAAAAAAACAAAAGAAAATTGAACTAAAAGAAATTAAATTAAGACCAGTAACAGAAACTCATGATTATCAATTTAAAATTAAAAATGCACAGAAATTTATTTCTAAAGGTGATAAAGTCAAATTCACAATTAGATTTAAAGGTAGAGAACTTCAACATTCACATCTAGGTCATGAGTTAATGACTAAGATTAAAGAAGATATGAAAGAAATAGGTAAAGTGGAATTAGATCCAAAATTTGACGGCAAGCAAATGATAATGGTTATTCAACCTTTATGAGGAATAATATTTGTTGTAAATTAGATTTATTATTTGTATAACCTCGTCAAATTATGCCAAAGTTAAAAACAAAAAGTTCAGCTAAAAAAAGATTTAAGATCACAGCTAAAGGAAAGGTTGTTATGGGTCAAGCAGGTAAAAGACATGGTATGATTAAAAGAACAAATTCACAAATTAGAAATCAAAGAGGCACAACTATAATGTCAAAGCAAGATGCTAAAATAGTAAAATCATACATGCCTTACAATTTAAGAGGATAAAATGGCAAGAGTAAAAAGAGGTGTAACTAGTCATGCTAAACATAAAAAAGTTTTAAAGGCTGTTAAAGGTCAGTGGGGCAGAAGAAAAAATACCATTAGAGTTGCAAAACAAGCTATGGAAAAAGCAATGCAATATGCCTATAGAGATCGAAGAAATAAAAAAAGAGACTTTAAGTCATTATGGATACAAAGAATTAATGCTGGAGTAAGAGCTGAAGGTCTGACGTATTCAAAGTTTGTTAATGGATTAAACAAATCTGGAATAAAGCTAGATAGAAAAATTCTAGCAGAAATAGCATATGATAATCCAGAAGCATTTAAAACTATAGTTAAAAAAGCTCAATCTGCTTTAAACTAATCTTCTCTATTGTTTTTCTGAACTTTAGAAATAATCTATTAAAATGTCAGATATTATAAAAATTAAAGAAGAATATTTAAATAAACTTAAAAAAAATTTAGATCTCAACTCTGTTAATCAATTAAAATCTGAGCTGTTTGGAAAGAATGGAAAAATTTCAAATGAATTTAAAAAGATGGGTTCTATTTCTGCAGAAAACAGAAAAAAATTTGCCTCAGATTTAAATTCAATAAAAGATGAACTTCAAAGCTTAATTGAAAAAAAAATTAAGGATATTGAAATTAATGAAATTAATTTAAAACTTCAAAATGAAAAAGTAGATGTTACTTTACCTGAAAGAAATTTTATTAGAGGTAAAATACATCCTGTATCTCAGGTAATAGATGAAATATCTTCAATATTTTCTGAAATAGGTTTTAGTATTCAAGAAGGGCCTGATGTTGAAAATGAATACAATAATTTTACTGCTTTAAATACACCTGATAATCACCCCGCAAGAGATATGCATGACACATTCTATTTGGATAACGATAAAGAATTTTTACTTAGAACTCATACATCTCCAGTTCAAGTTAGAACAATGTTGAATGGTAAACCTCCATTTAAAATTATTGCACCAGGCAGAACTTACAGATCGGACAGTGATCAAACTCATTCACCAATGTTTCATCAAGTTGAAGGTCTTCATATTGATAGAAATATAAATATGGGCCATCTTAAAGGATGTTTAAATTATTTTATAAAAGAATTTTTCGAAGTTGATAAAATTAGAATGAGATTCAGACCAAGTCATTTTCCTTTTACAGAACCATCTGCTGAAGTTGATATTGGTTATGAACTTAAAGATGGTAAAATAGTTATTGGTGAGGGAGATAAGTGGTTAGAGATATTAGGATGTGGCATGGTTCATCCGAATGTACTTAAAAATGTAAAATTAGATACATCAAAATTTCAAGGATATGCTTTTGGTATTGGTATAGATAGATTGGCTATGCTCAAATATGGTATTAATGATTTAAGAGCATTTTTTGAAACAGATTATAGATGGTTAAATCATTTTGGATTTGATCCATTAGATGTACCTTCAAGCTATAGAGGATTAAGTAGATGAGATTTACTATTGACTGGCTGAAACAACATTTGGAAACTAAGTATAATGATGAAAAAATAATCGAAAAATTAACAAATATTGGTCTTGAAGTAGAGAGTTTTCAAAATCAAATATCTGAAAAAGATGAGTTTGTTGTTGCAAGAATTGTAAATAAAAATCAACATCCAAATGCTGATAGATTGAGTGTATGTGATGTAGATATAGGAAAAGAAGAAATTGTAAAAGTAGTTTGTGGAGCTCCTAATGCAAAAAAAAATCTCATAACTATATATGCACCACCTGGTGCAGTAATACCAAAAAATCAGATGAAATTATCTGTAAGTAAAATTAGAGGTGTAACTTCATATGGAATGCTCTGCTCAGAATCGGAATTAGAATTATCAGATGAAAGTGAAGGAATAACTGAACTGTCTTCAAAAAAATATAATAATCAAATCGGTAAAAAATATTTTAAAAATGGTAGTCCAAAAGTAATTGATCTTTCTATTACTCCAAATAGAGCCGATTGTCTTGGAGTAAGAGGAGTTGCTAGAGACTTAGCTGCTGCAGGTACAGGAAAACTTAAAAAACTGAATGATAATAAAATAAGATTTAAAGGGCCTCAAAAAATCAAAGTAAAAATTTCTAGAGAAAAAAATCAAGGATGCTCTGCATTTGGAAGTTGTTTAATTAAAGGTATTAAAAATACCGAGAGTCCAAAATGGTTAAAAGACAAGATATTATCATTAGGTCAAAAACCAATCTCAGCAATAGTAGATGTAACAAATTACATAATGTTTGATTTAAATAGACCATTGCACGCCTATGATGCAGATAAAATTAATAATAGTATTATTGTTAGGAATTCAAAAAAAGGTGAAAGTTTTGAAGCTTTAGATAACAAGAAATACATTCTTCAAGAAAATATGTGCGTAATATCTGATAATTCAGGTGTTTTAGGTCTTGGAGGCATAATAGGTGGAACTAGATCTGGAACTGAATTAGACACCAAAAATATTCTCTTAGAGTCAGCTTATTTCAATCCAAAGTCTATAAGAAAAACTTCTAAGTTATTAAATTTAGATACTGACGCAAAATTTAGATTCGAGAGAGGAATCGATCCCAATTCTATAGAAGAAGGGTTAGTTAAAGCTGCTCATTTAATTCAAAAAATATGTGGAGGTGAAATAAGCAAAATAGATATTAAAAAAAATGACACTTTTAAAAAAATTCAAATAAAATTTCCCATAAATCTTTTTGAGAATATTACTGGTTTTAAAGTTACTGAAAAAGAAATAATAAAAATTTTAATTGACCTAGGATTTGTAATTAATAAAAAAAATAATGATTTAAATTTAATAGCTCCTTCTTGGAGACCTGATATTTTACAACCAATTGATATAGTAGAAGAGATAGTAAGAATTAAAGGTTATGATCAAATCAAAACAGAATTACCAAAAAAAATTAGAGAAAAACCAACTCTCAATAAACAACAAAAATTATTTCATTTTTTTCAACGTTCTATCGCTTCAAAAGGTTATTATGAGGCTATAACTTGGTCATTTACAGACTCAAAAATTAATCAATTATTTAAAGAAGATAAGAATGAAACTGAAATTGTAAATCCAATTAGTTCTGATTTGAGTGTATTAAGAAGTTCCATTTTTTCAAATTTGATTGTTTATTTAAAAAAAAATTTAGATAGAGGCTTTAAAGACATCTCACTTTTTGAAATTGGACCTATATTTAATGGATATAAACCAGGCCAACAAAAAACAGTTTTAACAGCTTTAAGAGCAGGCAAAGTTTCAAGACATAATTGGCTAGAAAAAGAGAGAATAGTTGATCTATTCGATGCAAAAAGAGATTTAATTCAAAGTTTAGTAGAAGCGGGTTTTGATGATAAAAAAATTTTTATTGATAATAAAACTCCTACTTATTACCATCCAGGAAAATCAGGTGCTGTTTATTTAAATAAAAATGAAAATAATCCAGTTGCTTTTTTTGGTGAAATTCATCCAAATATTTTAAAAATAATAGATATTAAAACTGAAGCTCTAATATGTTTTGAAATTTATTTAGATCATATTAAAGAAACTAACAAAAAAATAAAAGATCAAAAAAAGAAATATCAGTATTCAGATTATCAAAAATCAGAGAGAGATTTTGCATTTATTATTGATAAGAATTTTAAAGTTCAAGATTTAATTAATATAATTTCTGAAGTAGATAAAAATCTAGTTAATTCAGTAAAAGTTTTTGATGTTTATGAGGGTCAAAATATTCCAGAAGATAAAAAATCAATTGCACTTAATGTTACTATTCAATCAAAAGAAAAAACATTAAATGATGAAGATTTAGAAAAAATTACTCAACTCATAATTTCTTCAGTTGAGTCAAAAACTGGTGCTAAAATAAGATCATAATAATGAGTACAATCAACAATATAAGAAACTTTGCGATAATTGCGCATATAGATCATGGAAAATCTACTATAGCAGATAGAATAATACATAAGTGTGGTGGATTAACTGAAAGAGAAATGAAAGCTCAGGTTTTAGACTCTATGGAAATTGAACGTGAAAGAGGAATAACAATTAAAGCGCAAACGGTAAAGCTTAATTATAGAGCAAAAGATGGTAAAGATTATATTTTAAATATTATTGATACTCCTGGTCATGTAGATTTTAGTTATGAAGTAAGTCGATCTCTGTATGCTTGTGAAGGTTCAATTTTGATTGTAGATAGCACTCAAGGAGTAGAAGCTCAAACTTTAGCAAATGTTTACCAGGCATTAGATATTAATCATGAAATAGTACCAGTCTTAAATAAAATTGATTTACCAGCATCGGATTTAGAAAGGACTAACAAACAAATTGAAGAAGTTATTGGAATAGACACAAGTAATGCAATTCCTTGTTCAGGAAAAACAGGTGAGGGTATTGAAGAAATCTTAGAACAAATTATCAAAATTTTACCAGGCCCAAGTGGTCAAAAAGATCAAATATTGAAATGTTTATTAGTTGATAGTTGGTATGACACTTATTTAGGAGTTGTAATTTTGGTAAGAGTAATTGATGGGACAATAAAAAAAAATATGAAAATAAAAATGATGTCTTCTAATCAAGAATATGTAATTGAAAAAGTAGGAGTATTTACACCTAAACCTAAAGATATAAGTGAATTAAATGCTGGTGAGATTGGGTTTATTACTACTGGAATTAAGGTTCTTTCAGAGACAAAAGTAGGAGATACGATATGTGACGCCATTAAACCTTTAAAAGAAGCACTTCCAGGTTTTAAAAGAAGTAAGCCAGTTGTTTTTTGTGGATTATTTCCTGTTGATAGTTCTGAATATCAAAAGTTAAAAGATGGATTAGCCAAACTACAGTTAAATGATGCTAGTTTTTCTTTTGAAGCAGAGTCTTCTTCCGCTTTAGGATTAGGCTTTAGGTGTGGTTTTTTAGGATTGCTACATTTAGAAATAGTTACTGAAAGACTTGAAAGAGAGTTTGATATTAATTTGCTAACAACAACTCCAGGAGTAGTTTATAAAGTTAATTTAAATGATGGAAATATAATAAATTTACATAATCCATCAAGTTTGCCTGACCCTACTCATATTAAATATATTGAAGAACCTTGGATTAAAGCAACTATCATAACACCAGACGAATATCTTGGTTCAATAATAAAGATTTGCCAAGATAAAAGAGGCGTACAAACTAATCTTAGCTATTCAGGTAATAGAGCAGTCATAAGCTATGAATTGCCTTTAAATGAAGTAGTATTTGATTTTAATGATAGATTAAAGTCAATGACCAGTGGTTATGCAAGCTTTGACTACGAAATAATAGAGCATAGAGAAGGTGATTTAGTTAAATTAGGAATTTTAGTTAATGGAGAGCCAGTAGACGCTTTAGCAATGATGATCCATAAAGATTTTGCACAAAATACTGGAAGAGAAGTGTGTGAAAAATTAAAAGATTTGATACCAAGACACAATTTTATGATACCTATTCAAGCAGCAATTGGAGGTAAAATTATTGCTAGAGAAACGATTAAAGGATTTAAAAAAGATGTTTTAACAAAAATTCATGGTGGGGGAGCAACAGATAGAAAAAGAAAATTATTAGAAAAACAAAAAAAAGGTAAAGCTAGATCAAAACAGTTTGGAAGAGTTGAAATACCCCAAGAAGCTTTTATCGGAGTGTTAAGGTTGAGCAAAGATTGACTATTTTACATTAATGAAAAATAAAATTATCGACTGTGTAACGTTTTTTAATGAGAATTATATATTTGAATTAAGATATAATATATTAAAAGACTTTATAGACTATTTTGTTATATGTGAGTCAAAATATGATCATAAAGGAAATCCGAAAAAAATTAATTTTATATGTAAAGAAGATTTTGATAAAAATAAAATCAAACATATAATATTAGAAGATCCTTTCCCTCAAAATACAAACGCATGGGAAAATCAGGCGATTCAAAGAGAGTTTATTTTAAAAAATTTAAATTTTGCTGGCAGTGAAGATTACATTTTTTTTTCTGATCCTGATGAAATTCCAAATCCTAAAATTTTAGAAAATTTTGAATTGAAAAAAAAATATGGAATTTTAATGCAAACAAGTTTTGCCTTTAAATTCAATATATATAATAAAGCTGAAAGCCCTTGGGAAGGGTCAAGAGTGTGTAAAAAAAAAAATTTAGACTCAATAGATTTTATGAGACAAAAAATAAAGAAAAAAAATTTAGATTATAAATTCTGGAGATTTGATAAAGAAAAAAGTATACAAATTTATTATAATGCTGGTTGGCACTTTAATAATATTCTCACTCCTAAAGAAATATCAATCAAGTTAAAAACTTTTGCACATGAAGAATTTAGTCAAGATAAGTTTTCATCTGAAGAAGTTATAAAAGAAAAGATAAAAAAAAAAGTTGATTTATTTGGTAGAGGGCATAAATACGAAACAATAGATATTGATGATAAATTTCCAAAATATTTAATTAAAAATAAAAAAAAATTTGAAAATTTTATTGATAATTAATTTATTTTTCTAAAACTTCATTTAGATCATCAATACTAAAATTCATATCACCTATTTTATCTTTATTATAATGTAATCTAGGCGTTACTATTCTTTGATAATTTAGATTAAGTATATTACATATTTTTTGGGTTCCTTTATTTAAATGATCTTCAGGCAGTATTTCTATTATTTTACATTTTGAATCACAAAATGCTACATTAGCAAAAGCTGCACCGTGAGGACCAATTATTTTTTTAGCATTTTGAAATAAATAAATTTGTTCATAAAAATTAAGTTGTCCAACTTTATATGACTTGAAACCTTTTGAACTTAAAAATTCAATAATTTGATCATTATTTTGTAGCTGACAATGCTTAAAATTAGACTCTGATCTATCAATAAATATCTTTTCACTATTTTCAAATTTCTTTGCCATACTTAAAAATTTTTCTCTTAACCAAAAAACAGTCCAAGAAGGAATTTTCATAACCTCACTTTGAATTTTACCTTTTTTATACCAAGGGTGATCTGTAGCTAAAATTTTATCTGCTTGAATATGTCTATATCTATCACTATTTATAATTTTATCATTTTTAATTCCTAGAGCATTTAATATTTTAAGCTGCCAATCATGATCATTTGGAACATAGAAATAGTCTACATCTTTCAAATTATAAACTTCTTCACACATTTTTATTCTTGGGATTATATCAAATAAAAAATGAAAATAGTTATTACCACTTGCTCCTTGGATCATAGAAAAAACTGTACCACTAATTTTCTTTTTAATTCTCGGTGTACCTGCTGATAAAACTTTGTTGAATTTTGAGTTTTTAAGCTCACCATCAATTTGTTGATAAGAAATATTTGGAACTATAATATTATTTTTTAAAATCGCTACATTTTCAACTGCATCAGTATATATCCTACCTTTTTCAATTTCATAAACATAATATTTTTCTTGTGAAGTATCAGAATAAATATTTTTCAATTTTATTTTTTTTAGATCGATTAAGCTTAAATCTTCAGATTCTTTAATATTTCCATAAAAAAGTATGAATAATTTCTGAAAAAAAGTTTTAAATATATATTGAAGAAATTTAGTATTCATTTTTAGTTCTTAATATTGACTAATTTATAATTAAAATTATTTTAAATCATCTATTTAATTTAATATATTTAACTTATTAGGAGAGATGGCCGAGTGGTTTAAGGCGCACGCTTGGAAAGCGTGTTAAGGGGCAACTCTTTCGTGGGTTCGAATCCCACTCTCTCCGCCATTTATTTAAACTTTTATTATTTAAATATAAGATTTAGTATAAATGAAATGGGAATTAAAAAAAAAATCCGAAAATTCATAGATAAATATAATTATAATAAGGAAAATCCAGGATTAATTATTGAAAATAAATCTATTTTGATTACAGGTACTAACTCAGGAATAGGTTTAGAATTAGTCAAACTTTTATCACAAAAAAATAAAGTCTATTGTATATTTAAAAAAGATTCATCTAATTTAAAAAAAATAATTAATGAAAATGTAATTCCCATAAAATGTGATTTTAATTTAGACACAGAAATTGAAAAATTAAATGAAGCTTTAAGTGAGTCTAATATTGAAATTTTAATTAATAATGCTGGAACATTTGGCCCAATAGATGGTCAAAATTTAAAAAATCTTGATTTTATAGAATTTAATAAAACTATGAATTCTAATTCTTTAATAATTTTAAAGATTATTCAAAATTTAATTAAAAAAAAAATTTTTAATTTAAAACAAATCATTAATATTAGTTCAGACATGGCAAGTATATCTAATAATATAAGTGGAGATTATTATATCTACAGAATTACAAAAGGAGTTATGAATTTAATTACAAAAAACCTTTCTATAGATCTTAAAGAATATAATACAAATGTATTTGCAATACACCCAGGTAATATTAAAACTAAAATAAATCCTGGAGGAGTAATAGAAGCAGAAGTATGTGCAAAAAAATTGATAAATTTTATTTCTAGAAATGATAATAATTTAAACGGAAAATTTATAGATTTAAGTAATTTAAAAGTAATTTTATGGTAATTAAAAAAATTTAGATTTTAAAGGGTATAAACAGCATCCCAAGCAATAGAAATTCTATCACTTAAATCATTATATTCATCAACCCAATGATAAAAATATGAATTAAAAATTATCATTTCATTTATTTGCGGATTAAATTCAAAAACACTATCTTCAATAACTGAATGATTATCTTCATTCTTTCTTAAATCAATCAAATTAGGATTATGGTTTAGAAAATTTGTTATATTTTGATGTCTGTATTCTTCAATATTTTTTTTTGGTATTAATATTTTTAATTTTCCATTTTTATTATTTTCTTTTTTTAAATATATTACTCCTGATAAAGTTGACTTTGGATGAAAATGCATATGATGAAAAGTATTTTTTTTCATAATAACAAACCATAAACTTTTAATTTTGAATTTTCCTAGCAAAGATTTTTTTACAAAATAAGGTCTAATTGATTTATTTAGAAAACTTTCTATTTCTTTTTTCGTATGTATAAAAATTTTATTATCTTGAAGATCGTGATTTGACTGATATGCTTCTTTATCTTTTTGCCATTTAGTATTAGGAAATTCCCTAGCATATGTATAAAGTTCTTCAGTATTTATATTTAATTTTTGAAATTTATGAATAAAGATTGATGGATATAAAAATTTTTTTAAATTAACATTAAATAAGCTTTTATTTAAAAAATTCCAAATTATATTATTTTGACTCTTTTTTATAAGATCTAAAATCATTAATATTTTTTCCTCAAAAAGTATTTAAATTTATAATAAGCTATAATTTTAGAGAAATAGAATACACTTTTTTCTACTTTTAATAATATTGTACATAAAAAAAACTTCCAAATATAATTGTATATTTTTTTTTCTAGTTTTTCTAAAATTTTATGGTGATCATTTATTTTATAAAAATAGTAAAGTTCATCAAAAGTGAAGTTAAATGTTCTTAAAAAAGTTCTTTTTATCAAATTTTTTACTTTGCTTAGTCCGTGGTTATGTTCAATTTTGATGTCAAATATTTGTATTATTGATTTTTTTGTTTTTAAAATTTTTCTACAAAGGTCATAATCTAAAAAATATAAAAAAAATTTATTATCAAATGAACCAATCTCTATTAAATCCTTTGTTTTTGATAAAAAAACTGCAGTAATAATTTTTTCTACACAAATATCTCCTTCTAATTTTATAATTTCATTTTTAATTCTATTTTCTGGCAGCATTCCCCCATTCTCAAGTAAATTTAAATTTTCATCACAGTATGAAGGAGTTACCAAAAAACAATTTTCATATTTCTTATATTTTTCTTTAAGTGCAATTACGTCTTTTGGAAAAATTTTACAATCGACTTGACAAAAAAGAATATATTCAGTGTCACATAAATCTATTAATTGATTAAATCCAACACCTAATCCAAGATTTCTTTCGTTAATTATATATTTGTAAATATTAAATTTTTTTTCGATTTGTTTTTTTAATTTTTTATTACCAGCATTATCAACAATTATTATTTTAAAATCTTTGATATTATTTAAACAATTAACAATGAGATTTAATTTTTCCTCATAAAGTACAAAAACTATTGTAATTTCATCATAAATTTTTTTATCCATCAAATCTTTTTTATAATTTCTTTTAAATTTTTTATTATTTTATTAATTTCGTTATTTCTAAGTCCAGGATAAATAGGTAATGAAAAATTTTTTTTACATTTTTTCTCTGTTTCATTAAGATAACTTAATTTTTTTTTATTGATATTTTTATATGCATTCATTTTATGAACTGGATATTTGTAATGAATACTTAAATTAATACCTTTTTTTTTCATCCTACTAATTATTAAGTTTCTTTTTGGATGTGCAACTTCAAAAATGTGAAAAACGTGAAAATTATTTTTGTTAATTATAGGTAATTCAAGACCTATATTTTTTAAATTTTTAAAGTATTTATCGGCAATAATTCTTCTTTTTTTAATATAGGAATTTATATTTTTTAATTTTAAATTAAGTATAGATGATTGTATCTCATTTAATCTAGAATTAATGCCATGATCAATTGAATAATATTTATTTTTCCATTTTTTAAACGTTCCCAAAGTATCAATTCCATAAAATCGAAAACGATGCATCTTCTCAAATAATCTTTTATTATTAGTGGTAATAAAACCACCATCACCATACGCTCCAAGTATTTTAGTTGGATAGAAAGAATGACATCCAATATCTCCAATAATTCCAGCTTTTTTATTTTTATACATTGCACCTGTTGATTGTGCACAATCTTCAATAATTTTTAGTTTATATTTTTTTGCAATAAGTAAAATTTTATCCATATTACATGTCTGTCCGTAAAGATGAACTGGTATAATTACTTTTGTTTTATTATTAATTAGTCTTTCAATTTTATTTACATCCATTAAATAATCTTCTCCAATATCAACAAATTTGACAGTAGCGCCGCTATTTATAATTGCAGCAACAGTAGGTATTGCGGTATTTGATACAGTAATTACTTCATCACCTTTTTTAATGTTTAGAGATTTTAAAGCTATGTAAAGAGCATCTGTTCCATTCGCTACACCTAAACCATATTTTGAATTATTAAATTTACAAAAATTCTTTTCAAAGTTTTTTAATTCTTTTCCCAATAATAACGAACCACTTGAAAAAACTTTATTAACTAAGTTTAAAATATTTCTTTTTAGACCTTTATATTCGTACTTATAATCCCAATATTTAATCATTCAATTATTTTTTTTAATTCATTAATATTGATAGATGAATTTTTTGGCATACCAATTTTTTCATTTTTTTTTAAAATTCTTTTCTTAATAAATCTATTATCTTTTTTTACAAATTTAAAAACTGATAAACTTGGTCCTCCCACATTTATTATGCCAAACTTATTAATTAACTTAAATAATATTTTTGCAACATCTTCATGGTACATAAAACTAGTTACAACATTTGAAAATGCTTCTTTATGTACAAAAGGTTTTTCTGTCATACAAACTCTTAGTATTAGTGAATTTTTATATAAATGTACCGAAGCCTCACCCCCAAGTTTTGACCAAGCATAGCTATTTACAGGTAATAATGCGTCATGTTCTTTGTAATTACCTTTTTTACAGGGGTATACATAATTAGTCGAAAAATATATTAGTTTTATATTTTTTTGCTCACATGCTTTTGTAATATTCGCTGTTCCTATAATATTAAGGTCAATACTTTTGCTAATTTCTTTATTATGAACATTCATTGGTCTTGATAATCCTGCTAAATGGATAACTATATTTGGTTTTTTTTTATTAAAATAGTTTTTTATACTTGAGAAGTTTTTAATATTTAATTCTTTTTTGTTTGGGAAAAATAATTTAAAATTTGTTTTTTGTTTTTTTAAAATTGTTCCAAATCTACCACTACCACCGGTAATTATTATTTTTTTCATAAAGTATAACTATAAATCAATATGTGAAATCCATTTACCATTTTTCGATTTAAATTCTTTCTCTTTTTCAAATATTTCTTTTTTATGATTCCAAGCAAATAAATATGCTATATCAGGATAATTATCTCTAAAATGTTTAACAGGGACGATTGGAATATGCATCCCTGGAGAGTATTTTCCTATTTTTTCTTCGGTTGTATCACAAATATAATCAATTATTTCATTATTTATGTTGCAATAATTTAATATAGTTGTGCTCTTTGAAGTAGCAGCATACCCTGCTATTTTTTTTCCTTCAGCTTTGAAATTAAGTAATAAATCATTTAATTTTTTTTTTGAATTTTCACAATTATTTTTAAACTCTTTACAAAATTGAAAATTATCTAAATTTTTAAATTTTTCTTCATCTAAAATTTGAATCATATTTTTTGTCTTTGAAAATTTATTTTTTCTAGCAACTATATAGCGCATAGAGCCACCATGTGTTGGTTGTTTGATTAGATCAATTAATTCCATATCAAATAAATCAAAAATTTTTTGGATTGAAGTACCTGAGAACATAAATATATGCTCATCATAAATTTGATCATAAGAAGTTTTTTCAAACATTGAACCTAAATAAGGTTCTTCAAATATAAATACACCTTTACTCGATAATAATTTTTCTACAGCTTTAATTAAATCTACTAAGTTTGGAATATGACATATTACATTTGCAGCAAAAATTACATCTGTATTATTAGTAAATTCATTAATTGATTCTATTGTTTTTGTATTAAAAAAACTATTCTTAGTTTTTATTCCTTGTTTTATTGCCATTTTTGCTACATTTGTTGAAGGCTCAAATCCTATTAAATCTAAATTATTATCCTTAAAATTTTTTAAAAAGGTTCCATCATTAGATCCAATTTCTATAATTTTAGAATTATTTTTTAAATAATTTTTTTTGATAAATTTTGCATACTCTGAAAAGTGTAATTTCATATATTCCGAACTACTTGTAAAAAAAGGATATCTTTCATTAAACATTTGTTCAGGACTTGGATGATCTTTAAGTTGAAATAATGAAACATCTTCAGAAAAACCGACTTCCATATCAAAAAAAAATTCTTTTTCAAATTGTTCAGCTTTTAAAAAACCATTCGCTATTGGCATTTTTCCAAATGACATGAATGGTGAAATATTTTTATTAGTAATTTTACACTTCATTTTAAATTATTAAGCAATTTGATTGTGTCCTGTATATCTTTATCAATATTAGATTTAAGTATTAATCCTTTACTTTTAATTTTAGTATCATCTACATGGTACGATAGTTGATTCATAATCGGGGAATTAACATAATCAATGCTTACTTTTTTTTTAAATTTTTTTATTTTTTTGATAATTTGAAAAACTGTGAAATTTCCAGTTAAAACATTAAATATGTCATTTTCAAAAAAATTATTATTTATACAAAATTTAAAAACTTCGAAAGAGTCTCTAATTGATAGATAAGGTCTAAATTGATGGAGAGCAGTTCTATAAACTTCTATTTTTTTTTCTAAAGCGGCATTAAAACAAAATTTGTTTACAGCAGTATGGAATCTAATACCCTTAGAAACACCAGCTATAGTACCAAATCTAAATGTATTATAAATTAAGTTATTACTGTTTTTTTTTAGGAGGTTTTCTTCAGCTATTTTAATTCTAGCATATGGACTTTGTGGATTTAAAAATTTTTTTTCACAAGTTTCATCTACTAAATTTGTTTGTTTTCCATAAACACTAGTTGAAGAAAGATGAATTAGCTTTGTGTTATTTTTTTTGCAAAATTTAATTACAGTCTTCATACAATTTATATTATTGTTATACATCTCCTTTTCTTTGCCAAAACTTTTTTCAGCATTAGTCATTGATGCACAGTGGATAATTAAATCAACATTCTTAAATTCATTTAGGCTATTTATATTATTTAGATCTTTTAAAAAAAAATTTAATTTATTTTTTTTTTTTGAATTAAATAAAGAATAAAATCTATTTGATTTTAAATTATCAACCAAAATCGTTTTAGAAACTTTTTTAATTTTATATATATTTTCTGATATAAATGAACCTATATGTCCGCAAGCGCCAGTAATTAATATTTTCATTTAATTTTAATAATAATTGGTAAATTCTTTATAAGACTCAATATAATCATTATAATCATACTTATAATCATTTAAGACTAAAACAATCGAATTTTTAGATAAAAAATCAACACTACACCAAATTTTAGGTGGTAAAATAAAAGCTTTTGATTTTCTATGATCTAAAATGATATTTTTTTTTATCTTTTTATATTCAATATTAATTTTAATTTTTCCAAAAATTGGATAAAAAATTTGTGTACATTTTTTATGAGCATGTTCTCCTCTTTTATATTTTGTTTTTCCATATATAAAAAAAATTCTTTTTACATTGATTGGGAATTTTTTATCAAATGTAATTGGCAAAAGTTTTCCACTTTTTTTTACAAATTTTTTAAAATTAATAATTTTTGGATATTTCATTTAAAATAAATTTAAATTAATTTTTTAATTTCTTCAAAGCTCAGACCTTTTTTATCTTTTTTTGAAAGAATTGGTTTTTTTATAGGCCATTTAATTTTTAGTTTTTTATCATTCCAACTTAAAGTTTGTTCACTATTTTTATTCTGATAATGAGTACATTTATAATATATTGTACATTTTTTTGACAAACAAAGAAATCCATGAGCAAAACCAGCTGGTATAAAAAAAGAAAACTCTGAATTATCAGATATATGCAGAGTAAATACCTTTCCGAATGTTTTGGATTTTTTTCTCAAATCTACTACGACATCAAGTATTTTGCCTTGTACAACAGTTATTAATTTAGCTTGAGAATTTTTTAGCTGAATATGTAACCCTCTGAGAGTATTTTTCTTAGATGATGATAAACAGTCAAAAATAAAATTTTCTTTGATAAATTTTCTTTTTGCTACCTCTTTAAAAAAACCTCTATTATCTCTATATATTTTTGTTTTAATTAAAAATAATCCTTTTATTTTAGTTTTTATTTTTTTCATCGAAATTATTACAAAAATTTTGTTTTAGGTTTTTTAATTAAAAATATAGTCTATATCAATATTTATACTTATAAAAAATTTTTTTTTCAAAAAATTTGAGTTAGAGTATAATTAATATTAATTATAAAATGAAGATTTATTGTATTACTCACAAACCTATCAAAGAAATTGAAAAATTAGGCCTTATTCCAGCTGGTGTAGGAGAAAGTGTATTTCCCAATAATTACATTATTGAAAATTCTGGAGACAATATAGCTTATAAAAATAAACATTATTCGGAAACGTCTTTCCATTATTGGATTTGGAAAAATATTTTACCTCAAAAAAAAGATAATGATTGGTTTGGTACCTGTCAATATAGAAGGTATTTTGTTAAGAAAAATTTTGAGACAGATATTGATAATTCTGATGGTAGACAAGGATACTATAATTTAAATAATAATTTAGAAAATTTAAAAAATATGCTCCAAATGGATCCTTCTGAGGAGTGGAATGGTTTTGATGTAATTTTATGCAAACCTTGGAGTGTAGGTGCAAAAAAAATTAAAATTTTTAAAAGAGGTTTTAAATCATTAATGAAAGATCCAACTATTTTATTTGATAAAAAAAAACAAAATATAAAACTTCATTTTGATATGTTCCATGGTTTTGGCAATTTAGATAAAGCTATTGACTTATTACCAGTCAAAGATAAGAAAGATTTTTTAAATTATGTTACAACAAATACTTTATTAAGTGGTCACTGCATTTTTTTTTCAAATAATCCAAAATTGATTGATAAATTTTATTTTGATCTATTCGAATGGTTGTTTAAATGTGAAAAAATTTTTGGTTTTAAAAATTTAATAGGATATGATACTCAAAGAATTTATTCCTTTTTAACAGAAAGATATATGCCATTTTGGTTTGAAAAATACTCAAAAGTAAAATATTGGCCTTGGGTGTATTGTGATGTTACCAAAATAAAAAATTAACTATAAGAATTTATTAATTCGTAAATAATATCTTTTGTATTAAATTTTTGTTTCCAATTTGGATAATATTTTTTAAATTTAGAATTATTAGTTATATACCAGATGTGATCACCAACTCTATTTTGTTTTATAAATTCTTTTTTAATTTTTCTTTGTAATTTATTTTCAATAATTTCAATTGCTTCAATTATAGAACAATTAGATTTTCGACTACCACCAATATTAAATACAACACCTTTTAAGGGTTTTTTAAAAAATTCCCAAAAACAATTTACTAAATCTAAACTATGAATATTATCTCTGACTTGTTTACCATTATAACCTATTATTGAATATTTTTTAGAAACTAAACTTTGCTTGACTAAAAAAGATAAAAAACCATGAAGTTTTGCACCACTGTGATTTGGTCCTGTTATACATCCTGCTCTAAAACAAACTGTTTTTAATCCTATATTTTTTCCATATTCTTGTACAAGCAAATCTGCGTAAGTTTTTGAAACACCAAAAAAACTATGTATGCATTCATCTATACTAAATGTTTCATCTATTCCTTTGTACAATTTATGACTTTTTTTTAGTTCAAACCTTTTTTGATTTGAAAAAAAACTTAATTTATTTGGATTATCTCCATATACCTTGTTCGTTGACATAAAGATAAAAGGAGAATCTGGACAGTATTTTTTTGTTAATTCTAAAAGATTGTGTGTACCTTGACCATTCACCTGAAAATCTAAGATTGAGTTATTTTTTGCATAATCATGAGAAGGTTGTGCTGCACAATGAATAATGAGTTTGATATTTTTTTTGTAATTTTTAAAGATCTTTTCTAATTTAATATAGTTTCTTATATCAATATCTTTGTGAATATAATTTTTGTTGTTTCTAATGATTTCTTTTTTAACTCTTTCTGTTGATCCATCTTTTCCAAAAAATTTTTGTCTAAGGTTATTGTCTATACCAATAATTTCAAAGCCTTTTTTATGGAAAAAATTAACAGACTCTGAGCCAACTAATCCACAAGATCCTGTTATTAATATTAGAGACATTTTTTATATTAATTTGTTTTGTTGTTTTTACTCACTAAAGACAATATAATCTATATATATATTCATATTATAAAAAGCTAATAATACTTTGATTTAATGCAGAACCGACCTAATACATATTTTTTTAAGAAACGAATTAAGATAATAAAATCAAATAATTTAATTATAGACCATGAAAAATAAAAGCAACCAAAGATATCAAGCTGATTCAATAAAAGTTTTAAAAGGCCTTGAGGCAGTGAGAAAAAGACCTGGTATGTATATTGGTGATACGGATGATGGAACTGGTCTACATCATATGGTTTATGAAGTAGTAGATAATTCTATAGATGAAGCTTTAGCTGGTTATTGTAAAAATATTGATATTAATATTAATCAAGATGGAACAATTACAGTAACAGATGATGGAAGAGGTATTCCAGTAGATATTCATAAAGGAGAAAAAAAATCTGCTGCTGAAGTTATCATGACTCAGTTACATGCTGGAGGAAAATTTGATCATGAATCCTATAAAGTTTCTGGTGGACTACATGGTGTAGGTGTTTCCGTTGTTAATGCTTTATCTGAAAAACTAAAATTAGAGATTGACAGAGATGGTAAAAAATATTTTATTGAATTTAAAGATGGAGATGCAAAATCCCAATTGAAAGTAATAGGTAAATCGAAAAATTCTGGAACAAAGATAACTTTTTTGCCTTCAAGAGAAATTTTTTCTTCAATTAAATTTAGTTCAGCTGTTATTTTAAAGAGAATGCGTGAACTAGCTTTTTTAAATAAAGGCATAAAAATTACAATAAATGATCTAACATTAAAAAAAACTAAAGTTACAGAATTTAAATTTGATGGAGGAATTTTACAATTTGTTGACTTTTTAGATGAAAAAAGAGAAAAATTAAGAAATAAAAATGGTAATGATTTATTCAAAAAACCACTTTATGTTGAAGGAAAAAAAGAAAATATAGAAATAGAATGTTCTTTAAAATGGAATGCTGGCTACGTCGAAGATGTACTACCATACACAAATAATATCTATCAAAGGGATGGAGGTACACACTTACTTGGATTTAGAAGTGCTTTAACAAGAGTTATAAATAAATATGCAAATGAGCATAACTTACTTAAAAAGAATAAATTAACTATATCTGGAGATGATATTAAAGAAGGTCTTACATGTGTCTTATCTTTAAAAATACCTGATCCAAAATTTTCATCGCAAACAAAAGATAAATTAGTTTCTTCTGAAGTAAGAATGATAGTTGAATCAGTTATAAATGAAAAATTATCTATATGGTTTGATCAAAACCCATCTATAGCTAAAATAATTTTATCTAAAATAATTCAAGCAGCTCTTGCAAGAGATGTGGCAAGAAAAGCTAGAGAAAATGTCCGTAGAAAAGGAGCTTTAGAATTAAGCGGTTTACCTGGTAAATTGGCTGATTGTCAAATCGGAAAACAAGAGGGGACTGAATTATTTATAGTTGAGGGAGATTCAGCAGGTGGCTCAGCTAAACAAGGAAGAAATAGAACAAACCAGGCTGTTTTACCTTTAAGAGGTAAGATCTTAAATACTTATGTCGAGGAAATTTCTCTCAAAAAAAATGGTAATGGAAATGGAAGTGATCATAAAACAAAAGCTCTTTCAAAAATGATTTCATCTAACGAAATAGTTACTTTAATAAATGCACTTGGTTTAGATCCAAAAGTTGAAGATATAGATTTGAAAGATTTAAGGTATGAAAAAATTATTATTATGACTGACGCCGATGTAGACGGTTCCCACATAAGAGCTTTATTACTTACATTTTTTAATAACAAGCCTTTTAACAAATTAATAGATAATGGACGTATATATCTTGCTCAACCTCCATTATTTAAGATTAATAAAGGCTCGAAAGCTATTTATATTAAAGATGAAAAAGAACTCGAACAATATATTCTTAGAAATAATAAAGAATTAAAAAATTTTAAAAAGGGTAGCAAAGAATTTCAAAAAGCAATTGACCAAGAAAAGTCAAAAATTAGCATCCAAAGATTTAAAGGTCTGGGTGAAATGAACCCTGAAGAATTGTGGAGCACAACATTAGATCCAGAAAAAAGAAATTTACTTCAAGTTCAATATTCAAAAGATCTTAAAAAAGATCAAAAAATTATTCATACTTTAATGGGCAATGACGTTGCATTAAGAAAAGATTTTATAGTTTCTAATGCAATAAATGTTGAAAATTTAGATATTTAAAAATGAAGTTTCTTGAAACTTCTAAATATCATTATTTAAATAAATTTACTTACGTTAATTTAAGATGGATTGCTTATACTGGTCAATTAATTGCAGTTGTTTTAGTACAATTTATTTTAGAATTTAAATTCGATTATTTTTACTGTTTATTAATTATTTTTTTTGGATTTATTACTAATTTATATTTACAATTTCGTGTTAGAAATAATCAATTAAATACATTATCATCTACAATATTTCTTGCTTATGATATTTTACAATTAGGAATTTTATTTTTTCTAACGGGAGGTATTACAAATCCATTTATTTTTTTAATTATAATTCCTTCAGTATTTTCTTCTCAACACTTAGACGTCTCTAGCTCAATAATATTAGTTTTTTTTACAGTTTTAAATTTAATATTTTTGACTTTTTATTATCATGAACTGCCTAGTCCAAATCAATTACATTTTCATACTCCTGATTATTATTTATATGGAATTAGTATATCTATATTTATAGGTTTATTATTCTTAGTTTATTTTGGTGTTAAATTTAAGATTGAAAGTATAATTAGAATGAAGGCATATGATAAGATTCAGGAAATAATGTCAAAAGAAAACGAACTTCTTTCTTTGGGTGGTCAGGCAGCAGCAGCAGCTCATTCTCTTGGTACGCCTCTTTCTACAATCTTACTAACTGTAAAAGAATTACAAAAAGATTTTAGTGGTGATCTAAAATTGAAAAAAGATTTAGATTTATTGGTAAGTCAAAGTAATAGATGTAGTGAAATTCTTAAAAAATTAACTTTAAATCCAAGTGTAGAAGATCAATTTATCGATGCTAATTTGTGTTTAGATGACTATATTCGGGAAATTGTTAGATCATTCCAAGAAATTAGTAAAAAAAATTTTATAATAAATTTAAGCAAATTTACAAATAGAATAAATACTTATAAATCAACTGAAATCATATATGGGCTTAGAAATTTTATTGGTAACGCAAATAAATTTAGTAATGATAAAATAGAAATTTTTCTACGAAGTGATAAGAAGGAAACAGAGATTATTATTAAAGATGATGGACCAGGATTTCCTAAGGATTTAATAGATAAACATAAATTGGGTGAGCCATATATCAGAACTACTGACAATGCGTATAATTCAAAATATGGATTAGGTTTAGGAACTTTTATTGGAAAAACTCTTTTAGAAAAAAATTTTGCTTATATAGAATTCAGAAATGATAAAAAAAAAGGTGGAGCAGAAGTTATAATAAGATGGAATAATAAAGATTTGATAAAAGTTTAATTTAATTTATTTTTTTTTGAAAAAAGACCACTGAGTTCACTTATCATCACATCACCCAATTCTTGTACATCAGTAATTTTGATAGCTTTTTTGTAGTATCTTGAAACATCATGTCCGATTCCAATAGCCAATATTTCTATTTCACTTTTATTTTCAATAAATTTAACTATTTTTTTTAAATGTTTTTCTAAATAATCACCAGAGTTGACTGATAAAGTAGAATCATCAACTGGAGCTCCATCTGAAATAACCATTAGAATTTTTCTTTCTTCTTTCCTTTTTTTTAATCTGCTATATGCCCAAGTGATGGCTTCTCCATCTATATTCTCTTTTAATAAACCTTCTTTAAGCATTAAACCTAGATTTTTTTTAGATTGTCTCCAATGCGTATCTGCACTTTTATAAATTATATGTCTTAAATCATTTAAACGTCCAGGATTTTTTATTTTATTATTTTTATTCCACTCTTCCCTACTTTTTCCACCTTTCCAATTTTTTGTTGTAAATCCTAAAATTTCTACTTTAACTGAACATCTTTCGAGTGTTCTAGATAGTATATCTGCACAAATTGCAGCAATAGTTATTGGTCGACCTCTCATAGAACCTGAATTATCAATTAAAAGAGTTACAACTGTATCTTTAAAATCTAAATCTTTTTCTTTTTTAAATGATAAGGAGTTATAAGGATCAATAACTACTCTAGTTAATTTTGAACTATCTAGCAAACCTTCTTCTAAATCAAATTCCCAAGCTCTATTTTGTTTTGCTAGAAGTTGTCTTTGTAATTTATTTGCTAATTTAGTTATTAAATCTTGAAAAGTAACTAGTTGTTGATCTAAATTTTTTCTTAATTTGTTTATTTCCTCATTAGTATCTAAAGTTTCTGCTTTAGCTGTTTCATCAAATTTAGAAGTAAAAATCTTATATTCTTTATCACTTATACTGTTATTAATTTTTTGAACTATACTTTCTGAACTTTCTTTTTCAGAATTAGTGTCAAATAATTGTTCTTCTAATTTATATTCATCAACATCAAATGATCCATCAGTACCATTTTGACTTTCTTCTTGCTTTGTTTTTTCTTGTTCTCCTTGATTTTGACTTTGATCCTCATTAGATGAATTATTGTCTTTTGCTTGATCATTTTTATCATCTTTATCATTTTCCGTTTCTTCTTGAGCATCAAAAATATTCATTTTTTCAAGTATTTCTGAAAATTTAGAGCTGTACTTTTCTTGATTCTCTAAATTTTGATTTAGAAAATTTTTATGATTAGATAAAGAAGCATCAAATTCCTTCTCCCAAAAACTTAAAATTTTTTCAGATAAATTATTAAGCTTGATATCAAAAAAGTTCTTTAACATATAAAGCTCAAAAGCTTCTGTCACACTAACATCTTCTTTTGATTTTAATTGGTCTTTTCTTTTTAAGTTGATTTTTTGATAATAATTTTCACTTAGATTTTTTGAAATTCCTTTAAGCATCTTTCCTCCTAGAAGTTCAAATCTAATTTTTTCAGCTATATCATATAGATTTCTATAATTTTTATTATTAGGTAGATTTTTTTGATATATTTTCAAATTAGAAAATTTTCTTTTTAGAGCATTAGAATCAGCTTCAGCCCTAAGTCTAATAAAATCATTTTTATTATCTAAATTATCTAATTCAAAAAAATTTAAATTTTTTGAACTGAAATTTTTATTATTTGTTTTTTGATCAATCTTATAATCATCGGAAATTACTTTTGCAGTTGATATAAGAGCTTGTTTGAATTTTTCCTTAAAATTATCTAATTTATTATTCATTTAAATCTGAATATTTATCATCGATTCTGGTAAGTCTTCCCCAAAACATCTTTGATAATATTCAGCTATAATGTTTTTTTCAAGTTCATCACATTTATTTAAAAAGGTAACTCTAAAAGCATAACCTACATCTTTGAATATTTCTGTATTTTCAGCCCAATGTAGAACTGTTCTAGGACTCATCACAGTTGATATATCTCCAGATATAAATCCTTTTCTGGTCAGAGACGCTACTTTAATCATGTTAGAGACTTTTTCTTTACCTTTAGAATTATTTAAATTTTTGTTTTTTGCTAAAATAATTTCCATTTCTTTATCTAAACTTAAATAATTTAAAGTAGTTACTATATTCCATCTATCCATTTGGCCTTGATTAATTTGTTGTGTTCCATGATACAATCCTGTTGTGTCTCCCAAACCAACAGTATTTGTAGTAGCAAATAATCTAAAATATTTATTTTGTTTTATAACTTTATTTTTATCTAGTAGAGTAAAACTACCCTCTGCTTCTAATACCCTTTGAATGACAAACATTACATCTGGTCTTCCAGCATCGTACTCATCAAAAACTAAAGCTACTGGGTTTTGTATTGACCAAGGTAATATACCCTCTTTAAATTCTGTAATTTGTTTACTATCTTTTAAAACGATAGCATCTTTTCCTATTAAATCGATTCTACTCACGTGACTATCTAAATTGATTCTGATACATGGCCAATTTAATCTTGCTGCTATTTGTTCAATATGCGTAGATTTACCTGTTCCATGATAACCTTGAACCAAAACTCTTTTATTGAATGCAAATCCTGATAAGATTGCTAAAGTTGTATCTCTATCAAATTTATAATTTTTATCTATATCAGGAACGTATTCATTTTTTTTTGAAAATGCATTAACTTCCATTTCAGATTCAATTCCGAAAGTTTGTTTAATAGATATTTTAATATCAGGCTGATAGTTTAAATTAGGTGTCAATTTTTTCTCTATATGTATTTTTTAACTGAGTATAAGCTAAAGTTATTAGTTTAAGTTTTTCTTCATATTTTTTATTTCCTGAATTCATATCAGGGTGAAATTTTTTGACAAGAGTTTTGAATTTATTTTGTATTTTTTCCCATTTTAAACCTACTGAGACACCTAATATGCTGAATGCTTTAATATCGTTGTGGTCAAATTTAAACTTGCTCATATGATTAAATTGACTTTTTAACTTAGCTTTATCAAACTCATCTTTAAGAGCGTTGTTCCATAAAACTTTAAAAAAATTATCCGATGAACTAAAACTTTGGGTTGGTTTATGCCAAGTCATATCAGACTTTAAAAAATCAACAATTTGATTGTCGTTCATCCCAGCAAAATAGTTCCAATTTTTATTAAACTCTTTCACATGATTTAAACACAGTAATCTAAAGTTTTTGCTATTATCTTTTTCTATAGGGGCTTTATATTCTCCAATTTCAAAGCAATTATTCCAATCACAAATATTTTTCATAGTATATATTATAAACGATATATGAATATTAATGAATTAATTTCAATTGTTAAAATTAAAATAAAAAAAAATTTTTTAATTGATTCTATAGAAATAGAAGATAAAACGTTTCTCCATAAAAATCATCAATCACATAAAGCAGGTAAATTTCATCTAAAGATAATTATTAAATCTCAAGAATTGAATAATTTAACAAAAGTTGAGTCAAATAAGAAAATTTATCATGTTTTAGATGATGAGATAAAAAATCATATACATTCAATCCAAATTTTAATCAATTAATTCTTTTTTGAGAAACAAAATCAATTTTTTATTTTCAAAATTTATATTGTAAATTGGCTCACCTATTTTTTTTATTAAAACAAGACTAATCTTTTTTGTATTATTTTTTTTATCTTTTTCCATAAATGAAATTATTTTTTTGAGTAATTTATTTGAAAAATATTTCTTTAATTTGAATGGTAACTTATTTTCAATTAAGTGATTTTTGATTAAATTAAAATTTTTAGTCGATAATAATTTATTTTTTAGACTAAACTTTGAAGCGCACATAATTCCCAATATTACTGCTTCACCATGATTTAGTTTTTTCGAATATCCTAGAGTAGCTTCAAAAGCATGTGCAAACGTGTGACCAAAGTTTAGAATTTTTCTTAAATCTTTTTCTCTTTCATCTTTTTCAATTACTTTTTTTTTTATCAAACAACTATTGAAAATTGCTTTTTCAATATATGGTTCTTTTAGGTTTAAAACCTTAAAAGCATTTTTATTTAAAAATAAAAAAAATTTTTTATTACTTATCAATGAATGTTTTAAAATTTCACCATATCCACATATGATTTCTTTTTTTGGTAGAGTTTTTAAAAAATCTATATCTGAAATAACTAAACTTGGTTGATAAAAACTACCAATCATATTTTTTCCATATTTAGAATTTATTCCGGTTTTACCACCTATTGATGAATCAACTTGTGCAAGTAGAGTTGATGGCACATTAATAAATTTAATTCCTCTTTTAAAAATACTTGCTGTAAATCCAGATATATCTCCAGTAATTCCACCACCTATAGAGATTATAGTGTCATTTCTATTAAAATTATTTTTTAATAAAATTTGTAAAATTTTATTTATGCTAAGTTGATTCTTATTTTTTTCATTAGCCTTGAAATAGTAAATTAAAAACTTATTTTTATTTAGAGATCTTTTAATCTTATCAATAAATTTTTTTGGAATATTTTGATCTATTATTATCAAAGACTTATTAAGTTTAATTTTATTAAGTCTTAATATTTTTGATAAATTTTTAATTATATCTGAGCCAATTATAATTGGATATTTGTGTTTATTTGATTTTACAACTAATTTAATTGTTTTCATATAATTCTATAATTTTAGTAATAATTTCATTTTTAGATAGTTTATTACAATTAATCTTAAAATTTGCTTTAGAGTAAATTTTTGATCTTTTATTCATAAGTTCTTCAAATTTTATCATATTCAATTTATTGGCTATAGGCCGTTTTGTATTTTTTTTAATTCTACTAATTAATACTGAATTACTGCAATTTAACCAAAATGAAAAATTATTTTTAATAACTTCATTTCTAATTATTTGATTATTAAAAGCTCCACCTCCAAGAGAAATAACAGAATTTTTTAAATTTAGATATTTTATAGTTATTTTTTCTTCTAAATTTCTAAAATATTTCTCTCCTTTCTCCTGAAAGATTTCTTTGATCGTCATATTCATTTCTTTTTCTATAAGATTATCTATATCTAAAAATTTTAATTTTAACTTTTTTGAAAGCAAATAGCCAATAGTGGACTTTCCAGATCCCATCATGCCTACCAAAACAAGGTTTTTTTTTGATTTCATAAGTTTCTTTATTGAAAAAACACAAATATGTCTTAATTTGAAATTATTAAACGATATATGCAATTTCAAAGAAATACAAGTATAGACAAGTCTCGTAGTATTGTAAAAATATTAATAAAAGTATTTTTAGTTTTTGTATTCTTTGGTATATGCATAGTGCTTGTTGATAAAATAGAATTTCCTTCACCTTATAAAAAAATTGAAAAGATTGTTCCAAATGAAAATCTTAAAATTATTAAATAAAAAGTTTTTATTAATTATTTTAAGTTTTTTTTTAATAATTTCTTTAGCATATTCTAATGAACCAGTTGATATATGGAATCTAGAAAAAAAAGAGATTGATGAAAATACTAATATTAAAGAAGAAAATTTAGACGAGGATATTCCTCTAAATTCAATTTTTGACAATAATACAGAAAATAAAATTGATAAACAGATTCAACAAGATGAAACTTTATTATCAAAAAACATAAAAATTGTTGGTTTATATGATCCATCAGAAAATGGTTTAACTATTGATATGTGGTCAATTTCTGACGGAAAGCAAATTGCAGATCTATTCAATAAAATTGAAAAAATTAAACTATCTAAAGATGCTAATGAAATTTTAAAAGCTTTGGTTTTAACAAATTCTTATTACCCAACCAATAACATTTCTAATGAAGAATTTTTAGATTTTAAAATTAAATGGCTCATAAAATATAAAGATTTTGATTTGATTGAGGAATATTTATTAAAAAATCAAGAAGTTGAAGCTAATTCAAAATTACTTAAATTTTTAATTAATGAACATTTATCAAATTCTGAAATTAAAAGATCATGTGATACTTTATTTAAAAATAATGAAATTTTTAGAGATGATTATCTTTCAAAATTTTATATTTATTGTTTAATAAATGAAAATAAAAGAGATGAGGCCCAATTACAGTTTGATCTTAAAAAAGAATTAGGATTCAAGGATATTTTTTTTGAAAAAAAATTTAATTTTTTAATGGAATATGAAAAGAAAATAGACTCAGAAATTTCTGAAAAAACAATTTTAGATTTTCATTTATCTCATAGAACAAGTTCTGATTTTAAATTTGAACCAAATAAACTTACTTCCCCATATATTTGGAAATACCTTTCTACTTCAAATTTATTAGATAGCCCCGAAGGCATTGATTTGGAAGATATAGATAAGATTAGTATAATTGAAAAAGCTACACACGATAAAAATTACAGCGAAAAAGAATTATTTGATTTATATAAAAGATTTCAATTCAATATAAATCAGCTTCTAAGTGTTAAAGAATCTTATAAACTTCTATCTAATATTGAAGGAAGAGCACTACTTTATCAAGGTATTTTGATAACTAATGAAGCTGGACCAAAAATAGATTTGATAAAAACTTTAAGGGAATCTTTTGTTAATGAAGGTATAGAAAATGCATTTAATAATGAAATGTCTAGGTTTTTGAAAGAATTAGATCCTAATGAAATACCATCCAATTATACAGGATTTTATAATAATTTTTTAAATAAAAATGAAAAAAGTTTAACAAAAATAAAATTTAATAACAAAATTATTCATCAGTCTAAATTAATAAACTATTTTAGAAAGGATATTTCAACTAAAAATATTGAAAAAGATTTGAATGATTTATTAAAAAAAATAAAAAAAGATAAAAACTACTTTGTTTCAACAAAAGATATAATTTTAATTGAATCTTTAAAATCTGATGGTGTAAATGTTTCAAAAAAGTACAGTAAATTATATGATACAAATAATTTGAGTATGCCTAATGATATTCAAGAACTTATAGATAATAATGAAATTGGTATGGCTATTTTAAGACTTGTTCAAATTATTGGAGAGGATGAATTAAAAAATATAGGCTCAGATACGTTATATTTTATTGTAAGTGCATTAAATCAGCTAAATATTGATCCTATAAGAAATAAAATATTACTAAAAATTCTTCCTTTAAAAGTTTAAATATTATAATAAAATATTCTTAATTTATGACAATAAAAAAAATTTTAACAGAACCTAACAAGCTTTTAAGAGAAATCTCTAAACCTGTAGACAAAGTTGGAATTGAAGAACAAAAACTAATGGATGATATGCTTGATACCATGTACGATGCAAAAGGTATTGGACTCGCTGCAATTCAAATTGGAATTCCAAAAAGAATAATTGTGATGGATATTTGCCGTGAAGAAAACAAAAAAGAACCAATGTTTTTTGTAAACCCGGTTATTAAGAATAAAAATCCTGAAAAATCTATTTATGAAGAAGGTTGTTTATCAGTTCCTAATCAATTCGCAGAAATAGAGAGACCTAGCAAATGTGAAGTTGAATATCTAAATTATGATGGTGAGAAAAAAATACTTAAAGCTGAAGGTTTGTTGGCTACCTGTATTCAACATGAAATGGATCATCTTGAAGGAGTATTATTTATTGATTATTTATCAAAATTAAAAAAATCAATGATAATTAAAAAGTTATCTAAAAATAAGCCAGATAGAATAGTTGTTTAGTCAATGTTAAAAAAAATTGTCTTTATGGGCACACCTATTTTTTCTGTGCCAATTTTGAAGTCTTTATATCAAAATGGTTATCAAGTTTCAGTAGTATACACACAACCACCACAAAAATCTAATAGAGGTCAAAAAGAAAATAAATCTCCTATTCAAAATATTTCTGAAGTCTTAAATTTAGAATTTCGTTCTCCAATTAAACTTAAAGACAATAAAGAAGAATATGAATATTTAAAAAATTTAGAAGCTGATATAGCTATCGTTGTAGCCTACGGACAGATTATACCAAAAAATTTTTTAAATTTAACAAAAAAAGGTTTTATTAATATACACGCCTCTCTTTTACCTAAATGGCGGGGTGCTGCACCAATTCAAAGATCAATTATGAATTTGGATAATGAAACAGGAATAAGTATCATGAAAATTGAGGAAAAGCTAGATTCGGGGCCAATATGTAATCATTATAAAGTTAAAATTGATAAAGAAGATAATTCAGAAAAATTATCAGAAAAATTATCAATGCTAGCATCAGAAAAAATTTTAGAAAACATAGATGACATTTTTCAAGATAAATTAGAATTTGTTAAACAAGATGAAAGTAAGGCAACTTATGCAAAAAAAATTGAAAAATCAGAAGGTAAAATCAATTGGAATGATACTGCTCAAAATATTTTGGGAAAAATTAATGGACTTTATCCAAATCCAGGAGCATGGTTTATTTATAAGGGCGAAAGATATAAAATTTTGAAAGCTGAAATAGGTAGTAGTAGTTTAAAAATAGGAGAAGTAATAAATGATCATTTAGAGATATCCTGTAAAAATGGGACTTCCATTAAAATTCTTCAAATTCAAAGGCAGGGAAAAAATACTCAAAATATTAACGAATTTGTGCTTGGATCAAAAATTAAAAAAGGTTCAAATTTGAATAATGTATAGATATAAAATTTTAATTGAATATGTAGGAACTGATTTTATAGGATGGCAAATCCAATCTAAAGGAAACTCTATTCAAAAATTTATTCAAAATGAAATTAAAAAAATCTTAAAAGAAAAAATTATTTTAATTGGCTCAGGACGGACAGATACTGGGGTACATGCTATTGAACAATCAGCTCATTTTGACTGTAAAAGTGAAATAAAAAATTTAAGATTATTTTTAAAATCAATTAATTATTTCATAAATAAAAAGAATATTTCTATATTAAGTATAACTAAGAAAAATTTTAAATTTCATGCAAGATTTTCAGCTAAACAAAGAATTTATAAATATTTAATATTAAATCGTATTATTAAACCATCAATTGAAAAAGAAAGATGTTGGCATGTTTCAAAAAAATTAAATATAGATTTAATGAAAAAAGGTGCAGAAAAATTGACTGGAACTAAAGATTTTTCAACTTTTAGATCTTCTAGTTGTAGTGCAAAAAATGCAATAAGAACCATGAAATCAGTTAAGATAAAAAGAAAAAAAGATTTAATAGAAATTAAATTTAAATCTAAATCCTTTCTTAAACAACAAGTTAGATCTATGGTTGGTTGTTTAAAATATTTAGGAGAAAATAAATGGGATTTGAATAAATTTGAGATAATTCTTAAATCCAAAAAAAGAACTTTGTGTGCACCACCAGCACCTGCTTGTGGGTTATTTTTAGAAAAAGTTATCTACTAAGTCTTCCAGATTTCTTAAATCTTTTATTTATTCTCCATCTAGATTCTGATCGCACAATATAACCACAGCAGTTAATTGAATTACATTTGCAAGGAAATTGTTTGTAATCTTCATCATATCCAAATCCATAATCACAGGTTATCTCTTCACCTTTTTTAATATCTTTTATAGCTATAACCCAAAGTTTAAGACCTGAACCATTATAATCACAATTATTAGAGCATGAGTGATTAATTAATCTTGCAGTATTCCAAGAAACGTCTCCATCGAGATCATATTTTTCATTTAAATTAAAAAGATAAATAGGCTTTTTATTATCAAATTTATCAGATTTTTCTGATTGTTTTTTTGTAATAATCTTCCCGAGATAATCTATTATTTTGGTTCCAGCTTTTATATTTTTTGTGGCATAGAGACCACGTCCATTTCTATCTATATTTGATTTTTTAATTCTGTAAATCTTCACTAAGAGCTCTATAATGATAAATTAATAATTTTCAATTAAATTCTATAAGTGCATTAACATGCATCTCAGCACTTTCCTGAAGTGCATTAAGGTCATACCCACCTTCTAAGATTGAGACAACCTTACCATTACAATAATTTTTAGAGGTTTCTAATGTTCTCTTAGTTATATCATAAAAATCTTTAGAATTTAATTGTAGTTGGGCCAGAGGATCATCTTGATGTGCATCAAAACCTGCTGAGAAAAGTATGAACTCAGGTTTAAATTTGTCAATTCTTTTTAATACAAACTCATAGGCATTTAAATATTCTCTAGAAGTCGTCCCAGCTGGCAAAGGTATGTTAAAAATATTATTATATTTACCTTTTTCATTTTCTGATCCTGAACCAGGATAATATGGATATTGATGTGTAGAAATATATAAAACTTTTTTGTTATCATTGAAGATATTTTGAGTCCCATTTCCATGATGAACATCAAAATCTATTATAGCTAACTTATTTAGTTTATATTTTTCAATTAAGTAATGTGCACCTACAGCTACATTATTATAAATACAAAATCCCATTGCTTTATTTTTTTCTGCATGATGTCCAGGAGGTCTTACAGCACAAAAAGCATTTTTAAACTCATTATTTTGAACCCCATCAATAGCAGTAATAATTGAACCTACTGCATCAATTGTAGCATCCTTACTTCCTGGAGAAATGATTGTATCGCTGTCCAAATAAGATAATTCTTTTTTTGGAAAAGAATTTTTAACAAATTTGATATATTCTTTATCATGTGTTGACTCTAATATGTTGTTACTAACCTTTGATGGTTTTTTCCAAATAAGATTTTTCTTTTTTTTTTTTAAATTTTCAATAATTACTGAAACTCTAGAAATTTGTTCAGGATGACCATTTCCTGTATTATGATTTTGATAAGTATCTGAGGTTATCAAACCAGTTTTCATTTAAAATAGTTTTCTAAGATTTTCAAATAAATAGTATTCAATTTTTTTAAGTCTGAAATAGAAGTAGATTCATTTACTTTATGCATTCCTCCATTTTTTTTCCCTCCAACTAAACCAAATTCTAGACAAGGAGTAATTTTTCTAATAAACCTCGCATCTGAAGTTCCACCAGTTGTAGAAAATTTAGTATTAATCTTAGTTATTTTTTTTATTGTTTTTTGAATCATGAAAGATGTTTTATTTGGTTTAGTTAAGAAAGACTCTCCTGAAACCATATAATCAATCTTAAACTTACAATTGTTTTTTTTAGTAATATTTTTAATTATTAAGTTTAATTTTTTTTTTAAAGAAATAGAGGAATGCTTGTTATTAAATCTAATATTAAAAGAAGCAGTTATAAAACCAGGTATTACATTATCTGCTGAGTTATCTATATTAATTTTAGTAACTTCTAGATTAGTGGCTTGAAAATTTTTTGTTCCTTTATCAAATTTAATTTCCTTCAATCTCTTTAAAATTTTTATCATTGTAGTTGATGGGTTGTTTGCTCTATTAGGATAAGCCACATGGCCTTGAGTTCCAATAACCACTAAATTTGCAGTAATAGAACCTCTTCTGCCAATTTTAATCATTTCTCCCAAGCGTGTTAAATTAGTAGGCTCTCCAATAAGAGAATAATTAATTTTTTCTTTTTTTTTTTTTAAATAATTTACTACTTTTTTAGTTCCATTTATTGCCACACCTTCTTCATCACCAGTTATTAATAAACTAATTGAACCATTAAAATTATTATTATCAGATAGAAATTTACTTATTGCAGAAACAAAACAAGCTATACTACCCTTCATATCATTTGCACCTCTTCCAATAAGTTGTCCGTTTTTAATCGTTGGATTAAAAGGGTTTACTTTCCATTCTTTAAGATTTCCTGGGGGCACAACATCTAAATGTCCTGCAAACATAAAATTTGGACCTTTACTACCAAATCTTGCATAGAGATTTTTAACAGGTTTTGTGTTTTTTTCTTTGAATTCTAAAATTTTACACTTGAATCCAATTGCAACTAATTTTTTTCTCAAAAAATTCATTACACCTGCATCAGTAGGGGTAATACTTGGGAATCTGATTAGCTCTTTTGCTAATTTAATTTCATTAAAAATAGGCATTTAATCTCTTAATAGATCGTTAATAGAAGTTTTTGATCTTGTTTTTTCATCTACTTTTTTAATTATTACTGCACAATATAAAGATGGCGAAGATGAATTTTTTTTGTCTGGGAGTGAACCGGGAACAACAACCGAATAAGGTGGAATTTTCCCATAAATTATTTCACCAGTTTTTCTATCCACTATCTTAGTTGATTGACCAATATACATGCCCATACTCAAGACTGATCCTTCACCTACTATTACTCCCTCAACAACTTCAGACATCGCTCCAACAAAAACATTATCTTCTATAATTGTTGGTAATGCTTGTGCCGGTTCTAAAACACCACCAATTCCGGAACCAGCAGAAATATGACAATTTTTTCCTATCTGACAACAACTACCTGCACGACTAAAAGTATCCATCATTGTTCCTTCACCAATATAAGCTCCGATATTTACATAACATGGCATAAGGACAGCATTCTTTCCAATGAAAGAACCAGGACGAACAGGACTATTAGGTGTCATTCTAAAACCAGCTGCTTCATGCTGTTCTTTTGTCCAGTTTGCAGTTTTACCTTTTAATAAATGTGCTTTATCATACCAACTACTATATGGTCCGCTTAAATTTTCCATAGGATAAATTCTAAAACTTAACATAATTGCTTTTTTTATATGTTGATGAGTAATCCACTCACCATTTATTTTTTCAGCCACTCTTACTTTTCCACTATCTAAATCAGCAATAACTTTATTAATTGTATCCTTAAGTTTTTGTTCAGAATCTTGATTTACTTGGTCTTTGTTTTTCCAAGCTTCATTTATAATTTTTTCTAAAGACATAATTTATTTACTTTTTAATAACCTTATTTCTTTTAGAAATAAAGACAGATTTTCGATTTTATAAGAAATATAATCTTTATCAGAGTCCATCTTTCCAAAATGTTCATCATTAATTAACCAAACAGTTGTACAGCCTCGTTCATGCCCAATACTTAGATTTTTAGCAATATCCTCTATATAAATCGTTTCTTTTGGATTGATACCAAATTTTTTAACCATTAAATCAAAAGTTTTTGCCTCAGGTTTAGGAACATACCCACTATCTTGAATATCAAAAACTCTATCTCTTCCAAAAAGATCATATATACCCAAGTGTGTTAAAATATTTTCAGCATGTCTTGCACTTCCATTTGTAAAAATAAATTTTTCCATATCTAATTTTTCAAGTTCATTTCTCATAACTTTATCTTCCTTCATAAAAGATAGATCGATTGAATGAACGTATTTTAAGAACTCTTGTGGAGGTATATCGTGGTGTATCATTAGACCATTTAAACTTGTATTATATTTGTAAAAATAATCAGTCTGTAGCTTTTTAGCTGCTTTTAGATCTATTTTAAGTCTTTCAGATATAAACTTTGTCATACGATTAGATACTTGTCCAAATACTTTTTCTAAGGAATAGTTATTATGCTTGCCATAACAAACCCCATCAAGGTCTAAAAGAAGATATTTCATTTCTTTTAAACTTTTCATTTTCTTATTAAAGTTCCAGAGCCCTTATCAGAGAATATTTCAAATAGTATAGAGTGTTTTTTTCTACCATCTATAATTCCCACAGCAGTCACTCCATTATTTATAGCATCTAAGCAAGTATTTATTTTAGGTATCATACCTTCGGTAATAGTCTCATTATCAATCATATTCAAAATTTCTGAAGAAGAAATTTCTTCGATTAGATTTTTTTCTTTATCCAAGACACCTTCTACATTTGTCATTAAAAGTAATCTTCTAGACTTTAAAGCTTTCGCTATTGCTCCAGCGGTCGTATCTCCATTTATATTATAAGTTTGATTATTTTTCCCTAGACCCAAAGGTGAGATGATAGGAATTAAATTTTTTTTGATTACATCAATTATGATATTATTATCAATTTTATTAGGTATTCCAACAAAGCCAAGCTCTTCCTCTTCAGGAATTACTTCAATAATATTATTATTCTTAGTGTTGATTGAAACTGCTAAAGACTCTTTTTTTTTTAGAGAGTCAACTATATCTTTATTAAAATCTATTAATACATTTTCGACTATATTTATAACTTTTTCGTCTGTTACTCTTAAACCTCTGATAAATTTTGATTTAATATTTGTTTTATCTAATTCTCTTTTTATTCTAGGACCACCACCATGAACTACTACAATTGAAAGTCCAATTTTATTTAATATGCTTATGTCATCTATAAAGTTATTAAATATATTTCTATCAATAAAAACATTTCCCCCATACTTAATTACTATTATATCATCTTTATATTTCTTAATATATTTAGATACCTGGTCTATTGGTGGCCCATCCGCAGGTAAAATTTTTTTTAATTCATCTTCTTTTATAGTGAGCATTTAAGTTGTTTTTACAGAAGTTCTTTTCATTATAAAAACTTGTTGAGCCATTGTTAAAATATTATTGATAGTCCAGTAAATAACCAGGCCTGCAGGAAAAGGAGCAAGTATTACGGTTAAAAATAAAGGAAAGAACATAAATATTTTAGCCTGTATGGGATCTGGTGGTGTTGGATTTAGTTTTTGTTGAACGTACATACTTAGACCCATTAATACAGGCCAGACTCCGATCATTAAAAAAGAAGGTGGATCCCAAGGAATTAAACCAAATAAGTTAAAAATTGAAGTTGGATCTCTATCTGATAAATCATGTATCCAGCCATAAAAAGGCATATGTCTCATTTCAATAGTTACAAATAAAACTTTATATAATGCAAAAAATACTGGGATTTGAACAAGTATTGGCAAACATCCACTCATAGGGTTTACTTTTTCTTTCTTATATAGAGCCATCATTTCTTGTTGTAGTTTCATTTTGTCATCTTTATGCAATTCTTTTAATCTAGTCATCTCAGGTTGTAGAATTTTCATCTTTGCCATTGATCTAAATGAAAAATTGGCAAGTGGAAAAAATGCTACTCTAATACATACTGTTATAGCTATAATTGCTAAACCATAATTTCCAAACAATTTAAAAAAGTAGTCCAAAGCAAAAAATAATGGTTTTGTTATGAAATACATAAATCCCCAGTCAATTGTAAGATCAAATTTATTTATCCCCAGGTCTTCTGCATAGCCATCAATTACATTTACTCTTTTTGCAGCTATTATAATTTGAATTTTTTCTTCGATTGAAGAATTTGAACCTACTTCTAGACCACTAGTAGAAATATAGTTCGCTCTAAATTTGTTTTTGTAGTCAAAAGTTGTTTTAAATTCTCTATTTCTCTCAGGAATAATTGATGTGATCCAAAATTTATCTCCAATTCCTAACCATCCATTTTGAGCAATTCTAGAAAATTTTTTTTCTTGAATATCATCGTAATCTTCTTCAATAAGTTCATCATCAAGAGTAGCTATTGGGCCTTCATGAAGAATATAAAATCCAGATATTTCTGGTATTTTATTTCTAATAATTTGTCCATATGGATAAAAGTTGTAGGTCTTATCTGAGGAATTTATTATTTTTTCTTTAATGGTAAACAAAAATTTATCATCAAGGGATATATTTTTTTCAAATGTAATACCTTGATTATTACTCCAGATTAATTTTATAGGATCTTTGTTCGTTAATTTGTTATTACCTACCACCTTCCATATTGTAGATGAATCTGGCATATCAATGTTTTTATTATTTGTTACAAAACCACTTTCAACCAAATATCCATCTTCAATATTTCTTGGACTTAATAAAGTAACTTTCTTTCTACTGTTAAGTTCTACATTGTATTCTTTAAAGGTTAAGTCGTCAATTGAGGCACCCTTAAGAGAAATAGAACCAATAATATTTTTATTTTCAAATTTTATTCTGTCATTTTCTTCTAAGGCTTCTTTTCTATTTAGTTTAGTTATTTTTTCATTAAGATCTAAACTTGGTGCGTCGGAATCTTTTACAACTTTATTTTCTTCAATTCTTTCTTTTTGAATTTGGTTTTGATTTATTTGATCAGGTGTTGGAGCAAAGAAGAGTGAATAAAGTATTATTACTGCTGCACTTAGTGAAATTGCTGCTATTACATTTTTACTGTCCATTATTTTTTAACCTTAAAATTTTTAACAGGATCATAACCTTCTCCACCACCAAGAAATTTTATTGGATGACAGGATAACAATCTCTTTATTCCTAAAGAAGTTCCTTTTAAAAAACCAAAAGTTTTTAGGCAATCGATAAAGTATTCTGAACAAGTAGGAAGATATCGACAAGATGGAGCGAGAAAAGGACTTACAAAAATTTGGTAAGCTTTAATTATTCCAATCATTATTTTTGAAAAAACTTTCATCATTTAATCCTTTTCAAATCTGTAAATAATACTTCTTTTATTTTAGTATATTCATTGTTTAACATAGTTATCTTGGCTATAACAAGATATGAATAATCTAAATTAAGACTTAGATCTTTTATTGCGTCATTCATAATATTTCTTAATCTTCTTTTAATTTTATTTCTTTTAACTGCATTGCCTATTTTTTTTTTAGTAACAAAACTAATATTTAATCTTTTATTATCTTTATTAGTAATTTTACTAAAAAAAATAGTTAGATATTTGTTAGAAATTTTTTTGCCTTTCAGTAGGAACCTAAAGTCTTCACTTTTGGAAAGAGCAATAATTTTGCTTTTCATTTACTAAACAGATACTGTTAATGATTTTCGGCCTTTTGCTCTTCTTCTTGCTAAAAGCTTTTTTCCGCCTTTACTTTTCATTTTTGATCTAAAACCATGTTTTCTAGCTCTTTTGATATTAGATGGAGAGTATGTTCTTTTCATAAATTGGTTAAGATTTTATTAAATTTTCGATCTTTATAGTAATTAAATATATAAATAACAATAGAAGATTTTATAATAATGTAATTATTTATGGATAAAACTAAAAAAATTAAAATATTTCTTGGTTTATTTTATTCAATTTTATTAATATCTTTTTTAATCTTATTTTTCTCAAAATTTAGCATGGATGAATTAACTAGCTATAAGTTTATTCAATCCAATATAGTTGAGTTAAAAAAAATAAAAGATACAAATTTTGTTTTTATTTGTATGGTTTATCTTTTAGCAACTATTTTTTGGGTTTTAATGTTAGGTTTTGGAACTCCTGTAGCATTATTAGGAGGATTCATTTTTGGAAAGTGGATAGGAACATTAATTGTTGCTTTAGGATTATCAATAGGAGCAATGCTTTTATATATTTTTGCAAATTATTTTTTAAAAGATTTTATAAAAAAAAATTTTCTAACTAAATACGAAAATTTAGAGACTAAATTTAAAAAAAATGAGATAGGTTTTTTTCTTCTTTATAGATTTGTTGGTGGCATACCTTTTCAAATAGCAAATGTTCTACCAGTTATTTTTAATGTTAGTATTAAAAATTATCTGTTGGGAACTTTTATAGGAATAATCCCTTCTATTTTTGTAATGGTAACTTTGGGAAGTGGAATTGAAAAAATAATTATCGATAATGAAACAGCGCCTTCGTTCTTAGAAATGATCTATTCACCAGAAATATATATTCCTATAGTATGTTTTTTTATTCTTATTTTAGTTACTTTAATTATCAAAAAATTTTTTTATAAAAATTGAATTGGTGCCCCAATCAAGAATCGAACTTGAAATTCATCCTTACCATGGATGTGTTATGCCATTTAACTATAGGGGCAAAATAAGCATTTGCTTAAAATCTAATGTATTAAACAACTTTATTCAAATTATTGCCTTAATTTTTTTATTATAATGATTTATATCTATATAAAAAAAACTGTTATGGGAATTCATTACGATTATAAATCTACTAGAGGAATGAAGGCTATGGAAAAACAAGCCAAGAGACTTCGAAAATTAGCAGAAAAAAAAGCTAAGCGTGAAGCAAAAAGTGGAGTCAAAAAAAACGTAGAAAATGAAAGTAATAAAGTATTAGATACATCAAAACCCATTACTTTAGATTTTTTAACCAATCCAGATAAAAAGTGAATAAGAAAAACAAAATTCAAAAGCTTGAATTAGCTTTAAAAAAAAATTTAAAAAAAAGAAAAATATTTCAAAAAAAATTAATTAATAAAAATAAAAAATGACAGTACAAAATGATAAATGGATCAAAAAGATGTCAAAAGATGAAGAAATGATATCTCCATTTGAGGATAAACAAATTAGAGGAGATAAAATTTCTTTTGGGCTTTCATCATTTGGTTACGATGCCAGAGTTTCTGATGAATTTAAAATATTCACTAACGTAAATTCAGAAATAGTTGATCCAAAAAATTTTAAGGCAAGCAATTTTGTAACAAAAAATGTTAATGAATGCATAATACCACCTAATTCATTTGTATTAGCAAGAACAGTCGAATATTTTAAAATACCAAAAGATGTTTTGGTTGTTTGTTTAGGAAAATCAACATACGCCAGGTGTGGAATAATTGTTAATGTAACTCCACTGGAACCGGGTTGGGAAGGCTATGTAACATTAGAATTTTCAAATACAACACCACTACCAGCTAAAATTTATGCAAATGAAGGTGTAGCTCAATTTATATTTTTAAAAGGGAATGAAATACCAGAAGTAACTTATGCAGACAGAAATGGAAAATACATGGGACAAACTGGAGTAACTTTACCTAAAGTATAAAAATGAAAAAGTTGGAAGTCTTTGGAGCCACAAAGCTCAAAGGACAGGTTAGAATTTCAGGATCAAAAAATGCATCTTTACCAATATTAGCTGCAACTTTATTATCAAATAAAAAAATATATTTAAAAAATCTTCCAAAAGTAAAAGATATTGAAACTATGATTTTACTTTTAAAGTCTCTAGGATCAAAAGTAAATTTTGTAAAAAATAAAAATATTATTTCAATTAAAAATGATTTAAAAATAAAAACTTTTGCCTCATATAATTTAGTCAAAACTATGAGAGCAGGAATTTTAGTATTAGGAGCACTTTTAGCAAAGTATGGCAAGGCAAAGGTCTCTTTACCAGGTGGATGTGCAATCGGTACACGTCCAATTGATATTCATTTAAAAGCACTTTCAGATTTAGGAGTTAAATATAAAATTGTTCAGGGTTATGTATATGCTACAGCACCGAAGGGCCTTAAGGGTTCAAAAATAAGATTTCCCAAAATTTCGGTAGGTGCAACTGAAAATTTAATAATTGCTGCAAGTCTAGCTAAAGGAGAAACTATTCTATCAAATTGTGCAATAGAACCTGAAATAAAAGATTTGGTAAATTTTTTAAATAAAATGGGGTGTAAAATAAAATGGATATCAAAAAGAACTGTTAAAATTATTGGATGTAAAAATTTAAGCCAAATTAGTTATGAAGTAATGCCGGATAGAATTGAAGCTGGCACATATCTAATTGCTTCGGCATTAACAGAAGGGGATATAAAAATTTGTGGCATTGATCCAAAAATTATTAAAACAGAAATAAAGATTTTAAAAAAAATTGGCACAAATATAAAAATAAAAAATAATGAAATTTATGTAAAAGGGAATAAATCAATTAAAAATATTAAAATTAAAACTTCACCTTATCCTGGATTTCCAACTGACTTACAAGCACAAATGATGGTGTTGCTTTGTAAAGCAAGTAAAAGTTCAATTATAAAAGAGGATATATTTGAAAATAGATTTATGCATGTAGCAGAATTAAATCGTATGGGTGCAAGCATAAGCATTAAAGGAAATACTGCAACTATAAAAGGCAATATTAAATTTAATTCTGCAGAATTAATGGCTACTGACTTAAGAGCTTCTGTATCATTAATACTCGCCGCTATGGCTGCAAAAGGTAAATCAAAAATAAATAGAATCTATCACCTTGATAGAGGCTATGAACAAATTGAGAAAAAATTGAAAAAACTTGGTGCTAAAATTAAAAGAACTTCTTAAGTAATGGAAAAAGAATACTTAGCAAAGATTATCGCAAAAGATAAACAAGGTTTACAAATAATATCAGCCTGTTGCTCAAATGCAAAAGTTCATATTTCAAATATTAAATATTTAGCGAAGAATAAGATTTTTTTACTTTCCCTAGAAAGATTCACTAGAGAAGAAGAAAAAAATTTTAAAATCAAAAGTATTTGTAAATTTGAATTCGTAGATAATGTAAAATCAAAGAATATTAATCAAAAAGATAGAGATTTAGTGCTTGATTTAATTACTATTGATCTTTTGAAAAGTGAAAAAAATTTTGAGATAAACTTAATTTTTTCAAATAATGCATATATAACATTATCTACAGAAATAGTTGAAGTTACATTAGAAGACCAAAAAAAGAATTATAAATGATTAAAATTTTAAATGCATCGAAAAAAAATTTTGACTCTTATTTTGATCAATTTTTATTAAATAGAAAGAGTAAAATAAGACTTAATTCAGGTTTAATTGAAAAAATTATTAAAGATGTAAAAAAAAATGGTGATAAGTCTGTTTTGAGATATGAAAAAAAATTTTCAGGTAATTCAAATATTATTTTAGACTCAAAAGAAATTACCAAAAAAATTAGTTTACTAGATAATAATGTTAGGAAATCAATTGATATTGCATTCAATAGAATTTTTAAATTTCACTCAAAGCAAAAGATTAAAAATATTTACTATAAAGATAAATTAAAAAATAGATTAAGCTATAAATACTTACCAATAGAATCTGTTGGAATTTACGTTCCAGGTGGAACAGCCTCATATCCAAGTACTGTTTTGATGAATGCTATTCCGGCAATTATAGCAGGAGTAAAGAGAATAGTGATGGTTAGTCCAAATAAAAAAGGAAAACAAAACCCAGGAATTTTATATGCTGCGAAAAAATGCAATATAAAAGAAATTTACTCAATTGGTGGCGCTCAAGCAATAGCAGCTTTGGCGTATGGAACAAAAAAAATTTTGAAAGTTAATAAAATAGTTGGTCCAGGTAATTTATATGTAACTGCAGCAAAAAAAGAAGTTTTTGGAGATGTGGGTATAGATATGGTTGCTGGGCCTTCAGAAATTACAGTTGTAGGTGATAAATTTAGTAATGCAGATTGGATTTCATCAGATTTAATTGCTCAAGCCGAGCATGATGAATTATCTCAAAGTATTTTGATATCAAAAGATAAAAATTTAATTAATAAGGTTCAAAATTCTTTAATTAATCAATTAAAAAGTTTGCCAAGAAAATTAATTGCGTCGAAAAGTTTAAATAAAAATGGTATTTTGATTTATACTAATTCAGATAAAAAATTGGTTGAAATAGTTAATAGATTGGCACCAGAACATTTAGAATTAAATCTCAGAAATTATAAAAAAATTGTTAATAAAATTAGAAATGCAGGTTCAATTTTTTTAGGCAAATATTCAACAGAAGCTTTTGGAGATTACTTGGCAGGTACTAATCATGTTTTACCAACTTCAGGATCTGCTAAATTTTCGTCAGGGTTAAGTGTTTATGATTTTTATAAAAGAATTTCTTATATAAACTTATCAAAAAAGGGTATTGAAACTCTTGGCCCTTCAGTTATAACTCTTGCAAACTTTGAAGGTTTAGAAGGTCATGCAAGATCAGTAAAACTAAGAATTGGGAGAAAATAGATTTGTCAAAACAAGATTTGCTTGAATTTAAAGGTAAAGTAATTGATTTATTACCTAACGCTATGTTTAGAGTACAATTAGAAAATAATCACATTGTAACAGCACATACAGCAGGAAAATTGAGAAAAAATAGAATTAGAGTTTTACAAGGTGATAATGTTACAGTTGAAGTTACACCCTATGATCTTACAAAAGGCAGAATTATATTTAGATTTTAATTATTGCCTCGGTAGCTCAGGAGTAGAGCAGAGCCCTGAAAAGGCTTGTGTCGGAGGTGCGAATCCTTCCCGAGGCACCACTTATCAAAGTAACATTTATTTTAATTAATCTTGCAATCAATAGTAAAATCTAATAATTACTGGCAAGCTAATTTTTAGCTTAAGTTAAATAACAAAAGAAAGAGTAAAATGAGTCTAAAAGGTAAAGTAAAATGGTTCAATGGAAAAAAAGGTTATGGTTTCATTGAGCGTGAAGATAAAGAAAAAGATGTATTCGTACACGCTTCAGCTGTGAGAGAAGCAGGTTTAAGATTTTTAAACGAGGGTGACGAGCTTACATTTGAAGTTGAAGACGGAGAAAAAGGTCCTTCAGCAGTTAAACTGCAAAAAACCTCTTAATTCTAATTCACATAAACTTGTATAGGATTTTTAAACTAAATTAATTTAGTTAAAGTCCTATACAATTATATGTTGCATAATATTAATAATTTGTTAAAAACCACTCCATGATTAAAAAAGTAAATTCATCAATTATCAATCACAGACATCATTTTCATGCTGGCTGAAAGCTAGCTATTTAATTATTTAATAAATTTAATTTTAACCACAATTAGTATAAAACAATAAAAAGGAGCACGGGTAGCTCAGTTGGTTAGAGCAGCGGTTTGTGGAACCGAAGGTCGACAGTTCGAATCTGTCCCCGTGTACCAAAAAAATGGAAAATAAAAAAAAATTGAAACCCTCTAAAGAATTACCTTCTGGTTTTGAGGATAGACAGGAAAAAGAACTATTAATTAGAGATTTTGTAATTTCAAAAATTAAAGAGGTAATGATCAAGTATGGATTTAAATATCTTGAAACTCCAAGTTTTGAGTATTCAGAGAGCATTGGAAAATTTTTACCTGACAAAGATAGACCTGGTGAAGGAGTTTTTTCATTTAAAGATGAAAGTAAATGGCTATCATTAAGATATGATTTAACAGCGCCATTGGCAAGATATGTTGCAAAAAATTTTAATGAAATTCCAAAACCATTTAAGCGTTATCAGCTAGGAACTGTTTGGAGAAACGAAAAACCTGGACCTGGAAGATACAGAGAATTTCTTCAATTTGATGCAGATTATGTTGGAACAAAAAATTTACAGGCAGATGCTGAACTTTGTATATTAATATCTGAAATATTAGAAAGATGTGGGCTTAGTAAGAATGACTATACTGTTAAAATTTCTTCTAGAAAATTTACAGATAAATTGTTTAAAGAATTAAAGGTTGAATCTAAAGAACAAATATCAATTATACTTCGTACACTTGATAAAGTTGATAGACTTGGATGGGCTGAAGCTAAAAAACTCCTAGAAAGAGGTAGAAAAGATAAATCAGGAGATTATACAAAAGGTGCAAATCTTCGAAAAGATCAAATCAAAATTATTGAAAAAGCTTTAAAGAGTAAAACATCGGAGAGCGAAGATATTTTAGATATCATTAAAATTTTTGAGGCTTATAAATTTAAAAATTATAAATTTGACCCGTCAGTTATAAGGGGCTTAGAATATTACACCGGACCTATTTTTGAGGTTAATTTAAATTTTGAAGTAAAAAATTTAAAAGGGCAAATAATTGAATTTGGATCAATAGGTGGAGGTGGTAGGTATGATAATCTTGTAAGCAACTTTGGAAACATTGACTGCCCAGCAACTGGAATATCAATTGGTCTTGATAGGCTTGTTTTTGCTTTAATGCAAAAAAAAGATTTTAATATAAAATCTGTTCGACCTGTAATTATATGTGTTTTTGATAAAAACAAAACTAAAGACTACGTCGAAATTTTAAATAAGCTTCGAGAGGCTAATATTAGTTCAGAGATCTTTCCGGGAGAAGGAAAGTTAAAAAAACAAATGGAATATGCAAATAAAATAGAATCTCCATTTGTAATTTTCTACGGAGAAGATGAAATAAAAAAAGGTGAAGTAAAATTAAGAAATCTTAAAACAGGTAACGAGTTGTCTATAAAAATTGAAAATTTAGCTGATGAAATCAAAAAAATTATCTGAAAAGATTCTTAGATCAATTAAATCTAAGGGTTTTAATAGCATTATATTAGATCCAGTTCTTGAGACAAAATATATTCTTCAAAGATCTGGCGAAAATTTTAAAAAATTCTTATTTTCATTTTATGATTTAAATGGTAAGGAACTTTGTTTGAGACCTGATCTAACCATTTCTTCAGTAATAAGATTTATACAAAATAAAAAAGATTATAGAGAAAAAGTTTTTTATAGTGGTGAAGCTTTTAGAAAAACATATAAAAAAAAAGAGAGTATTATAAAAAATCAAATTGGTTATGAAATTTTGGGATCAAAAAATAAACAAAAAGATGATAAGGAAATAATAGACACTTCTTTAAAAATTTTAAAAAATATTGGGACAAAAAAATCTGTTTTAAAAATTGGCAATGTTGAATTATTCAATTTAGTAATCGATAAATTAGATATTCCAAGAAGATGGAAAAATAGACTTAAAAGATATTATTGGAATGAAAGTTATTTTAACGAATTATTAAAAAGATTAGAAACTAACATGGATATAGATCCAATATTTGTTGAAACAGATAAATCAAGATATAAGAAAATGAGAAAAGAAAATCAAAATAAAATTGTTGCTGGAAGAACTTTCAAAGAAGTATTGGATAGGTTTAATATGAAGATTAATGATCCAAGAAAATCTTCAACAGGAAAAAAGAATACAAATATAATAAGACAATTTTTGAAAATAAAATGTCCATTAGATAAAGCTCCAAAAATTTTAAATGTATTCTTTAAAAAAAATAGAATCAATATAATGGTTGGGAAAGAATTTTTTCCTTTAAGTAAAAATAATAACAAGAATTTAAAAATAGAATTTTCAGCATCTAATGGCAGAGAGGTTGAATTTTACAGTTCAATGATTTTTTCTATAGATGTTCAAATAAAATCAAAATTTAAAAATTTTATATCTGGTGGAAGATACGATCAGTTAACTACTAATTTGGGATTTAAAAAGGTTTCTGCTGTAGGTGCCGCAGTAAATATGAACTTGTATGACTAAAAGTATTATTAATATTGGAATTCCCTCTAAGGGAAGATTAAAGCATGACACAATCAATATATTTAAAAAAAAAAAATTAAAAATTTATTCAGAAAGAGGAGAAAGAGATTTATTCGGTTACATTAAAAAACTCCCAAATGTCAAAATTATTTATTTACATGCGAGAGAGTGTATAGAACAATTATCATTTGGTAATATTGACATCGGTTTTTCAGGATACGATTTATTTAAAGAGAGTGAAATTAATATACAAAATAAAATTTTAATAAATAAAAGGTATAATTTTGGTAATGCAAATTTAGTTTTAGCTATTCCAGATTTATGGATAGATGTTCAAACATTATTAGATTTAGATGAAGTAGCTGATGAATTTAAAAAGAAAAAAAAAAAACTTTTAAGAATTGCAACAAAATATCCAAATTTAACTAGGCAATTTTTATATTCCAAAGGAGTAACACAATTTCAACTAGTAAAAAGTTTAGGAAGTACTGAAGTTGCTCCATTTACTGGTACAGCAGAAGCAATTTCAGATATAACAAGCACAGGAGTAACATTAAAAGCAAATAATTTAAGAATACTAAAAGATGGTGAAATTCTAAAGTCACAAGCCTGCTTGATGTTATCAAAGCTTACTTTGAAAAAATCAGGAATAAAAAAAATTATAAACTTGCTTAGCAAATAATTTATTTTACTATCTTACCACTTATGCAAGATTCGTTATCATATATAATTTTAGTACTAATAGGTGTTGTTATTTACTTATTGCTTGCTCGACGTAAAAACAAAGAAGAACCCAAAAATAATACTGAAGACCTGAACAACTTAAAAGAAAGTATAAATAATTCTTTTAACACTATGTCTGCATCATTTAATAGTTTATCTAAAGATGTAACTAGGGATATGACACAAACTTTAACATCTGTTAATGAAAAAGTTTCTGCTTTTAATATTCAAGTTGAAAATTTAAATAAGAGCCAAGAGGGAATTAATAAAATTTTAGCTGGAGTTAAAAAATATGGAACCTTGGCTGAATTTAGCTTAGCATCCTTGCTAAAAGATTTATTGCCTTCTTCTCAATTTATTTCAAATGTTAAGATGAAAGAAGATACATCTGAAAATGTAGAATTTGCAATCAAACTTCAAGGAAATGTCTTAGTTCCAGTAGATAGCCATTTCCCGGTAGAAAAATTTAAGGCAATAGACGATGCTCATCAATCAGATGATAAAAAAGCAATTTCAGATGCTAGAACAAAATTAGCGAATGCATTTAAAGCTAAAGCAAAAAGTGTTAATGAAAAATATATTGTTCCACCCAAAACTACTGATTTTGGAATAGTTTATGCACCAACTGAGAGTTTATATAAAGAATTAACAGACTACCAAGATCCTAGTACTAAGGAATTATTAACTCAAGAATTAATGAAAAAATATAAAATAGTAATTATGGGACCAAATACTCTTTCAGCTTATTTACAATCTTTGCACATGGGTTTTCAGTCACTAAAAGTTCAAAAGGGAGCAACAGAGATTTATAACCATTTAAAAACTATAAGTACAAGGTTTACAAAACATTTTGATAATATAATTGTACTTCGAAAAAAATTAGAGGAAGCAATGAAAGTTGTAGATACTTTTGGCACAGATGCTAGATCAATTACTAGAACTTTAGAAAATATAAAAGATCCCGAGCAAGTTGAAATAGCTGCTAAAACAGAAAATGTAGAAAAATTTATTGAACACTCAAAACAGCTTAAAAAATAATTTCATTTTCAAATTAAATACATTTATAATTTAAACAATGAAGTGGAATAATAAATTTAATTATCCAAAATCGTCACGATCTATCGAAGATGGTATAAGAAAATATCTATTTACAGATGAAAAATTACCAAGTGTTACTTCTATTTTGCAAACAACTAAATCAGAAGAGGATAAAGCTGCACTAGAAAATTGGAAACAACGAGTAGGCCACAAAGAAGCTAATAAAATTAAAACTGAGGCATCAAACAGAGGTACATCAATGCATTCTTACATAGAAGATTTTTTAAGAGGAAGAATTAATGAGAGTTTTTTTGAGAGCAATGAAGAATATAAAAATATGGCTAAAGAAATTGTAGATAAAGGCATCAAAGGAAAATTAGACGAAATATTTGGAATGGAAATTACACTTTATTATCCAGAAAAATATGCTGGTACAGCAGATCTTGTAGGTATTTACCAAGGAAAAGAAGCTATTATAGACTTTAAACAAGCAAATAAACCAAAAAAAGTTGATTACATTCAAGATTATTTTTTGCAATTAGGTGCATATACTTTGGCACATAATGTTGTTTATAAGACCAATATTACATCAGGAGTAATATTATTGTGCACTGTAGATAATTTATTTCAGGAATTTAAAATTGAGGGACCAGAATTATTAATGTATCAAAATTTATTTCTAGGAAGAGTAAAAAAATTTAATGAAATTAATAATTTAAGTTGACTTTGATTAATATATTCTTAGAAGATATAGAACTAACAAAAAGCTACTTGTTTAGATGCAAACTGTTTAGTCTTCAAATAAAACAATCTAAACATTGATAAAACAAGTTTTTTTAAAGGATAATTAAAGTATGAATTTAGTTGTATGGGATATTGAATCGTCAAGCGCTAGTACTGATTTTGGTAGTATAATTGAAATTGGAGGAATTTTAGTTGATGAAAATTTTAAAGAAAAAGATAGATTTAATTTTAGATGTAGATTACCTGAGGGGGAAATTCCCCAGGCAATGGCATTAATTGTTAATAAAACTAGTGTGAAACAATTAATCCATGGAAATTTAAGTCATTATCAAATGCTTGGAGAAGTTGAAAAAATTTTCAAAAAATGGTCACCCTCTATATTTCTTGGATGGAGCAATATTGGATTTGATGATGAAATGATAAGAAAAGAGTTTTTTAAAGGTATAAGGTATCCATATATTACAAATGCATCCCCTAATAAACGTCATGATGGAATTAATATTGCTCGTGCTGCTTATGCGGTTGATCCATCTGTTTTAAAAACTGAGATAAATGAAAAAAACAATCCAGTTTTTAAACTTGAATCACTATCTCGTATGCAAGGTTTAGACTCAAGTGATGCTCATAGTGCATTAACAGACGCAACTCTTACCGCAAAAATTTTAAGTATAATTAAAACAAGACAACCAAGTACGTGGAATATGTTTTTAAGAACGGCTAACAAATTAGATACTGAAACAATTTTCAAAAAAGAAGAAATTATTAGTTTAAACGAATATTTTTATGGTAAATCTAGACTATATTTATGTGCTCCTTTACACCCAAAACATTGTATTCACCCAGTTTATCAATGGGGTCAAGCGGTAGATCTAAGAGTTGACATTGAACCGTTAATAAAAATGTCAATTAATGAATTAAAAATAGAAATGAAAAAAACTCCCAAATTTTTAAGAACTATTAGATCTAATAAAGCTCCAATAATTTTGGAAGCTAAATATGCAATGAAAGCTGAACCATATAATGCAATGGATTTAGATTTAATCAAAAAGAGAGCCAAATTAATTAGAGATAATGAAAGATTTTCTCAAAATATACTTACAGCACTCAGAGAAATAGCAGAAGAAAAAGAACAATCAAAATCACAAGAAGATATTTATGCAGAGGAAAGTATATACAAGAAATTTACTTCAAATAAAGATACTTCACTTTTTCCAACATGGCATGCTGCATCTTGGAAAGATAAATTATCAATGCTAGATAAATTTGAAGATGATAGATTAATTGGATTTGGAAAAAAAATAATTTTTCAAGAATCACCAAATACTCTTCCTCCAGATATGTTAAAAAATATAAAAAGGGAAATAGCAAAAAGAATACTTAGTGAAAAAAAGGAAAAATGGTGGACTTGTAAAGAATTTTATTTTGAGTGTGACAATTTGAGAGATAAATATACAAATGAAAAAGATGAAAAAAAACTTAAATTCTTAGATGAAATCAATGAATTTGTTGAGGGTATTCAAAGGAAATATGAAGCAGTTTAAGGCGAATGTTAATAAAAGTATTTTTTTTTTTTTATCCATTGAATATTAAATTAAAATATTTATAAAAAATACATGCTTATAAATTTTACAGATGATGACTTTCACTCAAAAGTTAAAAATGAGGAGATAAGTATTTTACAATTTTCAGCTTCATGGTGTGGACCTTGTAAGATTTTAAAACCAATTATGGAAAAATTATCTGAGGAATATAAAGATAAAGCTAACTTTTATTATGCTGATATTGATGAAGCAGCTATGAACACAGCTACATCTGCTGCTGTTAGGGGTGTTCCAACTGTTGTAGTTTATAAAAAAGGAGTCGAAGTAGATAGAAAAGTTGGTGGGCTTCCAGAAAGCCAAATGAAAGAATTTTTAGAAAAAAACTTCTAATTTAAATTAAGTACTTCTCCGACTAGATATAATGAGCCTACAATTCCCAAATATGAATTATTAGATTTAATTGCATTTAATTTAATAGCTTCTTTTATACTATCTGCTATTTTTACATTGGGGTAATCATTTAAAATTTTTAATTTAAATTCCTCTTTTTTTATTGCTCCTTCTTGATTTGGTATATCTATTAAAGTTAATGATTTAATTTTATTTTTAAAAACATTTATAAATTTTTTATGTTCTTTATCTTTCATCATTCCAACAATTAAATGTATATCTTTATTTAAAGTATCCATCCATTTAGCAATCGATTTTGCTGCATTTAAATTATGACCTCCATCGATTATCAAATAATTATTTTTAGCTATTTGTTTTAACTTTCCACTTTTAATTTCTTGCAGTCTTCCTTTTAAATTAATCTTTATTAAACCTTTTTTAATTTTTGTATCTTGTATATTGAATAAGTTTCTTGAGGCGGTAATAGCTGTGCTTAAATTTGCTATTTGATGTTCTCCTAAAATATTAGGTTTAGATAAAATTAAATTACCTTTAATATCACTATATTTAATAAAATTTTTTTTTAAATCAGAATATTTAAAACTTTCACCGTAAAAATATTTTTTTGATTTATTCATTTTTAAAGATTTTTTAATTTTAATCAGAATATTCTTATTTTCTTGTTTACTAATAATTATTTTAGAGTTAGGAAGATTGGCTGTTTTTTCATGGATTACTCCTTCAATAGATTTATTTTTCAACCAATTAAGATGATCTAAATTTATAGAAGTAACTATAGAACACAGGTTTTTTTTAAAAACATTAGTAGCGTCGAATTTATGAAATAATCCAGCTTCTATAATATTAATATTTTCATTAAATTTTTCAGAGTATTTCAAAAAAGCACAAGTTAAGGCTTCAAATACTGTAATTTTGTCAGAACCATTAACTTTTATAATTAGTTCTAATAAATCAGCTAGATCTTTTTTATTTATTTCTTTATCATTATAAATAAATCTTTCAGTATAATTTTGAAGATGAGGAGAAAGGTATATATTACATTTATATCCACTTTCATTGAGTATAGATTGAAGTATCTTTATAGTACTATATTTACCATTTGTCCCAACTACATTTATAACATTTTTTAATTTATTTTGGGGATTGTCTAATTTTTCTAAAAGATTAAAAGTTCTATTTAGTGAAAGATCAATTTTTTTAGGATGCAACCTTTGTAATTGATCTATTATCTTCTGTAGTTTCATTTGATAAAGAATTTATATCAGAATTTTTCTTTAACAATATTGATAATATAGATCCAATTTTATCTCTTAAATCTTTTCTTTGGACTATTAAATCTACAAAGCCGCATTTTTCAACATATTCACTTTTTTGAAAATCAGCAGGTAATTCTTCTTTTACAGTTGCTTGTATTACTCTTTTACCGGCAAAAGCAATAAGTGCTCCAGGTTCACTTAAAGTAATATCTCCAAGCATTGCAAATGAAGCTGTTATCCCTCCAGCTGTTGGATCAGTTAAACAAACTATGTAGGGTAATTTATTATTTTTAAGTTCATTAATTGCAAGAGTTGTTCTTGTCATTTGAGAAAGCGATATAAGTGATTCAAACATTCTCATTCCACCACCTGATGTAAAATTAATAAAAGGTTGTTGATTTTCAATTGCATGTTGAATGCCAAAGAGTAAGGCTTCTCCTTCAGCGGCACCAACAGATCCACCTATAAAAGCAAAATCAGAGGCGCATGCTGTTATATCAATATTTTTAATTTTAGATTTAATAACCATTATACCACAATCCATTCCTGTTTTTTTTCTAGCTTCCTTTAGTCTATCTATGTACGATTTTGAATCTTTCCAATTTAAAGGATCATCTTGTGGAATAGGTGTTTTTAAAATTTCATAGTTATTTTTTCCGAAAATTATATCAAATCTTTGACGGCAGCTTATTCTATGATGTTTATTGCAATGAGGACACGTCCAAAAATTATCTTCTAAATTTTTTTTTAAAATTGGTCCTTTACAACAAGAGGTCCAATCACTATTTTCAATTTCCTCTTTGGTAGGTCTTTTTTTAATAACTTTTTTTATTTTTTCACCAATCTTTAAAACTTTATTTATCCAATTTACCATGACATTTTATTTTTTAATTTTATAACTATATTAGTTACATTTTTGACAGGATTATGTCTTTTTTTAATTGATTTAGAAATCTCTTTACATAATGCACTTCCAACAACTAATCCATCAGCTTTTTTCAGTCCACCTATAGTTTTTTCTGTTATACCAAATCCAATTACAACATTTTTGGAATAACTAATATTTTTTATTTTTTTATATCTTTCCATAATTTTTTTAGGTGAAATCTTCAATCTTCCACCAGTTGTTGATAACATGCTTATATAATAAATCATATCATGTGAATTTTGTATAATTCTTTTTATTCTATTAGAAGATGTTGTAGGTGATATTAATTGAATAAAACTAATATTTTTTTTTTTACATTTTTGTGAGAAACTTTTATTTTCTGGAAAAGGTAAATCAACAATAATTAATCCATCTACACCTACCTTTTTACAACTATTTACAAATCTATTTTCTCCATATTGGTAAACCATATTATAATATCCCATAAGTATTACTGGTTTTGATTTTTTTGATTTTTTAAAATTTTTAACAATATCAAAAACATCTTTTATTTTTATTCCATTTTTAATTGCCCTATAAGCACTTGTTTGTATTTGGCCACCATCAGCAATAGGAGTATTATGTGGAAAACCTATTTCACAAATATCAACATATTTTGAAATTGAATTTAAAATTTCTAAAGTTTTTTTTTTAGAATTATCTCCAGCAACAATATAGGTTAATAACGCTGAGCGTTTTTCATCTTTTGCTTTTTTAAATGCAAATTTAATTGGATTCTTCATATTTTTCTTCGTAATCTTTTTTTCAAAATATCTCTATCTTTTTTTGCATCGCCACAAGAATTCACAATTATAATTGTATCTTTACTTAATTTTGGTGCACATTTTATTGCTTCAGCAAAAGCATGACTTGGTTCCAAACTTGGATTTAATTTTTCAAATTTTGTTACTAGCTTATAAGCTTTCAAAGCCTCTTCATCTGTTGCATAAGTATATTTAGCTCTTTTAGAATCCTTTAAAAAACAATGAATAGGACTCACTCCTGGATAATCGAGTCCAGCACTTATAGATTCAGTTTCATTAATTTGCCCATCTTTATTTTGACAAACATATGATGCAGCTCCATGCAATATTCCTATTTTAGCACCTCTACTTAGTGGAGCAGCATGTAATCTTGATTTTTCAGGACCTCCAGCTTCAACTCCTATTAATTCAATTTGTGATTTAGGAAAATCTATAAATTCACTCCAAAAACCATAAGCAGAACTTCCACCTCCTACACAATTTATTAATTTAATTTTTTTAGGAAAGTTTTTAAATTCTTTTTTAATTTGAAGTTTTAATTCTCTAGATATTTGACTAGTACTCCAACCACAAATTTTTACAAAAATATTTGGTCCAACAGTTGATCCAACAGCCATGTGAGTTGTATCACAATTAGAAACCCAATATCTCATACATTCACTTACCGCATCTACCAGAGTTTGACTTCCACTATAAACTGGTACTATTTCTGCACCATTTTTTCTTATTGCATCACAGTTAGGCTTTTGTCTTTTTATATCTTTTATTCCCATAAAAATTTTACATTTCAGTCCAAATTTTTTAGCAGCCATACTTAGCATTTTACCTGCATAACCTGCTCCAGTATCACCAACTATATATTTTTTTCCCATACTTTTACAAATAAGGGCATGTACAGTTGCATTATAAATTTTATGAGCTCCACCATTTGCTTCTGATACAACTTTTGTCCAAATTTGAGCACCACCTAAATGATGAGATAAATTTTCTAGTTTTATAAGTGGTGTAGGAGCACCTATGTAATTTTTAAAGTAGTAATCTCTTTTTTGTATAAATTTTTTATTATTTCTAAGTTTTGCAAAGCTATTTGTGAGATCATCGATAGGTTTTTTTAAAGTTTCAGGAATAAAACTTCCTCCAAATTTTTTACCCCAAAATCCATCTTTATCGTGTTGATCTATTAAAGGTATATTTTTTTTAAGTTTCATTCTTAATTTTATTAATTTTTTTTAAAAAAATATCAATTTTTGAAATATCTTTTATTCCAGATGTTTCTAGACCTCCAGAAATATCTAAAATATTGGCTATTTTTTTGTATTTAATAAACTTATCATTTATATGAATATTTCCTGCTAACATAATTTCTTTATTAATTTTTATATTTTGAATTAAACGGTGATTAAATGACATGCTTTTTTCATATCCCTTACTATCAAATAAAAAAATGTCAGCTACACTAACATAATCTTTATGAGAGACTACATCAATTTTATTTTTTATAGTAATAGCAACAATAATCTTAATTTTATATTTTTTTTTTATCAAGCTTATTTCTTTAGGAGAAGAGTCATAAATTTGGTAATAATCAAAAGGTAATTTAGAAAATTTTGATAGATCGTTTTTAGTAGGCTTAACTAAAACTGCGACATATTTAGATTTCTTTTTATTTATTTTTAAAAGCCTTTTTAATTTATTTAATTTAATAAATCTTTTTGATTTTTTATAGTTACAAATAAAACCAATAAATTCGGGGGGAAAAGAATGAGAAATTATATACTTTAATGTTTTTTCATCTTTTACTCCACATATTTTAGATTTCATAAATTAATTAAGAGATCTAATCAATCTTTTTAGATTATTTTTTAGAGATCCATTTATTATGCTTCTTCCAAGTACAATTGAGGTTGCACCTTCTTCAAAAGCTTTTTTAGGTGTTGTAATTCTTTGTTGATCATAATGTTTATCCCCAGGCAGTCTAATACCTGGTGTTATTATTTCCATTTTTTTACAAATTTTTTTTATTAGCCTAACTTCGTTTGCAGAACAAACTATTCCATCTAAACCTGCAGTTTTTGCCAACCTGGCCTGCTGAACAACAATTTTTTTTAATGGTTTCGAATAACCAATTTTTTTTAAAGATTTATTATTTAAACTAGTTAGTACTGTGACTCCTAATATTTTTATTTTTCTATTTATTTTTTTTAAAGATTTTTTTATAGCTTTTAACATTTCATAACCACCACTTATATGAACAGTTAAATATTCAATATTCTTTATATCTCTTAGAGAATTAATTGCTGAAATACAGGTATTAGGTATATCATTCAGTTTCAGATCTAAAAATATTTTCTGTTTTTTGTTTAATTTTGATAAAAAAGATCTACCATTTTTGGAGTAGAAGAACGCTAGACCAAATTTATAACTAATTTTTATTTTTTTAGAATTAGTATATTTAATAATTTTTTTAACTCGATTTAAATTAGCAGTATCACAAGCAATAAAAATATTTTTATTCATTATTATTTAATTTATTAAATAGTTCTTTTGCCATTTTAAAGTAAATAGTTTTTTTTTGAGGAGTATGAACTTTTTCTCCAGTTTTAGGATTTCTAGAAATTCTAGCTTTTTGAGTATGGGTAGTCCATGTTCCAAAACCTCTAAATTCGACCCTTTCTCCTCTTTTAAGGGAATTCTTAATTTCCAAGAAAAAAATATCAATAAATTTTTCTAAATCTTTTTTTAAAAAATTAGGATAGTTATCTGAGAGTTGTTTTAAGAGCTTAGATTTTGCAATAGCCAATTTTCTTTAATCTTTATTATTTTTGTCTTTTTTTTCTAGTTTATCAGATAGAGATGAAAAAGGCAGGTTTTTTCCTGAAAGAGGTGAACTAAATTTAGAAACTGCCTCTTTATTTTGTAGTTCTTCTAAAAGTTTTATACTTAATGTTACTTTTCTCTTACCAATATTTAATTCAGAGATTGCCGCATCAATCCTTTCTCCACCAACGAATCTAGAGGGTCTTGCATCAGCTGCATTTATTGCTATATGATTTTTTTTAATTAAAAAATCCATTTCACATCCCTCTGGTTTTACTAGCAAGCCTTTATTGTCAGAAGATATTACTTTGACAGTAATTGTATCATTTACTTTTTTACCATCAAACCAAGTAAAAGGATCAACTTTTGTTTGTTTTAAACCGACTCTTATTTTTTGCTGAGATATTTTAATTTCTAAAAGTTTTACTTTTAATTTTTCACCTTTTTTAAATTTTTTTAATTCTTCTTCTCCACTATTATCTTGATAACTTAAATCATTACAATGCAGAAATGCGTCTACATCAAAATCGTCAATTTTTAGATATATTGCATATTCGTTTATACTATTAATTGTTCCACTGATTTCACTTCCTACTGGATATTTTTTTTCTAATGCTTCAAAAGGATTTTCTTTAGTTAATCTATGTGATATGGCAACTCTTCTTTTATCTTTATCAATCTCAGTAATCACACATTCAATTTCATCTCCAACTTTAAACATTTTTTTTGCTGAAAGATTTTTTTTTGTCCAACTTAATTCACTAGAGTGTAACAAAGTACTTAAGCCTGGTTCTAATTCACAAAATGCTCCAAAATCCATTAATTTAACAACTTTAACTTTATAAGGTTTGTTAATTTCATAGTTTGAAATATGCTCAAAAGGATCAGGAGATAGTTTTTTTATAGAACAACCTACTTGAAGTTTTTCTTTATCTACTGATATTACTAATAGATCATGTTTTTCACCTATATTAAATATCTCATCTGGATGATTTACTCTAGAGTAACTTATTTCTTGAAGATGTACTAAAACATCCAATTCTGAATTTACGTCAAAGAAACAACCAAATGAACTATATCCTTTAACTATAGCATTTTTAATAACATCACCAACTTTATATTTTTCTACAATTTTAGCCTTTCCTTCTTTTTTATGAGATGAAATAATTTGTCTTCTAGAAACACAAGCATTACCCCTTACTTTATCTAATTTTATTAAAGCAAATTTTTGAGGCTCATGCATTAAATGTGAAATATCTTTTAAAGGCTTATCAGAAATTTGTGATCCAGGGCAAAACATTAACGACCCTGTATCAATGTGTTCTACTATTACTCCACCTTTACATTTTGAAGTGATCTTTCCCATAATAGGTTCACTTTTTTCAAATGCATCAACTAATTTATGCCATCCTTTAATTTTTTGAGCTTTAGTAGCAGATACTAAAACTTCACCATTTTTATCTTCTATTCTTTCTAATAAGACTGATATTTTTTCTCCAATTTTTATTGAATCTGTAATACCCATGCTCTTTAACTCATTTATATCTAAAACTGGTTCAGATTTAAGCCCTTCAATAAACAAGAAAACAAATTTTTCTGTGATTTTTGTAATTTTTCCTTCAATTATTTTACCTTCAACTAAATTTTTAGTTTTAGATAATTGAGTGCTTAATAGTTCTTCAAATTCTTTAGACTTTGGGTTTTGTAGATCTTTATATATTTCCATCAAGTTTTAATTTTTTATCCATAATTCTTTTAATTTTTAAAAAGCATGATCTTTTAGTTAAATTTGTAGTATTAATCAAGATTGAATCTTTGGTTTTTTTTAGTGGTGAAATTTTTCTATTATAATCACTTTTATCACGTTTTTTGACACTTTTTAATACTTCTTTAAAGCTCATTTTTTTATTTAGTCTTTTTAATTCTTGAAATCTTCTTTTTGCCCTAACTTTTATGTTGGCTGTAATAAAAAATTTAAAATCAGCATTAGGTATTATTTTATATGTTATATCTCTACCATCTAAACATGATCCATTATATTTTTTTGGCGGTTTATAAGCGTGCCTAATTTGAAAATTATGAACAAGTTTTCTAATCTTTTTATCTTTAGATATTATTGAAGCTAATGTGCTAACTTCATTTGATAAAAGTTTTTTATTATTTAGAGATGTAACTTTTAAAGTTTTCATTTTTTTTTTTATATATTTATAGTTAAATTTTTTAGGGTAATTAATCTTTAATATTGCAATTAATCTATAAATTTTTCCTGTATCTAAATAAAAAAGATTGTAATGTTTTGATATTAATTTTGCTTGAGTACCAGCACCAGCTGCAGCAGGAGAATCAATAGCTACCTTAATTTTTGATTTAAATCTAATCAATTTATTTTTCCTCCTAGTTTTTTAATTATTTTTAAAAAAGATGGAAAAGAAGTTTTAATAGATTCAGAGTTGTGAATTTTCCATTTACCACCTAAAGTTAATGCAGCAATTGTTGTCATCATAAAAATTCTATGATCTTTTAGATAATCTTTTATTATATAGCTTCCTGTAAGATTTAAATTTGGTCTACCATAAATTTTAATTGAGTTATGTGTTAACTTTGTTTTTACACCTATCATATTTAAAATTTTTGATCCAAGTTTAAGTCTAGGACTTTCTTTTTGATTTAGTTCAGACAAATTTTTAAAATATGATATTCCTTTGGCTCTAGATGCTGCAAGGAATATAATTAAAAACTCATCAATTGCACTAGTGTTTAGATTGGAAGGACAGTTAATAGCTTTTAAATTTTTAGTACTTTTAACTGAAATGTCAGCAATCATTTCTCCTTTATATTTTTTTTTGTTTTTAATCTTAATTTTAGCATTCATTTTTTTTAAAATATTAATTACGCCAGTTCTTGAAGGATTAATATTTACATTTTTAATAGTTAAGTTTGAGTTATTAGATAAAATTGTTAAGACAATAAAAAAGGCACTTGAGCTAATATCTGATGGTATTTTATAATTAAATCCTTTAAATTTTTTACCTCCTTCAATTTCTATCAAGTCAAAATTTTTAGTTTTTTTTATTTTAATTGGTAATTTTAAATGTCTAAATAAAATCTCAGTATGGTCTCTTGATTTTTTTGCCTTGATTATTGTTTTACCAGCTGTATTTAAAGCTGCTAGCATAATTGTACTTTTACATTGTGCTGATCCTTTATTTTCTAAATACTTTATTGGTTTGAGAAATTTAGATCCAGAAATTAATAGAGGTAATTTTTTTTTTGATTTTGGATAAAATTTTGCACCAAATTTTTTTAAAGGTTTTATTACTCGATGAAAATCTCTTTTTGATAGACTTTTATCACCCATTAATTTGATCTTATATGGAGAATGAATAAGTAAACCCAAAATTAACCTTCCTAAAGTTCCTGAATTACCAGCATTGAGTTTTAAATTTTTTTTATAATTAAAATTATTCAAACCACATCCATTAATTTCATGATATGTTTTTTTAGAAATTATATTTATACCAAGTGTTCTTAAACATTTAATAGTATTAATCACATCCTCTGATCTCAGTAAGTTATATGCTCTGGATTTACCCAGTGCTTGTGATGCTAAAAGGGCCCATCTAATTGAAATACTTTTATCTCCATCAACTAAAATTGATTTATTAAAAGTATTAATTTTCTTTTTTATTAAAATTATCATAGAAATTTTTCTAGTATCAATTAATTGTATTGAAAAGAGTCACCAAAATATGCAGATTTAGCTTCATTGTTTGCTATAAGTTCAGAAGGAGTTCCTTGAGCTATAATTTTACAATTTGATAAAATTATTGCTTTATCAACACAGTTTAACAAGTCTCTAGCTTGATGGTCACAGATACAAATACCAATATTATTTTCGGTTTGTAGATTGACAATAATTTGTTGTAACATTTTTATTGTTAATACATCTAGAGCAGCAAAACATTCATCAAGTAAAAGAACTTTTGGATCTCCTAAAAGTGCGAGTGCAATTACTAACTTTTTTCGTTGACCACCTGATAAAAATTTTGCTTTAATATTTCTTACTGAGTCTAATTCAAATTTAGCAATCAACATATCAATTTTATTTAAACGGTCTTTTTCATCTTTGATCAAGATTTCTGCTATTGCCTTTAGGTTTTCTGATAAAGTTAAATCATGGAAATAACCACCATGTTGAGGGACATAGCCAATTTTAAACTTAGTGGTTCTTAAATATATTGGATAGTTTGTTGCATCTATATTATTAAAAATTATTGAACCATAGTCTGGTTTAATTAAACCAGTAATTAAATTGAATATTGTCGATTTACCTACTCCGTTCGGCCCTAACATACCAAGTATTTCTCCTTGATTGATAGTAAAACTTACATTGTTGAGTATTTGTCTTTTTTGAAATGAAAGTGATACATTTTTGATACCAACTAAAGGTTTTAATTTTTTAAAAGTTTTAATCCTAAATTTTTTAATTATTGCCATTATTCTTTATTACTTTTTATACTTATTTTTTCATTTTCATCTAGCATAAAAATTTTTGTATCTTTTGTTGTCAAATCTATTTCAATTCTGTCAGTTTCGAGAACAGTGCCTGGATATTTATAAATTATATTATTACTTATTGATACAGTATTTTTATTTAAAAAAAGATCAAGATTGTCTGAAAATATTTCATGTAATATATAATTTAATATAACATTACCAGAAAAATTTGTTTCATAGTTTAATTTATTATATATAGCTGATTCTGATTTTATATTAATCACTTCCGAATTGCTTAAAATTACAAAAGCACTCACATTGGTCATTATAATAATATCTGTATTAGTGGGATCAATTTCACCTAACTCAGCCTTAATTGTATATTCGTTACCAGCATTATCTTTTGAATAATATTCAATATTTTTTATAATATTTGAAGTATTTTTATCAATAGAAACTACATCTCTATCATTTTCATTTATTTTAATTGTTTTACTATCTTCTTTTTTTTCAAAAAAAAATATGTAAACAAAAAAAATTATAAAAATTATTATTATTAAAAAGAATATTTGAATAATAAGTTTTCTATCCATTTAATAAACATTTGCTTCAAGAATATTATGTATGTGTATTACACCAATTGTTTTATTTTTAATCTTTTTATCTTTCACACAAAGGCTAGTAATCTTTTTTTCATTCATTAATGCTAAAGCTTTAGCAGCTAACATTTCTTGGCTTACACTTACTGGATTTTTAGTCATAATTTCTTTAACTTTTAAATTTTTTAATTCATCATTTTTTTGACTAGATCTTCTAATTTGACCATCAGTTATTATACCTGTTGTTTTATTATTTTTATTTCTAGCAATAAGGACTCCAAGTTTTTTTTTTGAAATAATTTTTAAGGCATTTTTCATTTTGAGATTTTCATGTATAAAAGGGATTTTGGAACCTGTTAACATCAGATCTTCTACAGTTTTAAGTTTAGCTCCTAGGCTTCCTGATGGATGAAACTTTTTAAAATCAGTTTTACCAAATTTTTTATATTTCATTGTTGCTATAGCCAAAGCATCTCCCATGCTTAATTGAATAATTGTAGATGATGTTGGAACGATAGAGCCTGGGCCTGCTTCTTTTACTTCTGGAATAAGTAACTTTATATCTGAAGCTTTATAAAGTATTGAATTTTTTTTTGAAACAATTCCAATTAATGTAATTTTTTTATTTCTATTAGCATATTGAATTATATTTTTTAATTCCAAAGTTTCTCCACTAAAACTTATTAAAATTAATACATCGTTAGAACTTATTTGGCCCAAATCACCATGAGAACATGAGCTAGCATCAACAAAAAATGACGGTGTTCCCACTGATGAAAGTGTAGATGAAATTTTTTTTGCTATTATTCCTGATTTCCCTACCCCTGATATAATTACTTTTCCGTTTTTACAATTCAAAATTGCTTCAACAGCTTTATTAAAAGAGCTACCCAAACTTTTTTTTAGTAATCTTAAAGATTGAATCTCAGTTTCAATAACTTCCCTAGCTATATTTGTAAAATTATTTTTTTTCATTAGTGTGCCCAAATATCATCCTTAAATGAAGCTAAATCTAAATCAACTCTTGTACTTAGAAATTTTAAACATTTTTTGTAAAGATCAAGTCTATTTTCTCTTACTAAAATTTTATTTAATTCTTCATGAATTTTATGAAGATATATTACGTCATTCGCACAATATTTAAGTTGTGCTGGTGTCAGCTCTCCTCCAAAATCTGTATTTTGAAATTGTTTATTTATATCAATATTGAGAAATTCTTTGATTAAAGTTTTTAAAGAGTGTTTATCCGAATAAGATCTGGCAAGTTTAGATGCTATTTTAGTATCTAAAATATTTTCTACGTCTGTTTTCAAATAATATTTAATATGAGCTAAGTCAGCTCTTCCAAAATGAAATATTTTAGTAACATCTTTATTACTTATTAACTTTACCAAGTTTGGAGCTGAATAAGTTTTTCTATTTAGTTGAATTATATGAGCGTCCGATTTTCCACTTGAAATTTGTATAAGGCACAATGGATCTCTCTTAACATTTAGACCCATGAACTCACCGTCTATTGCTATGATGTTGCCTAAATTCAATTCTTCTGGTAGATCGTACTTGTGAAGCTTAATATCAATTGTCATTTTTAATCATATATATATGAAACCAAAAAATTGTCTAATTTTTGGCGCTAGTGGTCAAATTGGTCGACATTTAATAAGAAAGTTAACTAAAAACAATTATAAAGTAACTGTAGTAACCAGAAATCTACATCAAAAAGGGTATATATTAAAAACTCAAGCTTCTGCAGGTTGGATTGATTGTGTTGAGACAGATATTTTCGACGAAAAAAAGCTAAGAAAATTAATTTCTAAAGCAACTATATGTATAAATTTGATCGGAGTCTTATTTGAAGAGAATAAATTTAATTCTTTTAAAAATATACATACATTTTTTCCTTTATTGCTATCTAAAATTTGTAAAGAATATAATATTAAACAACTTATTCATTTATCAGCACTAGGGATTGAATTAAATGATCAGCCAGTAGATTCCGAATATGCTAAAAGTAAATTTTATGGTGAAATTAATGTAAAAAATAATTTCTCTAAAGCAATAATTTTAAGACCATCTATTGTCTATTCTGTAGATGATAAACTAACAACTCAATTCATGACACTTTTAAATAGATTGCCTGTATTTCCTCTTTTTGGAAATCCTAAATTTACCCCAATACATGTAAAAGATTTGACAGAAATTATTTATCAAATCATTAATAAGGAAATTAATTCACAAACAATTGAATGTATCGGAAAAGAAATATTAAGTTTTAAAGATATTTTACAAAAATTATTATATTTGATAGACAAAAAAAGATTTATTATTTCTCTTCCTTTATTCGTGTCTAAATTAATTGCAGTTTCTTTTAAAATTTTACCAAAACCACTTATTACTATAGATCAAATTAAATTATTAAATGCGTGTGATAATGTTTCATCTGGAAAATATAAAACTAATTTTGATATTGGAATTCCAAGTTTGTGTAATTTTGAAGAAGAAGTTGAAAAATATTGTTATATGTGGAAGGATGCTGGTCAGTTTTCAAAAAAAAAATATAATTAAGTTATGATAACTATTTTATTTTATATCTTATTTTTTTTAATTTTTTTATTCTTAATTTATTTAACAATTCAAGCAATAAATAGAGGCATAAAAGCAAAAAAAAAAAATAAAAAAGATTAATCTTTTAAATAAAAAACTAGCAGGTACTTAAATCAAAATTTATAATTAAGTCTTAGAGCTAGTATAAATAATATAATTAGGCAGACTTAATTTTTTTCTCAATAAATTGAGGAACCTCATCCTCTTTATCAACCACATCTTCTTTTTTACCTTTTGGTTGAAAGGCATAAAGTAAATGTAATTTGCAATATGAAAAATCTTTTAATGATGATCTTCCACAGAAATAAAACTTACTTTCATCTGGATGACCAATCGGCCATTTACAAGAATTCTCATCAAGCTCTTCCAATTGTTTTGGATTTTCTGGTTCAAAATCTTTATCAATTAACAAAGATTTAAAACGACTTTTACGCCCAACTCTTTGAATGTCGGCATTCGTATTTTCGTTTTTATTAAAATTTTTGTTATTAGAATAATTTCTTGTCTTAATTTTAGCTGATAAATTTAATCTATGAGCTTTTCCAATTACTGCGTTTCTACTAATCCCTCCAATGATCTCAGCTATTTGACTTGCCGTATTGCCTTTTCCCCATAATTCTTTTAATTTTGCTACTTTTTCATCTGTCCAGCTCATAATGTCTACATTTAGTATGTTAAATTTAATTTATAACTATATACAGTAACACACAAGAGAATTAAAAATACAAGTGAAATTATTGTTTTTTTCACAAATAATTTAAAAAAACGTTAGTAATATTTACTTATGGTTGAAAATAAATATCAAATTGGAGTAAGACGATTTGGTTTAATTAACTGGATTGGCTTTTTAAGCTTGTGGGAAAAAGAATGTCAAAGATTTATTATAGTTTGGGCACAAACTTTACTTTCACCGCTTGTTTCAAGCTTATTATTTTTATCTGTACTTTCACTTGCGTTAGGTAACGATAGAAATCAGGTACTAGGGTATTCATTTATTGATTTTTTAGCCCCCGGATTAATTGCGATGAGCATTATAGGACAATCCTTTAGCCATTCCGTTTCATCCTTAATGATAGGGAAGATTCAAGGTAATATTGTTGACATGTTATACGCTCCACTATCAGCATTAGAAGTTTCTTTAGCAATTATATTAGCAGCGGTAACGAGAAGTTTAATAATAGGTATAATTTCTATTTTAGTATTTTCATTAATAATTGATCTTCATATTTATAGCATTTTTTATATTTTTATTTTTGGATTTTTAAGCTCATTTGTACTTGGTGCTCTAGGTTTTATTTCAGGACTTTGGGCAGAAAAATTTGATCATACAGCCACAGTAACTAATTTTATTATAACACCTTTAAGCTTTCTTTCAGGAGTATTTTATTCAATAAATAAATTACCAGTTTTTTTCCAGTTTATAAGCTTCATTAATCCATTCTTTTATATGATTGATGGATTTAGATATGGTTTTTTAGGCAATTCTGATGGATCAATAACTTTTGGTTTAATTTATTTATCTATACTTTCATTTATTATGTGGTTTATTGCTTTTTTTCTTTTTAAAAAAGGTTACAAAATAAAATCATGAATAAAAGTTTTTTAGTAAAAAATTATAATAGAAGAAAAATTGCTTTTAAAAAAGGTAAAGGAAGTTTTATATATTCTACTAGTGGAAAAAAATATTTAGATTTTGTACAAGGTATTGCAGTCAATTCTTTAGGACATGCAAACATAAATTTAGTTAAGGCTATAAACAAACAATCAAAAAAAGTTTGGCATGTATCTAATTCTTTTATTATTCCTGAGGGAGAAATATTAGCAAAAAAACTTACACAAAAAACTTTTGCAGACTTTGTTATGTTTCAAAATAGTGGAGCTGAAGCTACAGAAGCAGCGATTAAAGTTGCAAGAAGATATTTTTATTCAATTGGAAAAATAAAAAAAAACAGAATTTTATGCATCAAAAATTCATTCCACGGAAGAACTATAGCTACTATCTTTGCAAGTGGTTCTAAAAAAATGACAGAAGGTTTTGGACCCAAAGTCCCAGGATTTGATCATATTGAATTTAGAGATTTTAAACCCAGATTTCCAAATATAAAAAATAAAATTACAAATAATACTGCAGCAATAATGGTAGAAACTATAATGGGAGAGGGAGGTATTAAAACTATCCCTGTCAAATGTCTAAAATATTTAAGAAAGATTTGTAACGAAAAAAAAATATTATTAATATTAGATGAGGTCCAATGTGGAATAGGAAGGACAGGAAAATTTTTTGCTTTTGAGTATGCAAAAATTAAACCTGATATTGTACCGATAGCAAAAGGCATCGGTGGAGGATTTCCATTAGGAGCAGTTTTAATGACAAAAAAAGTAGCTTCAGCAATGATTCCTGGAACTCATGGATCAACTTTTGGTGGAAATCCGCTAGCTATGTCAGTTGGAAATGCGGTATTAGATCAAATATTTAAAAAAGGTTTTTTAATTAAAGTTCAAAAAGTTTCAAAATACTTTCACAATGAACTTAATAAATTAAAAAAAGAATTCCCCAAAATTATAAAAGAAGTTAGAGGAATAGGATTGTTAATTGGGTTACAACTTTATAAAAATAATGAGAAGTTTATTCAAAAACTAACTAATAATCATCTTTTAACAATTAGAGCAGCAGATAATACTATAAGATTACTGCCTCCACTTACAGTGAATAAAAAAGAAATAGATCTAGCAATAAAGATTTTAAAAAAAGTTTGTATTAGTTTTAAATGATTATGAAACACTTTATATCACTTAAAGAAATTCAAGCTAAAGAACTTAGAAAAATTATTTCAGATGCAAAAATTAGAAAAAGAAAAAGAAAAAAACTTAATACTCTAGATGTAGATAAAGATAGTCCGTTAAAAGGAAAACTCTTGATTCAAATGTTTGAAAAATCAAGCACAAGGACAAGACTTAGCTTTTATTTAGCAATTAAACAACTCGGAGGAAGTGCATTAACTTTAAGACCAGATGAATTACATCTAGCCAAAGGTGAAACTCTAGCGGATACAGCTAAAATTTTATCAACTTATGGAAATGCTTTTATGTTGCGGACAGATAGTGATAAAAAAATGGAAGAATTTAAAAAATATATTAGAATTCCAATTATAAATGGCCTGAGTCCTTCTGCACATCCCACACAAGTTCTATCAGATATATTTACTATAGAAGAAATTAAAAAAAAACCTATCTCTAAATTAAATATTTGTTGGATTGGTGATGGTAATAATAATGTTATTAATAGTTTAATAGCTGCTTCAGTAAAATTTTCATTTTCATTAAATATTGGATGTCCAAAAAAATATAAACCAAATACAAGAATATTAAGGTGGGTTAAAATGAATAAAAAAAGGGTTAATATATTTGTTGATCCAAAAGATGCAGCAAAAAATGTTGATGTTATATTTACTGATAAAGTTATCTCTATGAATGATAAAGGTAATAAAATTAAAAAACTTAAAGATTTTAAGAATTATCAGGTTAATTCTAGAATTATGAGTTTAGCTAAAAAAAATGCAATTTTTTTACACTGTTTACCGAGAGGTAAAGAAGTAACAGACAGTGTTTTTTTAGGTAGTCAATCTAAAGTATGGCAACAAGCAATTAACAGAGTTTATGTTCAAAAAAGTATTTTATTATATTGTTTTAATAAGTTAAGGTAACTCTTTAGGGCTATCGCTATTTTGATTTAAATACAATATTACTGAAGCTCTATCTTTTTCAGATTTTAAACCAGCAAAACCCATTTTATTTCCTTTAATCCATTTTGATGGTTTTATTAAAAAACCATTCATTTCTTCCCAGGTCCATTCTTTACTGTAATTACTTAATGCTTTTGAATATTTATAATCTGTTACAGCCCCTGATGGTCTGAACATTACATTCCATAATTTTGGACCGATTTTATTACCACCAGCTTTTTTGATACTATGACAAGCAGCACATTTTTTAAAAACTTTTGCACCATGATCAACATCACCTAAGGCCATAAGAGCAGACATATCGGCCTCATTTTCAGAAACTTTTTGAGATGATAGTGAAACACCTTCAGTAGCCTCCACTTTATAACTAGCAATATCTGGTTTTTCTACGGTAAATATAATATCTGACACCTTCGATATACCAAATACAACAATAACAGTAACTAATATTGCAGCAATTATTTTATTAATCTCAAACGAATCCATTTTAATTATTATTTTTTGGACGTATAACATATTAATTTATAAATTGCTTATTTTTTAACTTAATATTTTGCGTCTGTTAGACGCATAAATTTTAACAATTGAACAATGTCAAAAACATTAATTCTAATACCATCGAGGATGTCTGCAAAAAGATTACCTGGGAAGCCACTATTAAAAATTAATAATTTACCAATAATTGTCCATGTAGTAAATCGAGCAAAAAATACAAATTTAGGAAGAGTTGTTGTTTGTACTGAAGATCAGATAATCTACGATAATGTCAAAAAAAATGGTGGAGAGGCAATTTTAACTGACAAAAATCATAAAACAGGAACTGATAGAATATTTGATGGATTTAAAAAATTAGACTGTAAAGATGTGAAATATATTATTAACCTACAAGGTGATGAACCTGCTTTGAATGAAAATGATATTATTAATTTAAATAATTTTATGATTAAGCATAATTCTGATATTGGAACTTTGGCAGCAGAAATTAAGGAAGATAAAATATTAAGTGATGAAAACATCGTAAAAGTAATATCAAAAGAAAAACTTAATTATGAAAATTTTCCAACGGCATTAAATTTTACTAGAAAAGCTTTATCCAAGATTGAAAGTAATATATATCATCATATTGGTATATATGCTTATAAAGCTGAAATACTAGAAAAATTTTTTAATTTAAAACAAACTCAAAATGAAAAAGAAAATAGATTAGAACAATTAAGGGCACTTGATAATAGTTTGAATATAAACATAGCGCTTGCAAAAACATCACCTATTGGTGTTGATACAGAAGAAGAATATCTAGCTATAAAAAAAATTATGGAATATAAATCATAAAATGAAAATTCTTTACCAAGGTTCACCAGGCGCTTATTCACATTTAGCAGCACTAGAGGCTTATCCTGATGCAGAAGTAATAGCTTGTAAAACTTTTGATGAGTGTTTTGTAAAAGCAGAGAATGATGAAAAAATAAAAATAATTATTCCTGAGTCAAATAGAATAACAGGTAATATCGGTATTGAATATCTAATATTTAAACATCGATTAAATATTTATGCTGAACATTTTCATAAAGTTGAACATAATTTATTAGGTATAAAAGGATCAAAATTAGAAGATATTAAAAATGTTTTTTCTCATCAACAAGCTTTGAGTCAATGTTCAAACTTTATAAAAAAAAATAAAATGATTGAAAATGTTAGAGCAGATACAGCCGGTTCTGCAAAATTAATTTCTACAAATCAAGATATAAGTGAAGCTGCAATCGCATCTAAACTTAGTGCTAAAATTTATGAATTAGAAATAATAAAAGCTAACATTGAAAATGAAAGTGGAAATGCCACTCGTTTTTTAATAATGGGTAAACCTGTTTCACAACCTGAATTTAACAAAGGAAAATATATAACTTCTTTTTTATTTAAACTAAAAGATAAACCTGCTGCTCTTTATCAATCATTAGCAGGTTTTGCAATTAATGGAGTAAATTTAACTAAACTACAAAGTTATCCAGAAAAAAATTCATTTACATCATATTTCTTTCTTTGTGATTTAGAAGGACATATCGAAGATTTTAAAGTTAAAAAATCTTTAGAAGACCTGGGTCTTCATTGTGAAGATTTTCACGTCTTAGGTGTTTTTCCTGCTGATAAATTTCGTGAAAAATAATTATTTTATACTTTTATTGCAGATTAGAAAATATTACTGCTATAATATACATGGAGGCTAGAGGTGGACGCTCCTTGAACCAGTTCAGAGAGGAAACTCAGCAGACTTAAAGAGAGTTTTTCAGGTTCTAGTCTCCTAGATAAAATGAATACAAATAAGAAAGTTTTAGCATTAAAATATAGACCTCAAACATTTGAGGATTTAATTGGACAAGATATTGTTGGAGAAACAATTTATAATTCAATTAAAGATAATAAATTACCAAACGCATATTTATTTACTGGTATAAGAGGAGTTGGAAAAACTACTATAGCAAGAATAATTGCAAAATCACTTAATTGTCTGAATGGTATAGATAAACTTTGTAAAAAAGAATTATGTGAAAATTGTAAAAGCATTACTAATTCAAATCATATTGATGTTTTAGAAATGGATGCAGCGAGTAAAACTGGTGTTGATGATGTAAGGGATTTGATTGAATTCTCAAGATATGGACCATCAATTGCTCGATATAAAATATTTATAATCGATGAAGTTCATATGTTGAGTAAACAAGCATTTAATGCATTACTTAAAACTTTAGAAGAACCACCGGAGTATCTAAAATTTATTTTTGCAACAACTGAAATTAAAAAGATTCCAATTACTGTTGTTTCAAGATGCCAAAGATTTGATTTATCTAGAATTAAATCAAATGAGCTATTTAAATTTATTAAAAATATTAAAGATATTGAAAATGGAAAAATTTCAGATGAAGCTTTAAAATTAATTGTTAAAATTTCAGAAGGATCAGTAAGAGATGCGCTATCCCTTTTAGATAGAGCTATATTAAGTACAGATAAAAATAAAGAACTTGATTTAATTAATGCACAAAAAATATTTGGATATTTTGATAAAGCTCAGTTAATAGATTTGTTTAAGTTAATTTTTGAGGGAAAAGATAAAGAAGTGTTAAAAATTTATAGATTAATTTATGATCAAGGAGTTGAGCCAAAAATTTTTTTAAATGATTTTTTAGAACTTTTATATTATTTCAAAAATATAAATGCACTTAAAATTGATGGAACAAACTTTTCTCTAAACGAAGATGAATTTAGTGCAATTAAAGAAATTTCTCAAAAAGTTAGTGATGAAACATTAATATTATTTTGGCAATTTACAATTAAAACTCTTGAAGAATTAGATCTAGTATCAAATCAAAACTTATCTATTGAAATGTTTTTAATTAGATTAACTTATTTAAAAAGCTTAAATAACGTATCAGAAACTATTGATGGCGATGAGAATTTTAAAGAGATAAATATTAGTAAAAAAAAATTAGATAATAATTTAAAAAACCAATCTGTTCAAAATGAAGATTTATTTGATTTAAAAAGTAAAACCATTGGACAAATTAAGAATGTATCTCAAGAAAGGCAAAAAGAGCAAGAGCCAGTAAAAAATGAAGAACAAAAACAAAATATAATAATTAATTCATTTGATGACTTACTTAATATTTGTAATAAAAAAAGAGAGCTACAATTAAAATATGAACTGGAAAAAAATGTAAATCTTGTAAGTTTTGAAAATGAGAGAATTGAAATTTCTTTTAATGAAAATTTAGATAAGAATTTTATAAAAAATTTATCAAGTAAGTTATATGATTGGACAAATAAGAGATGGATAATAAGTCTTTCAAAAAAAAAAGGTGAACCTTCAAAAAAAGAAAAAGAGATAAATATAAAAAAAGACTTAAATGAAAAAGCCAAAGATAGCTTAACTTATAAAAAAGTTTTAGAAGAATTAAGCGATGCTGAATTAATTAATGTAGAAGTTGGAGCAGAAGATGAATGATTTTTCAAAGATTTTAGATAAAGCAAAAGAAATAGAAGAAAAAATGAAAGAAAGTCAGGAAAAAATTAAGAATATTACTGTTGAGGGAATTTCTGGCTCAAATTCTGTAAAAGTAAAACTGAATGGCGATGGTGAGATGGTAAAAGTTTTTATTTCACCTGATATTATGAGGGAAGACAAAGTTATAATTGAAGATTTAATAATGGCAGCTCACAATAATGCTAAGGCTCAATTAAAATCTAAAACCTCTGAAGAAATTTCTAAAGCAACAGGTAGTTTTGGAATACCAGGTTTTAAATGGCCAATTTAATGAACAATATTGAAGAAATAGAGGAATTAGTAAAGTTAATTTCAAGATTGCCTGGATTGGGACCCAAATCAGCTAAAAGAATTGTTTTAAAATTAATCAATAATAGAGATGAGTTGATCAAACCAATGGCCAACACTTTAGCACAAATGTATAAAAATGTATCAAGATGTAAATCATGTGGTGCATTAAAGTCTAATTCAATAGGTTGTAATAACTGTGAAAATAATAAAAATAAATTTAATAAGATTTGTGTTGTAGAAAATATTGCTGATCAGTGGAGCATAGAAAACTCAAGTATATACAGTGGATACTTTCATATTCTAGGTGGAACTATTTCTTCTTCTGGTCAAAGAAAAGAGGATCTTTTAATAAATTCTTTAGTAGAAAGAGCTAAGCACAAAGATATAGAAGAAGTAATTATTGCGACTAGTGCTACTGTCGAAGGACAAACTACAGCTTACTATATACAAGATAGTTTAAAAAATGCTAATGTAAAAGTCTCAAAGTTAGCTCAAGGTTTACCAGTTGGTGGAGAAATAGAAAGCCTTGATGATGGAACTTTGTTCTCTGCATTTAAAAATAGGAATTCTATTGAGACTAGTTAGAATTAGTTTTTTTTAATGAGTCTATTTAAATGTAACAATGGTTCGGTATAACCTGAAGGCTGATGTCTGCCTTGAAAAATTAATTCGCATGCAGTTTTAAATGCAATTGATTTATCGTAATTAGGCGACATATTTTGATATTTGTTATCATTTTTGTTTTGTCTATCCACAACTTTTGCCATTTTTTTCATAATTTCTAATACTTGTTTTTTACTACAAATTCCATGATGTAACCAATTAGCAATATGTTGTGAAGAGATCCTTAAAGTTGCCCTATCTTCCATCAATCCAACATTATTTATATCAGGAACTTTAGAACAACCAACGCCTTGGTCTATCCATCTAACAACATAACCTAAAATAGTTTGTGAAGAATTTGAAATTTCTGCATTTATTTCATCTAATGACCAATTAATTCTATCAGCTATGGGTATTCGTAAAAGATCTATTTGATTAGCAGATTTTCTTTTTTTGATTTCTAATTGTTTTTTAAAAACATCTACTTTATGATAATGAAGAGCATGAAGTCCTGCTGCAGTTGGAGAAGGAACCCATGCGCAATTAGCTCCTGCTTCTAAATGAGAAATTTTTTGCTTCATCATATCTGCCATTTTATCTGGCATTGCCCACATACCTTTACCTATTTGAGCGACTCCGGTAAATCCACATTCAATTCCAATATCAACATTATTAGTTTCATAAGCAGATATCCATTTTGATAGCTTCATATCTCCCTTTTTTATCATTGGTCCAGCTTCTATAGATGTATGTATTTCATCACCTGTTCGATCTAAAAATCCAGTGTTAATAAAAAATACTCTATCTTTAAGGGCTCTAATAGTTTCTTTCAAATTTACTGAAGTTCTTCTTTCCTCATCCATTATACCACATTTAATAGTATATTTTTTTAGATTTAAAGCTTCCTCTACTTTGTTAAATATAAGATTAGTAAAAGCTGCTTCATCCGGTCCATGCATTTTAGGTTTAACGATATAGATAGATCCTTTTCTTGAATTATTTTTTATTTTAAAATCATGGATACATGCTGCAGAAGTAATAAATGCATCAAGAATTCCTTCAGGAACCTCAGATCCATCTTTTAAAAGAATACATGGATTAGTCATTAAATGACCAACATTTCTGTTAAGTAATAAAGATCTACCATGAAGTTTTAATTTTTTACCTGATGGTGAAAAAAAACTTCTATCTGGATTTAGTTTACGTTTATAAATTTTCCCATTTTTAATAAATTCAGCAGTTAGATCTTTTTTCATTAATCCTAGCCAATTTCTATAACATGCAACTTTATCTTCAGCATCAACTGCTGCTACACTATCTTCATTATCACAAATAGTAGTTAAAGCTGACTCAAGAATAATATCGCTTATTCCTGCCGCATCACTTTTGGCACTAAAAGCTTTTGGATTTATTATTATTTCAACATGCAAATTATTATTTTTAAGAATTATAGCTAAAGGATTTTCTTTATCTCCTCTATAGCCAACAAATTTTTTTTTACTTTTTAAATCGGTAGAATGTTTATAAGTTTCTAATTTAAGTTCATTTTTTTTTATTTTTATTTTTTTTACATTATTCCAACTGTCTTTCTTTAAAGGAAAAAATTCATTTAAAAACTTTTTAGTATATTTAATTACTTCCATTCCTCTTTCAGGATCGTATCTTTCACTTGCTGATTCTTCAGTTTGAATTAAATCTGTTCCGTAAAGACTATCATAAAGACTAATCCATCTGGCATTTGCTGCATTTAATAAGAATCTAGCATTTGAAATAGGGCATACTAGTTGAGGCCCACAGATTTTAGCAATTTCGTCATCTACGTTTTTTGTTTTTATTTTAAAATTTGTTCCTTGTTTCTTTATATAACCAATTTTACGTAGAAATTTTTCATAAACTTTTATTTTGAATTCTAAACCAATATTTTTTTTGTGATAGGTATCAATTTTTTTTTGTAACTCTTCCCTAACTTCTAAAATCTCTCTATTTTTTTTTGCTAGTTCATGAATTGATGAACTAAAACTATTCCAAAAACTTGTTATGCTTATTTTTGTTCCTGGTAAAAGTTCATTATTAACAAAATTATATAATTTCTCAGAAATTGATAAGTTTTTAATATCTACATAGCGTTCTTTTTTCATATTTTGTTATTTCAAAATTTTTTTTAAGAGAATTTTATAAAATATTATAAAATAACTAATCATAAATTAAAAGAGAAATGCTTTAATAATTAATTAAATTAACATTTTTAAACATTTTATTGCCTTCTTTCATCATTAAAATTATATCTAGTTATTGATAGTTATGAAAAATTATTTAAATTTTGAAACAGATATTAAAAATTTAGAAAAAGAAATAGAAAATTTAAAAGATCCTTATAATCAAGAAGGTATTTCAGAAGTAAATACTGATAAAATATCTAAAATACAAAATGAAATAGATTCAAAGTTAAGCGAAATTTATTCAAATTTAGATCCTTGGGAAACTACATTAGTAGCTAGACATGAGGATCGACCAAAATCTAAGTTTTTCATTGAAAATTTATTCGATAATTTTACTCCACTTTCTGGAGACAGATTTTATGGAGAAGATAAATCAGTCCTAGCAGGATTTGCAGAATTTAATGGAAGTTCAGTTTTAGTAATAGGCCAAGAAAAAGGAGAAGATCTGGAGTCGAGAATAGAAAGAAATTTTGGAATGATGAGACCAGAAGGTTATAGAAAAACAATCAGACTGATGAGACTTGCTGATAGATTTAATATTCCTATTATATCATTTATAGATACACCAGGTGCTTACCCAGGAGTTGGGGCAGAGGAAAGAGGACAAGCAGAAGCAATAGCAAAATCGATTGAATGTTGTATGGAACTAACAGTGCCAACTTTATCAATTGTGATTGGAGAAGGTGGATCAGGCGGAGCGATTGCATTAGCATCTTCTAACAAAGTATTAATGTTACAAAATGCGATTTATTCTGTAATTTCTCCAGAAGGATGCGCTACTATTCTGTGGAGAGATCCAACCAAAACATTAGAAGCAGCTAGTGCAATGAAACTTTCTGCAAAAGATCTTTTAAATTTAAAAATTATCGATGAAATTATAGCTGAACCAATTGGTGGTGCACATAGAGATAAAAGCTCAATTTTACAGAATGTAAAAGAATCAATTCAAAGAAATCTTGATTATTTTAATTCAATGGCTAGAGAAGAAATTATTAATCATAGAAAAAATAAGTTCTTATTAATTGGAAGGACACGAGGTTTTATAAATAGAACTGATGAAGACCAAACTCTTGTTATGAAACAAGATTTTCTCACTAATATTAAATCTCAATTAAATAGAAATAAAAATCTAGCAATAGGTATTTTTGTAATTTTGATTTTGTTGTTTGGAATAATTTATTTTTCATAGTGAACCACAACAATGTTTGTATTTTTTCTTTGATCCACAAAAACATGGTTCATTTCTTCCTATTTTTTTTCCTATATACTTTGGATCTATAGGAGTTTTATTATTACTTTGTTTAGCAGGTTCTGGACTTTGAACAATTGTTAAGTTCATAAGAATAGTTATTAAATCTGTTTTTAATTTATTCAATAAATCTTCAAACAAATTGAATGCTTCTTTCTTGTATTCTATCAGGGGATCTCTTTGTCCATATGATCTAAGTCCTATTACTTGTCTTAATTGTTCTAAATATTGAATATGAGATTTCCAATTAGAGTCAATAGTTTGTAAAAAAATTCTTTTTTCTATTAGTTGAGCTCTTTCATCTCCCAAAAGTTTTACTCGTTCATCTCTTTTTTCTGTAAATTTTTCCTTTATTTTTCCTTCAAAGTCTATGTTTTTTAAGTTTTTAAGATTTTCTACTTCATTTTCACTGAAACTTTTTCCTAACAGAGATTTAAGTTGATTATTAAATTCATTATTTTTTGGATTTTCTAAAAATTTTTCTTTCGAGTAAGTTAATTTTTTTATTATTTCGAATAAAAAATTATTTGAGTAATTAAAGATTTCTTTACTATAGATTATATCATTTCTTTGTGAAAAAATTACATGTCTTTGATCATTCAATACGTTATCAAATTTAAGTAATGTTTTTCTAACATCAAAATTTCTTGCTTCAACTTTTTGTTGTGCTCTTTCCAAAGCTTTGTTAATCCATGGATGATCTATGCTTTCTCCATCTTTTAACCCCAGTTTTTCTAATATATTGTTCATTGATTCAGAACCAAAAATTCTCATTAAATCATCCTCAAGACTGACATAAAAAATGGAATTACCCTCATCTCCTTGACGTCCTGATCTACCTCTAGCTTGATTATCTACTCTTCTGGACTCCATTCTCTCAGTTCCTATAACAAAAAGACCACCTAAGGATTTAATTCTTTTTTTTTCTTCTAAATATTTTTCAGGAATTTCATTTTCTTTTTTGCCACCAAGCTGAATGTCAACACCTCTACCAGAGATACTAGTAGTAATAATCACAGAATTTACTTTTCCGGCATTTGCAATTATCTCAGCTTCTTTTTCATGATTCTTTGCATTAAGAACTATATGATCAATTTTTTTCTTTTTTAATATGCCAGAATATTTTTCTGAGCTATTAATACTTGATGTAAAAATTAATATTGGCTGACCTTTTTGATTACACTCAATTATCTTTGATATTATTGCATTATTTTTTTCAATTTCAGTTCTAAATATTTGATCATTCCAATCTTTTCTAATCATTTTTTTATTAGTAGGAATTGAAATAACTAGTAGGTTATAAATTTCAAAAAACTCCTCAGATTCTGTTGCCGCTGTTCCGGTACATCCAGAAATTTTTTTGTATAATTTAAAATAATTCTGGTAAGTTATTGAAGCCAATGTTTGATTTTCAACTTGAATATCAATTTTTTCTTTAGCCTCTAAAGCCTGATGAAGCCCATCTCCATATCTTCTTCCCTCAAGTATCCTTCCTGTCAATTCATCAATTATTTTTAAAGAACCATCTTTTACAATATAATCTCTTCCTAATTCAAACAAATGATTTGCTCTTAGTGCTTGATTTACATGATGTACTAAACTTAAATTTTCAGGATCATAAAAGTTATTATTTTTTAAAATACCTGCTCTGGAAAAAATTTTTTCTACATTATCAATACCCTCATTTGTTAGTAAAATATTTTTATCTTTTTCATCAATCTCGTAATCATTTTTTTTTAATTGTTTAACTAATTTATCTATTGCTAAGTATTTATCTGTTTTATCTTCAGCCGCTCCAGATATTACAAGTGGGGTTCTTGCTTCATCTATTAAACATGAGTCGATTTCATCAACTATAGAAAAATTATGTCCTCTCTGAACCATTTCTTCTAAAGAAAATTTCATGTTATCTCTAAGATAATCAAAACCTAATTCACTATTAGTTGCATAGGTAATATCATAATTATAATTTTTTTTTCTTTCATAATCGTCTTGATCATTATTAATATAACCAGAAGATAAACCTAAAAATTCATAAATTTTTCCCATTTCTTGGCAATCTCTTTTTGCTAAATAGTCATTTACTGTAACAATGTGAACTCCTTTTTCAGTAAGAGCATTTAGGTAAGCCGCTAAAGTTATTGTTAAAGTTTTACCTTCACCTGTTTTCATTTCAGCTATCTTCCCCTCGTGAAGAACTATTCCACCAATCATTTGAACATCAAAATGTCTTTCTCCTCTTGTTCTTTTTGATGCTTCCCTTACAAGTGCGAAAGCTTCAGGTAATATCTCATCAAGTTTTGAGCCCTGTTTAATTCTATCTTTTAGTATCTTTGTTTTGTTTGGGAATTCATCATCAGAGATCTTAATTATTTGTTCTTCAAAAGCATTAATCTTCAGAACAATTTTTTGAAGTCTATCAAGCTCTTTTTGATTGCCAGATTTAATGAATTTTGAGATAAAATTTAAAGGATTTAACATTTAATTTATAATTTTTGATATATTATTTTTTATATATATCTTAATATAAGTATTAAATAATTTTTTTAAATAGTATGGCAATAAACATAAGTAATTTTCTAAATTCGCAGTTTAGAAAGTCTAAAATGAGTGACTTTCAGGACCTAGAGCACATTGATGGTCTTTCTATTTCTACAGCAAGTGCAAATTTATACAATAATTCGAGAGATGATGTTGTATTGTTCTATTTTAGGGATGGCGTAAATTATGCCTCAGTTTACACCCAATCAAAAATTGTATCTGAAAATATTAAATGGAATTTAAACTTAAAAAACAAAAAGATTAGAGCACTATTAATTAATACAAGAAATGCAAATGCTTTTACAGGTAAAAAAGGTTTTCTGGGTTTAAAAGAGATCGCCGAAGAACTTTCCTTAGAATTAACTGCTAAGCAAAAGAAAGATGAACAAAAACCAGAAAAAATAAAATCTAATCAGATACTTTTTGGCTGTACGGGTACAATTGGAGAACCATATCCAACCGAAAAAATCAAGAATAGTATTTCAAATTTAATAGAAAAAATTAGATATACTCAAAATAAATATATTTGGATAAAGGCTGCATTAGGAATTATGACTACAGATTTATCACCAAAATTAGCTATGGAAGAGTGTAAAATTGGAAATACAAACATAAACATATATGGAATTGCAAAAGGATCAGGAATGATTTTTCCAAATATGGCCACAACATTAGGGTATATTTTTACTGATGCAGATCTCTCTTCAAATATTTTGAAAAAATTATTAAAAAAAAATATTGAGACAACTTTTAATGCAATAAGTTGTGATGGCGATACTAGTACAAACGATATGGTTTCAATTTTCTCAACAGCTAAAGCAAAACATAATAAAATTAATAATATAAATGATGAAAAATTAAAAGACTTCGATAGTTCTTTACACAAGGTACTTTTAAATCTTGCAAAACGAGTTGCAGCTGATGGTGAAGGGGCATCAAAGTTTGTAACTGTAAATGTAAGAAATTCTAAAAATCAATTAGATGCAAAAAAAGTTGCTTTTTCAATTGCAAACTCGCCTTTAGTTAAAACAGCAATATCAGGGCTGGATCCAAATTGGGGGAGAATAGTTATGGCGATAGGTAAGGCCAATGTTAATATAAATTTAAACAAACTATCAATTAAAATTGGTCATATTAAAATTGTTGAAAAGGGCCAACTATTAAGCTCATACATTGAAAGTGATGCACAAGTTTACATGAAGGAAGAAAAAAAAATTGATTTATTTATAGATCTTAATATGGGTAATAAAAATTTTACAGCATATACAATGGATCTTACAAAAAAATATATTGAAATTAACGCAGATTATAGAACCTAACATAGAAATATATGATTAAATATAAATTAATTTGTAAAAGTTGTAATAAATCTTATGATAGTTGGTTTTCATCTTCAAAAGAGTATGAAAAATTAAAAAAATTAAAACATATTAATTGTTATAGTTGTGGATCATTAAATGTTGAAAAAACTTTAATGTCTCCAAATGTTTTAAATTCAAGAAAAATCAATAAGATTACTAAAGATGAAAAAAAATATATTAATGTAAGAAATAAAATTAAAGAATATCAAAAGTTTATAAAAAATAATTTCAAATACGTTGGGGAAAATTTTGCTCATGAGGCACGTTCAATTCATTACAACAATAAAAAAAAAGCAAAAGGTATATATGGAAATGCATCATTGGATGAATTAAAAGAATTAAAAGATGAAGGTATAGAAACAGAGGTTATACCTTGGTTAAAAGATAATAATAACTAATTTTTTTTGAATATACTTATATAATTTACTGATTTATCAGAACTAATTTTCCATTGATCGTTTAAGATATTAAAATTCATACCATCTAATTTTTTTATATTTAAATTATTAGTTTCTCCAATTTTGATTAACTCTTCTGGAGTTAAAAATTTTTCCCAGTCATGAGTACCTATAGGAAGCCACTTTAAAACATACTCAGCGCCTACAATTGCAAATACATATGATTTTAAAGTTTTATTTAAAGTTGCAATAAACATTAATCCATTTTTTTTTAATAGTTTTGAACTTTTGTTAATAAAAAGATTAACGTCATCTACGTGTTCAACTATTTCCATATTTAAAATTACATCAAATTTTTTTTTTATTTTAAGAAATTCAGGTGATGAACAGATATAATTAATTTTTAATTTATTCTTTTTTGAGTGAAATTTAGCAATTTTTATATTTTCTTCAGATGCATCTATACCAACTATATTTGCGCCCATTTTACACATAGGTTCGGATAGCAGACCACCTCCACACCCAATGTCTAAAATTTCAATTTTTTTTAAAGGTTTTTCATTTAAAGGTAATTTAAAATGTTTGATTATATTATCCTTAATATACTTTATTCTTATAGGGTTAAATTTGTGTAGGGGTTTAAATTTACCCTCTGGGTTCCACCATTCATTAGCAATTTGAGAAAATTTTTCTATTTCTTTTTTATTTATTGTATTCATAATTGTTAGCTTGTGGACATAACAATTAAGATGTATTTTATCAAATAAAATTTAGATTTAATTTAAGATTTATCAATGAAAATTGTAGTATTAAAGTTCGGTGGAACTTCAGTAGGCAGTATAGAAAGAATTAAAAAAGTAGCTAAAATTATAACTACTTATAAAAAGAAAAGATTTAAAGTAATTGTTGTCTCTTCTGCAATGAGTGGAGCAACAAATGATTTAATTAAAAAATCTTTGAAATTAAGTAATAATTTTGACTCAGCTGAATATGATGTATTATTGTCATCAGGAGAACAAGTTGCTTGTGCATTGATCGCAGGTAGGCTGAAACATTTAGGCTATAAATCTAGATCATGGATGTCTTGGCAAATACCAATTATCACTTTGGGTCCTTATAGCGCTTCAAGAATAGATCAAATTCAAAAAAAAAAAATTGTTAAGTTCATTAATTCTGGCGGGATTCCAATTATAACTGGATTTCAAGGTGTAAACCTAGACAATAGACTAACCACCCTAGGCAGAGGTGGAACTGATGCTTCTGCCATTATGATTGCAAAATTTTTTAAAGCCCATCAATGTATAATTTATACCGATGTGGATGGAGTATACACTACAGATCCTAGGTTTCATAAAAATGCAAAAAAAATTAATAAAATTTCTTATGATGAAATGCTAGAGATGGCATCGCTTGGTGCAAAAGTTATGCAACCTACATCTGTACAGGATGCAAAATTGAATAATATTAATTTTACTGTAAGATCGTCTTTTGTAAAAAAAAGTGGAACGTTAGTCACTAATTATAAAAGATCTTTTAGCAATCAAATTATAACTGGAATAACTTCAACACAAAATGAGTCTAAAGTTACAATTGCTGGAGTGAAAGATAAACCTGGGGTAGCAGCATCTATTTTTAAACCATTATCACTTAACAATATAAATGTTGATATGGTTGTTCAAAATATATCTTTAAATGGAAAAGAAACTGATTTAACTTTTACAATAAAAACAGATGATATAAAAAAGACTCAAAAATTAATTAGAAATAACAAAAAAATTTCTTATAGAAAATTAAGCTATGACAATAATGTATCTAAAGTTTCAATTATTGGAGTTGGAATGATTACTACTCCAGGAATTACTTATAGAATGTTTCAAGCTTTAGCAAAAAAAAGAATTAATATAATGGTAATTTCAACTTCAGAAATAAAAATTTCTGTTTTAATTTCTAGTAAACATGTAAAAAAAGCAATTCCTATTCTTCATAAAGAATTTAAATTGGATTAATTAAAATGAGTATTAGGCCTTTCAGAGATATTAAAAGAAGAAAAACAAAAGTAATTAATGTTGGGGATGTAAAAGTTGGAGGAGATAATCCTATTAGTGTTCAATCTATGACAAATACTTTAACAACAGATATTAAAGCTACTATAAATCAGATAAATGCAATAACCGCTGAGGGGGCAGATATTGTGAGAGTTTCATGTCCGGATGAAAAATCAACGATAGCTTTAAAAGAAATAACAAAACATGTCTCGGTTCCTATAGTTGCAGATATTCATTTTCATTATAAAAGAGCAATTGAGGCTGCAGAAAATGGAGCAAAATGTTTAAGAATTAATCCTGGGAACATAGGTGATAAATTAAAAGTACATGAAATATTAAGTGCAGCTAAAAATAATAATTGTTCTATAAGGATTGGTGTAAATGCTGGATCATTAGAAAAGGATATTTTAGAAAAATATAAAGAGCCGTGCCCAGAAGCTTTAGTTGAAAGTGCCTTAAGAAATATAAAAATATTAGAAGATCAGAACTTTTTTAATTTTAAAATAAGTGTAAAGTCATCTGATGTTTTTTTGTCAATCGCAGCTTATAGACAATTATCAAAAGTTTGTGACTATCCTCTACATTTAGGAATTACTGAGGCAGGTAGTTTTGTATCTGGTAGCATTAAATCATCTATAGGTTTAGGCTCACTTTTGATGGAAGGAATAGGAGATACAATCAGAGTTTCATTATCTGACGATCCTACAAAAGAGATAAAAATAGGAAACGAAATATTAAAATCTTTAAATTTAAGAAGTAGAGGAGTTAAGATAATATCTTGCCCATCTTGTGCCAGACAAGCTTTTCAGGTTATTGAAACTGTTAGAGTATTAGAAGAAAAGCTTTCTCACATAACTACTCCTATTACATTATCAGTTATAGGTTGTGTAGTTAATGGTCCAGGTGAAGCATCAATGACAGATATTGGAATTACGGGAGGAGGCAAAGGAAATAATATGTTGTACCTTTCTGGTATTCAAAACAAAAAAATACTAACTGACGACATAATATCGGAAGTTGTAAAACAAGTTGAAAAAAAGGCTTCAGAAATTGAAAGTAAAAATTAATGATCCCTTTAAAAACAATAGAAGATTTAATTTTAAAACATTCTTCGTTAGAAAATGAATTGTCATCAGGTAAAATAGATAAAAAACTTTTTGCTGAAAAATCAAAAGAATATTCTGATTTAAATGATATTATTTTGGAAGCAAAACAATACATATCATTTTCTAAAGAAAAGATAGAACTTGAAAAAATTCTTAAAGATACAGAATTAGATAATGAGTTAAGAGAAATGGCGGAAAACGATTTAAATAAACTCATTAAACAATTCGAAGTTAATGAAAAAAAATTAAAACTTTTCCTATTGCCAAAAGATGATGCAGATAAAAAAAATGCCATTATTGAGATAAGAGCAGGAACAGGAGGATTGGAAGCTAGTCTATTCGCTTCAGATCTTTTTAAAATGTATGAAAAGGTTAGTAATAAAAAAAAATGGCAGTTAGAATTAATAAGTATATCTAAAAGTGATGCAGGTGGTTTGAAGGAAGTAATTGCTTCAATAAAAGGTAAAAATATTTATTCAACTTTAAAATATGAAAGTGGTGTTCATCGTGTTCAACGAGTTCCAGATACTGAAACTCAGGGCAGGGTTCATACTTCAGCAGCTACAGTTGCTGTTTTGCCTGAAGCAGAGGAAGTAGATGTAAAAATTGAGGAAAAAGATTTGCGTATTGACGTATTTAGAAGTAGCGGTCCTGGGGGACAAAGCGTAAATACTACAGATTCAGCAGTTCGTATTACTCACATTCCTACTGGAATTGTTGTCAGCCAACAAGATGAAAAATCACAAATCAGAAATAGAGAAAAAGGAATGAAAGTTTTAAGATCTAGAATTTATGAATTTGAAAGACAAAAAAAAGAGGATGAAAGATCTCAGGACCGTAAAAGTAAAATTGGTACTGGCGACAGATCAGAAAGGATTAGAACCTATAATTTTCCTCAAGGGAGAGTTACAGATCATAGAATAAATTTTACTCTTCATAAATTAGAAGAATTCCTTGAAGGAGAAATATTTGACGAGATGATTGAAAATCTCAACTTACACGCTCAAGAGGAAAAATTAAATACATTAAATTAAATGAATATTGAAAATATATTAAATTTGGCAAATTCAAAATTAAAAGATTCTCTTGTAAATTATTCGGACTCTGATAGTGAAATTTTACTATCAAAAGTCTTAAAAGAGAATAGAAAATATATTCTTTTAAATCCAAAAAAAAAGTTAAAAAATGATAATATCAAATTTTTTAATTACTTAATTGATAAAAGAAAAAAAGGTGAACCTATAGCTTACTTAACAAATATTAAAGAATTTTGGAAATATAGCTTTTATATTGATAACAATGTGCTAATTCCTCGTCCAGATACTGAGCATTTAGTAGAAGAAGTTTTAAAAATTTATAAGAAGGATTCAAGATTAAATATTTTAGATATAGGTACTGGCTCGGGATGTATTTTGTTGTCAATTTTAAAAGAAAGAAAAAATTTTTATGGAACTGGTATAGATATTTCTAAAAAAGCTTTAAATGTAGCTAAAATTAACGCAAAAGTGCATCAATTAAGCAACAGAATAAAATTTTTTTACTCAGATATTGACAAATTTTTATTAGGTAAATATGATCTTATTATATCTAATCCTCCATATATTAAAAAACTATGTTTAAGAGATTTAGATAAAGATATTATAGGTTATGAGCCTAAATTAGCTTTAAATGGTGGCATAGATGGTTTCTCAGCAATAAAAAAAGTGATTGTTAAATCATCAATTTTATTAAAAAGAAACGGTAAATTAATTTTAGAAATTGGTTTTGATCAAAAAAATAAATGTTTAGATATTTTGAAAAAAAATAAATTTTATATTAATAAAATCAAAAAAGATTATGGAAAAAATGATCGCTGCATTGTTAGTACTAAAGTTTAATTTTAATAAAATTTTATGGTAGCTTTTAGAAATAATAACAGAAGAAATAGATATAGAACTAACGATAGAGGCTTTAAAAGAAATGAAGAAAACTCAAAGTTTAAATCAGATTTTTCATCTCATTCTAATTTCCTTAGAAAACCCTCAGGAAGAAACAACCATAATGCTTCAAAACTTATCGAAAAATATACTAATTTAGCGAGAGAAGCACTTGCCAATGAAGATAAAATTCTATCTGAGAGTTATTATCAATATGCAGATCATTTTACAAGAGTTCTAACTGAACAAGAAAAGAATAGACAGATTAAATCTGAAAACAACTTAAATAAAGAAACAAACCAAAATGTTGATGGTAATAAAAGTATAGATAATCAAGAAAAAAAAGATACTGATAAAAAAGTTGCCAACATTTAAGTTAGTTAAGGCCCAAAATTAATTCGGATTTCACAACATTTATTTTAATTTTTTCTACCTCAAATAACTTTCTATCTTTTCCAATTAATATTTTTCCAGATGGAAGCTTCAATGTTTGAGAATTTATTCTTCTGCCATTTTCAATTACTTCATAATGAAGATGTGGACCAGTAGATTTTCCTGTTGATCCAACGTAACCAATTATTTGTCCCTGCTTTACTCTTACTCCACTTCTAATTCCTTTTGCAAATTTAGATAAATGTGCGTAAACAGTTTGATAGGTTGTGTTATGTTTTATTTTAATACAATTTCCTCCTCCTCCACACCACTTAGCTCTAACTACCACTCCATCTCCTGATGCCATAATAGGTGTTCCTTTGGGAGCCGCAAAATCTGTACCTCTATGCATTTTATTAAAACCATCAATAGGATGTTTTCTCATTCCAAAACTTGATGACAGTCTTGCACCGTTGATTGGTGTTTTCATCAATGCTTTTTTACTACTTTTACCACTTTCATCATAATGTCCTTCTTTATCTTTCTTATCAAAAAAATAAAGCTGATGATCTTTATTTCTTAATTTTAAGTTTGCAAAAAGAATGTTTCCGGTTTCGAATATCTGACCATTTTCATCTTCAAAAGTTTCGTACATAATCTGAAAAATATCGTTTTTGTGTATATCTCTTTGAAAATCAATTTGAAAACCGTAGATTCTTGCAAATTCAATTATTACATTAGGCTGAACATCTAGATCAATTGCAGTTTTATACAAACTATTTGAAATCGCACCTTCTCTAACAATAATTTTTTTTATTAAATTTGTTGTAATTTCTTTTCTGTCAAAAAGTTCTGTCTCTAAATTTTTTGTTAAAAGAATTTTTTTGGTTCTTGATATTGGAAATAAAAATTCTGTAATTTCGTTATTTTTTGATTGATCAATTGATAATTTTATTATTAGATTTGTTTTTAGTTTAGTAAAAATATTCTTATTTTTAAAATTTTTTTTTATTTTTTTAACTTCATACTCAGGTATTTCATATTTTTTTAATATACCATCAAAAGATTCTCCCCTTGAAATTTTATGTTCTATATTAATATATTTTGGTTCCAAATTTTGAAAAACATGCTCTAGGCTTTTTTGGAAATACGTATTATTAAACAAACTAATATAATTATTATTAACTTTTTCTTTATTTTTATTATAAATTTGAGTGCTAATAATTGATATTAATATTAAGAAAAAGAGAAATGTAATCTCAATGTTTTTTTTAAATTTGAGGTTAATTTTATTAAAATTGAATTTCATGTATTTTATTCAATTATTAATTTAGTAATTAAATAAAATCAAAAAAAACCTTTATTTTGCTAGATATTTTAATGATTTTTTTAGGTTATAACTGCTTGATTTAGTTTCATTTTAGCCTATAAGCATCACACTTCCTCGATAAAATTATTGTTTTTCGATAGATTGTTGAGGATTATTGGGCTTTTTTTGCCCAATTAGCTATTTAAAAAGTTAAAAATTTAAGAAGAGAAGTGTGGACGGTTAAGGTTACCAAAATTTGTCGTACACACTTCAACATTATATAAATTTTATTCTTAGAATTTATATAGAAGCTAGTGTGCGCCGTTTTTAAACTTGAGAGTTTGATCATGGCTCAGAACGTACGCTGGCGGCACGCCTAACACATGCAAGTCGAACGAAGTAGCAATACTTAGTGGCAGACGGGTGAGTAACATGTGGGTATCTTCCCTATGGCCTGGAATAACACGAGGAAACTTGTGCTAATACTGGATAAGTCTTTACGGAGAAAGCTTTATGCACCATTGGATGAGCCCGCACTTGATTAGTTTGTTGGTGGGGTAATGGCCTACCAAGACAATGATCAATAGCTGATTTGAGAGGATGATCAGCCACATTGGGACTGAGACACGGCCCAAACTCCTACGGGAGGCAGCAGTGGGGAATCTTGCACAATGGAGGAAACTCTGATGCAGCGATGCCGCGTGAGTGAAGAAGGCCCTTGGGTTGTAAAGCTCTTTCGTCGGGGAAGAAAATGACTGTACCCGAATAAGAAGGTCCGGCTAACTTCGTGCCAGCAGCCGCGGTAATACGAAGGGACCTAGCGTAGTTCGGAATTACTGGGCTTAAAGAGTTCGTAGGTGGTTAAAAAAGTTGGTGGTGAAATCCCAGAGCTTAACTCTGGAACTGCCATCAAAACTTTTTAGCTAGAGTATGATAGAGGAAAGCAGAATTTCTAGTGTAGAGGTGAAATTCGTAGATATTAGAAAGAATACCAATTGCGAAGGCAGCTTTCTGGATCATTACTGACACTGAGGAACGAAAGCATGGGTAGCGAAGAGGATTAGATACCCTCGTAGTCCATGCTGTAAACGATGTGTGTTAGACGTTGGAAATTTATTTTCAGTGTCGCAGCGAAAGCAATAAACACACCGCCTGGGGAGTACGACCGCAAGGTTAAAACTCAAATGAATTGACGGGGACCCGCACAAGTAGTGGAGCATGTGGTTTAATTCGAAGATACGCGCAGAACCTTACCAACACTTGACATGTTCGTCGCGACTCTAAGAGATTAGAGTTTTCGGTTCGGCCGGACGAAACACAGGTGCTGCATGGCTGTCGTCAGCTCGTGTCGTGAGATGTTGGGTTAAGTCCCGCAACGAGCGCAACCCTCACTTTTAGTTGCCATCATTTAGTTGGGCACTCTGAAAGAACTGCCAGTGATAAGCTGGAGGAAGGTGGGGATGACGTCAAGTCCTCATGGCCCTTACGTGTTGGGCTACACACGTGCTACAATGGTATCTACAACAGGAAGCAAAATGGCAACATTAAGCAAATCCCTAAAAGATACCTCAGTTCGGATTGCACTCTGCAACTCGAGTGCATGAAGCTGGAATTACTAGTAATCGTGGATCAGCGTGCCACGGTGAATGCGTTCCCGGGTCTTGTACACACCGCCCGTCACACCATGGGAGTTGGTTCTACCTTAAGGCAAAGTTTAAAACCTTTGACCACGGTATAGTCAGCGACTGGGGTGAAGTCGTAACAAGGTAGCCGTAGGGGAACCTGCGGCTGGATTACCTCCTTTCTAAGGATGAATAAAAGTAAAATTTTATTCTAAATAATATACATGAGTAATGTTGACCGTCCTCATTTCTCTTCTTAAAACAATGTTTCCATCTTTCAGGGCCGGTAGCTCAGTTGGTTAGAGCACACCCTTGATAAGGGTGGGGTCGAAAGTTCGAGTCTTTCTCGGCCCACCAAAATTAACTGGGGGATTAGCTCAGCTGGGAGAGCGCCTGATTTGCATTCAGGAGGTCAGCGGTTCGATCCCGCTATCCTCCACCAGGAAACATTTAGTTATTATAAAAGTGAATAAAATAATTAATATCAATATCTATATCCGATTGTTCGAATAGATGAACAATCAACGAATGTTCGAATAGATGAACATTCCAACAAAATTTGATTAGTAACACAGAATTTTTTTCTGTGCATAAATCAAGCGTTTAAGGGCGTGTGGCGGATGCCTTGGCACTGAAAGCCGATGAAGGACGTGATATACTGCGATAAGTTTCGGGGAGCTGTATGTAAGTTTTGATCCGAAAATTTCCGAATGGGGAAACCCTCCACTTTATGTGGAACTTTAAACTGAATACATAGGTTTAAAGAGAGAACCTGGAGAACTGAAACATCTAAGTAACCAGAGGAAAAGAAATCAATTGAGATTCCGTTAGTAGTGGCGAGCGAAAGCGGACTAGGCCAGTATTTTTGTTAAAAAAATTTGAATAGTTTGGAAAAACTAACCACAGAGGGTGATAGTCCCGTAGAAGTAATGTTTAATAAAATTCTTGAGTAAAGCGGGACACGTGAAATCCTGCTCGAATATAGGGGGACCACCCTCTAAGCCTAAATACTCTTCAGTGACCGATAGTGAACTAGTACCGTAAGGGAAAGGTGAAAAGAACCCCTATTAGGGGAGTGAAATAGAACCTGAAACCGCATGCCTACAATCAGTCGAAGCTCTTTTTAGAGTGACGGCGTACCTTTTGTATAATGGGTCAGTGACTTAATTTATTAAGCAAGCTTAAGCCATCTAGGTGTAGGCGCAGCGAAAGCAAGTCTTAATAGGGCGATTAGTTTAGTGAATTAGACCCGAAAACGAATGAGCTTACCATGAGCAGGTTGAAAGCAAGGTAACACTTGCCGGAGGACCGAACCAGTTGACGTTGAAAAGTCTTTGGATGACTTGTGGTAAGGGGTGAAAGGCCAACCAAATTCGTAGATAGCTGGTTTTCCGCGAAAACTATTTAGGTAGTGCGTTGAATAAATATATATTTAGAGGTAGAGCACTAAATGGGCTAGGGGGAAGAGATTCTTACCAAACCTAATAAAACTCCGAATGCTAAATATAGTTCTTCAACAGACAGACTGTGGGTGCTAAGGTCCATGGTCGAGAGGGAAAGAGCCCAGACCACCAGATAAGGTCCCCAAATTATGATTAAGTGTGAAAGGATGTGGAAATTCCTTAACAGCCGGGAGGTTGGCTTAGAAGCAGCCATCCTTTAAAGATAGCGTAACAGCTCACCGGTCTAATAGAGTTTCTGCGCCGAAGATGTAACGGGGCTAAAATCATATACCGAATCTGTGGGTTTATAAAATTTTCGAATTTTATAAGCGGTAGCGGAACGTTCTGTAAGCCTGCGAAGGGATACCCGTGAGGGATCCTGGAGGTATCAGAAGTGCGAATGCTGACATAAGTAACGATAAACGAAGTGAAAAACTTCGTCGCCGAAAATCCAAGGGTTTCTGCGCAAGGTTAATCCGCGCAGAGTTAGTCGGCACCTAAGGCGAGGGCGAAAGCCGTAGTCGATGGAAATAAGGTTAATATTCCTTAACCAGATGGTAGTGACGGATTTTGTAAGTTGTGAGTTCTTAATGGATTGAGCTTGCCGCGAAAAAGTCCCAGGAAATAGCTCCATCATTAGACCGTACCCTAAACCGACACAGGTGGATTAATAGAGTATATTTAGGCGCTTGAGAGAATGATGTTGAAGGAACTCGGCAAAATGCTTCTGTAACTTCGGAATAAAGAAGACCTTTTTTTAGGCAACTATTAAAAGGTGGCACAAGCCAGGGAGAAGCGACTGTTTATCAAAAACACAGGGCTCTGCTAACACGTAAGTGGATGTATAGGGTCTGACGCCTGCCCGGTGCTGGAAGGTTAATGCGATGGGTGCAAGCTCATTTCTGAAGCCCCAGTAAACGGCGGCCGTAACTATAACGGTCCTAAGGTAGCGAAATTCCTTGTCGGGTAAGTTCCGACCTGCATGAATGGCGTAACGATTTCTCCGCTGTCTCCAACATCAACTCAGTGAAATTGAATTCTCCGTGAAGATGCGGAGTTCGCGTAGTTAGACGGAAAGACCCCGTGCACCTTTACTGCAACTTTACATTGGTGTTAGGAAAAACATATTTAGCATAGGAGGGAGACATTGAAGCAAAGGCGTTAGCTTTTGTGGAGTCACCAGTGAAATACCTCTTTTGTTTTTCTTGGCATCTAACTGATTGCCGTCATCCGGCATCAAGACATTGTATGGTGGGTAGTTTGACTGGGGCGGTCGCCTCCCAAATAGTAACGGAGGCGTGCGAAGGTAAGCTCAGAACGGTCAGAAATCGTTCGTAGAGTGCAATGGCATAAGCTTGCCTGACTGTGAGACTGACAAGTCGAGCAGAGTCGAAAGACGGTCATAGTGATCCGGTGGTTCTGAGTGGAAGGGCCATCGCTCAACGGATAAAAGGTACGCCGGGGATAACAGGCTGATACTGCCCAAGAGCTCATATCGACGGCAGTGTTTGGCACCTCGATGTCGGCTCATCACATCCTGGGGCTGGAGCAGGTCCCAAGGGTTTGGCTGTTCGCCAATTAAAGTGGTACGTGAGCTGGGTTCAGAACGTCGTGAGACAGTTCGGTCCCTATCTGCTATGCGTGTAGAAGAATTGAGAGGAGCTGTCCCTAGTACGAGAGGACCGGGATGGACATACCACTGGTGGACCGGTTGTAGCGCCAGCTGCAGTGCCGGGTAGCTAAGTATGGACGAGATAACTGCTGAAAGCATCTAAGCGGGAAACTCACCTCAAAACTAGTTCTTCCTATAGAGCCGTGGTAGACCACCACGTTGATAGGCTGGATGTGGAAGTACCGCAAGGTATGTAGCTGACCAGTACTAATAGCTCAATTGGCTTGATTTATGCACTGAAAAAAGTTTTAATTAATTGATGTTTATTATAGAAGCAGGCGTCAATCATTTTGGAAATCTTGCCGAAGCCAGAATTTTAAGTAACTATTTTTTAAATTCTAGTTTTAAAAATATTTCTTTTATGATTCAAACTGAAAAGTTTTATTCATCACAATCTAAACGTAACTTAAATTTCAGACTTCCATATAAATTTTATGAATCTTTAATATACAGATGTCATAAAAGAAATAAAAAAATAGGTTTATCAGTATGCGATTTAAAAACTTTTTCAGAATTTAAAGATTTAAATTTTGACTTTTATAAGTTGCTTAGTATATCTATAAATAATTTTGATTTAATTAAAGAATTAAAAAAACAGAAAAAAAAAATTTATATTTCAACGGGCTTTGGATCTAAGGATTTGAACATTAAAAAATGTATTAGAGCTTTCGGATCTAAAAAGAGACTGGAAGTACTTCATACACCAATGAGTTATAAGTCCTCAAATCTTAATTTAAGTAAAATAGAGTCCTTAAAAAAGAAATACAAATTGCCTATAGGATACAGTCATCATCATAATAATAAAAATTCTTTATACACTTTATCATCTTACAAACCTTCTTCAATTTTTATCTATTGTAAACAATTAAAAAAAAAAAATAGAATTTATCCTGATGATGAGCATGCCTTTTTTTTAGATCAATTAGAAAATTTAAAAAAAGATTATATTGAATGCTCAAAAATGCATGTTTCAAAAAAAAAAATCAGTAAGGTTAATATCTTTAAAGAAAAAATTAGATTTTAAATATTCTTAGAGATTTTAATACAGAGTCTAGTCCGCTGCTTAAATTAATATTTTGTTTGAAGCCTAATTTAGTAATTTTTTTTATATTTGGACATCTAATTGAAGTATTTCCAAAAAACTCATTTGTTTTTTTTAATTTAATTTTTTTTCCAATTTTTTTTGCAATTAACATAGCAACTTTTTTTATTGAAATCTTCTCACTTGTCCCAATATTATAAATTTCTAAATTTTTACCTTTGTGAAATATTAAATTAAATGCATTAATAAAATCATCTATATGTATGAATGATCTAATTTCATTACCCGATCCTTTTATTTTAATGGCTTTATTATTTTTAGATGATGAAATTTTTTTTATAAACTGAGGTATTACGTGTTCATTTCCCATATCATGACTATAAACATTGTGAGGTCTAAAGATTACAAGTCTTTTAAATTTTTTTCTTGCATAATAAACACTCATTAATTCAGAAATTATTTTCCCTGCTCCATAGCTAAATCTAGGATTATAAATATTAGGAATCTTTAACATTTCATTTTCATCAGTAGGTATTTTATTTGGAGTTTGGTAAACTTCTGAACTAGAAGCTAAAAAAAAATTTTTTACATCATACTTCGAACTTAGTTCGAGAACATTAAATATACCTTTAATTCCAACCTCCATTACATCTACAGGCCTATCATAAAAATGTTGAGTTCCATTAATAAATGCAAGATGAATTACAGTATCTATATTTTTGAATGATTTTTCTAATTTTTTTTTGTCTCTTATATCACCTTTTACAAATCTTATTTTTTTTTTTATTTTATCTAATCTCTTAATTTTTCCTCTAAAATTGTTATCAAAAATTGTTAATTTATAATTTTGTTTTACTAAAGACTTACAGATATTTGATCCAATAAATCCCGTACCACCTGTAACTAAAATATTTTTCATTTTTTTAAAATTCCCCATGTATCAACAATAGTTTTATTTTTTGAAATTATTAATTTTTTATAATTTTTATGAGGTGTGGCTATAATAATTATATCAGATTTTTTAATTAATTCTTTTTTGGATATTTTATTTGGATAATCAACATAATCATCAGAGATAAAAAACTTTATTTTTTTTCTTTTTAAAATTTTAATGAGTTTGATGGATAACGAATCTCTAATATCGTCTACATCAGATTTAAAAGCAATTCCAAGAATACCAATCTTCTTTTTTTTTAAAATAAATTTTTTTTCTAATTCTTTCATTAAAAAGTTTGGAAAATTTTCATTTATCTTTAGTGAAGCTTTTCCCATAGTAAATTTATTATTAGTTAAATTCACTAGCTGCATTGTATCTTTTACTAAACAAGGTCCCGCAGCAAAACCCGCCAAAGGTAAACTTTGATTTCTTGAATAATTTTTCATCATTTTTTTTCTTAATTCATTAAAATTAATATCAAATTTTTGACAAATATTATAAAATTGATTACTTGCTGCAAAATTTATATATCTCCAAGCATTTGAAAATAATTTTATAAGCTCAGCTTCAATTACAGAACTTATTATAATTTCTTTTACAAAAGTTTTAAAAAATAACACTGATCTATTTATAGATTTTTTATTAATACCAGAAATAACTTGTGGTAGAGTATTTAATTCAACAAGAGCAGAACCCTGAAGTATTCTTTCTGGACAATAAGATATATTGTTATTTTTATGTTTTAATAAATTTTTAATTTTTTCTATTGTTCCTGGATAAACTGAGCTTCTAACAATAATTAATTGATTTTTATTTATTAATTTCTTTAATTTTTTTATTAATCCAAAAAATTCTTTTAATTCTGGCTTAGTGTTTTTTTTAACAGGAGTTCCTATACAGATTATTATAATATTTGCGTTAGTAATTAATCTGTCATTATTTCCAGCAATTAAATTCTTTTTATATTTTTTTAAATATTTTTCAGAATTAATTTCATAGTACGGTGAGATATTTTTATTTATTAAATCACAAGCTTTTTTATTTTTATCATAAAAGAAAACCTGATTATTTTTTGATGCAATCATTAGCCCAAGTGGAAACCCCACATGTCCAGCACCGCCGATAATACAAACTTTTTTTTTCATATATCTTTATTCTTTTCATAAAGATCAAAAACGATTTTGCAATAATCTTTTGAATAATTCTTAAACTTAATTTTTGCTATATTTTGATATTTTTTAAAATTTGCTTTTTTTTCTAATTTTCTTTCATTCCATACTCTTTTCATGATCTTTGAAAGTTCTAAATGATTTTTAGGATTAAAGTAGTAACAATTTTTTGGATTCTGTTCTTTATGAACATTTATATTTGATAAAATGATTTTTTTCCCAATAGACTTTGATTGTTCAACAGTGCTACTCCATCCTTCAAATAAAGAAGGATTAATAACTGCCACAGAATTTTTAATTAAAGATAAGGAATGTTGATATGGCAAAACGCCTAAATAATAGAAATTTTTCTCAAGCCCATTTTCTTTGATAAATTTTAATATATTATTAAAATATTCAGGTCTCCGATAATCATAATTAAAGCCAGTAGATAATATTTTTATACCATTATTTTTTAATTTTAAATTACACAAAGCTTTTAATACTACAAAATGATTTTTATGCACCCAATATTGATTAGGCAAATAAAAAAATTTTTTTGGTAAATTATATTTTCTTTTAATTTTTAAAAAATTATCTCCCTTATTATTATGAGGTGTTTGGAAAGTAAATTGATTTACAAAGGATTTTTTTACAGCTGGTTTATAGATTTTCTCTAAATCTTTTTGTGCATCAAAACTACTTAACAAAATTTTACTAGAATATTTAGAAATAAATCTTAGATTTATTTCTTTCATTATCTTATATTTTAGAGAAAAGAAATTTGGAAAATGAAAATATTGAAAATCAGGTATCCATATTATACTTTTACAACTACTTGCTTTTCCAGTTACAATATTTGAATGGGAAATTATATCAATTTTATTTTTCTTTAAAAATTTTTCTAAAAAAAAGGTTTTATTAAAAAACAATAACATTAACCTGTCTATTAATTTTTCTAAAAAACTTTGATTTAAAATATTTTTATCTTTGATGATAGTTATCTTTTTTAAAAATTTATATTTTCTAAATTTTTTTATATCGTGAGCAATTAAATATAACTTAACTTTCTTCTTAAGTGATTGATTGGATACAATAGATTCAATTAAGTTTAAGATTATATTCAAACCTCCTAACCACTTTCCTTGGTTAAAATTTATTATAAAGGCTAGTTTAATCATGTTCTTTTTTGAACCAATTAATATATAATTCTAATCCTTCAAAAAATTTCTTTTTAGGTGACCATAAAAATTTTTTTGCCTCTTTAGTAGAAGAAATTAAGATTTTTGGATTTGAATTTTTTCCATAACCATTAAATTTAGGTTTAATGTTTTTATGCATTTTTTCACATATATAAGTGATAATATCTTTAATTTTTATTCCTTTGCCAGATCCTACGTTTATTATCTTTATATCTTTAAAATTTTTTTTTATAATTTTAAAAATTAAATTTGTCATATCATCAATAAATAGCCAATCTCTAATCTCTTCCCCAGTACCAAAAAAAATATTTAAATTTTTTTTTATTTTAGTACATGCATCAAAAATAAATTGTCTTTTAAGTCCAGGTCCAAATAACGATCCAGTTCTTAATATCATAACATCAATTTTATATTTCAAATTGTAAAACTTACATAATTGTTCAGCTAAAAGTTTATTTATTGCGTAATTAGAAATAGGATTGATTTTACTTTTTTCAGTTAGAGTTTGCTCTTTTGAATTGCCATAAACAGCTAAGGTGGACATTAAGATTAATTTTGGCTTTTTTTTGTTTTGAGATATATATTCTAAAACAGATTGTGTAGTTAAAACGTTTCTTTGAAAATCATCCTCAGGTTCTAGGCCTATTACTTTACCAGCACAGTGTATAATATAATCAAATTTGATTTGGTATTTAGTTAAACTTTTTAAATTGATATTAGTATTTAAGTTTTTTTTATAGCCCCATTTTTTATATTGATTTCCTTTCCATCTACCTCTGCCAATTCCATAAACTTTAAATTTTTTTTCTTTAAGACTTAAAGCTAAATTTCTTGCCAAAAAACCTTGTGATCCAGTAATAAGAATTTTTAGTTTTGTCATTTTTTATAAATTTATTTTTCTCTTTAAAAATTTTTTTATTGAGGTAACGAATCTTCTAAAATTCATTTTAACTCCGAAATTTTCGTCTTTTCTCCAAGAGAGGATATACGGATGAACAATATCAACTAAATCATTCTCTTTTACTTTTAGATCAGAGAGTTTTTTATACCATTCAGTGTTCCTCTTAATATAAAGAAAAGATCCAGATATATAGTATGGGCATTTTTTAAAAGACTCATGATACCAAAACTTTTTTCTGTTGATGAAGATAAATGGGTCGTAATCATTTTTTTGAAAATGATTTATCCAATATGATTGATTATTTTCATTTAAATGATTTGTTCCCCCATGACCATCTACAGCAGCACTAAATAAAACTATATCAGATGCTTTACATAAATCTTTTACAAAACCTTCAGCTCGATTAGGACTTAAATGTTCTGCAGTTTCAAGACTAATTGCAAGTTCATGTTTTTCAACATTAATTTCCTCTTCAAGATCCTTATAAATAAATTTTGCATCATTGAAGATATGAATATTTTTTGAATATTCCCCATCTATTCCTGTAAGTTTTTTTTCTTCTTTAATTATTTCATTAGCAGCTTTTAACCATGATGCTGAACCACAGCCAAAGTCTACCATGCTTTTAAATGGAAAAATTTTATAAAGTTCGCTTAAAACTATTTTTGCAGCATCATAACTTACAAAGCTAAGATTTTCATAATAGTCTTTATTATAAAGTTTATTATATTTTTTATAATCTTTTGACAATTGCCTCCTTAATTCCTTTAAATATCATTTTTAAATAAAACATCTTTAAGTCCAAAAAAATTTTTTGGTAAATTTTTTTTAATATACCAATTAAATTTTGCAATATATTGTTTTTTTGAGTTCCATCCATTAAATAGTTCAAAAAGTGATTGATTATTTTCTGACATTAAGTTTGCGGCATGAACAAGATTTGAACTTACGTAAAAAATTCCAGCACACTTAGAAAGCAAAACAGCCTCAATAATAGATTCTAATCCTAGTTTATATCTGTGAGAGTTTCTTGGATATTTTTTAAACGCATCATCTTTGTTTGATCTAAAAGAATTAATATTTAGTAATTTTTGTCCAAAATAATTTTTTAATTTTATTTGGTAATCTAATTCCTCAGTTACCAAAAATATTCTATCATAATTATACTCTTTCATTAATTCTTCACTGTGTTTAATTATTTGTTCTATAGTTGCTGGCAATGCATGACCAGGTGAAGTTTTATAACTAGTTCCTCTAAAATGTATACCTAGAATTTTCTGCTCTTTGAAATTTAATCTTTTTATATATTTATCTAAAATCTTTTTAACTTTTTTATTTAATTTTATATATTTTTCATAAATTTTTTTAAATTCTTTGTGTTTATTAGGCCAATGTTCCATATCATGCTCAATTTTATTTGGAGATATTATTACATTTTGACTTTGATAGACTTCATCTAAATTATAATCTGATACTTTTTTGAAATAATATTCCCAGGCATTAAATGTATTATTGATTTTTTTTCTTTCATTATAGACTGTAACAAAATTTTCCATATCTATGATTGGAACATATTTTTTTTTTTCACAAATTTTTAGATGATTTAGAACTAAAATTAAGTTTGAAAAAAAACCAGCACCAGGTGATCTTCTTATAACATAAAAAATTTTATCTTTATTTTTTTCACCTAAATTTAATAAAGTTTTATGATTATTTATCTCTTTTAAAACATCAATTTTTTTTCCATTAAACAAAGGTTCTGGTCCATATGAAATGGCCAAAAATTTTTGGAATATATTTTTAGTATTATACATTAAAAATTTTACTAATCTTTTTTTATGTTCATTATTTGAACAATGTGTTCAATATATGAACATATATTAAAAATTAAAAAAAGAAAATTATTTATTTAAATGACCTCTGAAATTTTGTGAATAAGCCTTTCTTTATATGAATAATTATCGTTATATAGGAAATAGTTTCGTTCTTTATCACACCTTTCAATTAAATCTTTATTATTTATATTTTCATAACAATTAAATAATTTTTTTTCTAAATCATCGATATTCAAGCATGTAGAAATTAATCCAATTCTTTCAATATTATCAAAGTGCTCACTATTTTTAAAAAAACTTCCATGGCTTAGAAATTGATTATATGATTGAGCCAATAACAAAGTTTGCTTTCTAAAAATTACAGATTCTATCACCATTGAAGTAGGGCCAGCTATTATCATTTCAGCATTTTTTATTAAAGAGGGGTAGTAATTTAAATCTGGTTGTATTGAAGTATCAAACTTTCTTTTTTTATAATTATCAATTAGCTGAGGATCAATAATGATATTTTTAAATTTACTAAAATCAATAGTATCTTTTGATTTTCGCCATGGATATGGTCTAAAAACAATTTTAACTTTTTTAAAAAATTCTTTATTATTTTCGATTATTTTGTCTATACGTTGTAAAGCATCTTCATCACCTTTTCTTAATGAAAAGTTTCCAACTCCCCAGCTTTCTAAGTAGAGAATATATTTGAAATCAAAATGAGATTTTAGATTTTGTTCTCTTGTTTCAAAATAATGATTAAATCTGGGAGTTCCAATTATTTTTATTTTACTTTTATCAATTTTATGAAATATATTTGCGTGTTCTAAAGATTGTTCGCCCCATACAAAAAAGTAATCAGATGTTGGTTTCAACATTGGTTTACTTGATAAATTATCCCAATTATCGATAAGTGTAATTGAAGTTATATTTTTTTGTTTTGCTGCAATTATAGTTTCGTAATGACCAATATGATTACCTTGAATTGGAGAAATAATTAAATCTGGCTTTAAATTCTCAATAAAAGAATTAATTTGGCCATTTATAGTATACTCAGTTTCAATTCTCTTTAAAAAATATTTTATAATAAATAAGTTAGTTAAGTATAAATATGACCTTCTTTTAAAGTTGGACAACATACGAGGTATAAAATTTAAAATTGATCCAAAAATATTTTCACTTTCATATTTTAATTTTGGCTTAAGAATTAATCTTAAATTATTTAAAATAGCTCTAGTTTTATTTCTTTGTTCAAAATAATTTCTCAAGTAGAGATTTCTAAATTTTTTTTGTGCTTTTGAATTATGGCTGTAAAAGCCTAAAAAATTTTTTTTATTTATTAACTTATCCTTTAAAAAAATACTATCATTAGAAGCCATATAGAAACATTCATACTCATTTTCAATTTTTTCAAAAGAATTATTTAAAATATAGTTTCTCAGAAAAAGATCACTGACTAAATTAATTAATATTTTTTTTTTCATTTAATTTTTATAATTAAAACACCTATTCTATAATTTATTTTATATATTTTTTATGAATTGCTTCAGCAATTTTCCAATCAGATACTGTATCTATGTCAATTGCATTTATTTCCGGCATTAAAAAATGTCCACAATTATTAGACAAAATAGATTTTTCTTTCTTCCAATTATTTTTTTTACCCCAATAAAATTGCCCTGCATCATGGTAGGATTTATCAAACTGTTGTGTCATTTTGTTTGAGTTTTTATTCTTAAAAAATTTAACTTTTTTTCCTCTAATTTTAAAAGATTTTTCAATTGGATAACTAAATTTAACCGCTGAAAATATGAATTTTTTTTCATTATTTTTTAATAATTTAAAAGAATTAGTTAAATATTTAGTTTGCAGAAGTGCAGAAGTTGGAAAAATACAGCAAACGTATTCAATTTTTATTTTATTTTTTTCTAGGACATTTATTGCATGTTTTATGGCATCAATTATTAATGATTTACCATTAGAAAGATTTTTGGGTCTAATTACTACATCATCGGCACCACTTTTAAGAGCAATTTTTTTAATTTTAATGCTATTTGTTGTAACTATTATTTTTTTGAACAATCTACTTTTTTTTGCAATTTTTATTGGATAATAAATAATAGGTTTATTATTAAAAAGTTTTATATTTTTATTTTTAATCCTTTTACTGCCTGATCTTGCTGGAATTATTGCAATTATATTTTTCATATTAATACGTTTAGATTTAATTTATTCCAATTCTGAGTTGAATGCAAAATGACCAGAATTATTGAATCTATTTATTCTTAAATAGACTTTTTTATGTTTATAATTAGACCAGTTTTTTAACCAATAGTCATAAACTTTGTTATGGAATTGTTCATGATAGCCTAAATTTTTTATTAGTTTATCATAATCTTCAAATAACCAATTTTTATTAAAATAAATATATTTCATAAAATAATATTCATATATTTGTATTTTAGAATAACTAATCTTTTTTTTATATTTTTGAAGATTAAAAATAATTTTTTTTAGATCATTGATATTTTTAGGGTGAAAATTAAAGTTGTAATGAATTTGAGGATTATTTTTAGATGATGTAATAGCCGGAATGCCAAGGGCAGGAAATTCAAAACCAATAGTTCCATAAACTGTTAAGACAGTATCAATACCCATATTTAAAATTTCTTGGTGAGTTATTTTATTTGATAATAAATTGATATTTTTATGAGACTTTAAAAATTTATTTACCACTAATTTTTCATGGTCACTGTATTTTTTCCATCTTCCTGGAAAAGGAGTGTGAGTTTTTATGTACCAATCATAATCAGTTAATTTTGAAATTTTTCCCAAGAAAAGTATCCATTGATAAAAATCTGTGAAAAGATTATTTCCATATAAATGAGGGGCATCAGCAAAGTTGTGAGTAGCAATCAATATTTTTGTTTTTTTTTTATTTTTATTTATTTTTTTTATCTTAATTTTTTTAAAAGAAGAATTACTTATATAAGAAGTATCGCTATGAAGTTTGCCTTTTAATCTTTCCTCAATCCTATATTTTGCAATTTTTAAACCTTCTTTTTTTTTCAATTTATTTAATTTATTAAATATTCTTTTGTAATTGTGGAATTCTCCAAATTGATAAATATTTTTTTTATTTAGTTTTGTAAGATGTTCTCCAGTACAAACAAAAGCGGGAATACTTTTTGATAAAGCAATTCTTGAAGTTATTGCCAAAGAGTAAATAGAATGAGAAGTAACAACTGATTTAACTCTATTATTTTTGAAGTAATTAATCCAAAAAATAACTAGACTAATAAAATCATAGGAAAAATCTATAAAGTCTTTATTTTTTAAATTTATTGTTGGGATTAAGCTATATTTTTTTTTAAGGTATGTGTCATATAATAAATCGCCAACAAGTATATTTTTTATTTTATAATTTTCTAATTTTTTTAAAGTATTAATATTTTTAAGAAATTTCTTGAATTCTTTTTTAGCCTCTAAGCTATCAATATAGGAAATTTTTGGATGAAATATATTTTTAGTTCCAAAAGATTTATATATTCCAAAAGTCTTTAAATTTAACGATTTTGCTACGTAAAATTTAATTTTTGAAATAAAATTTTGTTTTAAAGAATGAAATAATAATGCCCAGCCATTATATGCAATTATTTTAGATTTATATTTTTCACTTAGATAATTCGATAGGTATGACAATCCTATGTGACCAGAACAAAAAGAGTGGAATTCAATTAAAATAATTCCCTTATCTTTTTTACAAGGATTAAAATAAATATTGTTATGATTAATAAATCTATTTCTTATCTTATAATCATATAAAAAATTTTTTAAAATTAAAAATAAATTAATCATTTTAAATAGGTTTTTTTATTTTTTTAATTATTCTTTTTAAAATATTTTTGAATTAAATTTATCACTTTATCTTGATCTTTTTTTTTTAAGTCATAAAATATTGGAAGACTTATTGCTCTGTTATAATAATTAATAGAATTTGGATAATCTTTAATTTTGAATAAATTCTTCTTACTATAAAATGGATGAAGAAAAATAGGAATATAGTGAAGATTAATTAGTATCTTATGTTTTCTTAAAAATTTAAAAATATCAAGATGTAATAATTTAGGAACTAAGATAAGAAATAAATGAAAAGTAGAATAAATATTTTTTTTTGTTTCTTGAAATGTTATAGGTAAATTTTTAAGTTTACTTTTATAATATTTACTTATTAAATTTCTTCTTTTAATAAATTTATTTATTTTCTTTAATTGACTTAAACCTAATGCAGCATGTATGTCGCTCATTCTATAATTAAAGCCTAAGTCTTGCTGTTGATAGTACCAAGGTTTTTTATTAGTATTAAAATTTTTATTTATACCATGTTCTCTAAATAATTTCATTTTCTCCATTAATTTTTTATTATTTGTCATTGCAACTCCTCCTTCACCAGATGTAATAATTTTAACTGGATGAAAACTAAAAATAGCGATATCAGAATAATAACAACTCCCAATTTTCATCTTATTATAAATTCCACCAATACCATGGGAAGCATCTTCTATAATTTTAAATCCATATTTTTTTGAAAGTGAATAAATTTCTTTCATTTCACAGGAATATCCTGCAAGATGTACAGGTATTATTACCTTTGGAAGTTTATTCCCTTTTTTCGCTAAGATTAATTTTTTTTTTAAATTTTCTATTGAGATATTGAATGAATTAATATCTATGTCTACAAAATCAATTTTGGCCCCACAATAGATGGCGCAATTTGCTGAAGCAACAAAAGAAATAGGACTTGTCCAAACTATATCTCCTTTTTTAATACCTAAAGATAAACAAGCTATATGTAATGCTGAAGTAGCACTATTTACTGCTACTGCAAATTTAGATCGACAAAACTTACTTAATGATTTTTCAAATAATTTTATAGTTGGACCAGTAGTTAAAAAATCAGATTTTAAAATTTTTTTAACAGAAGAAATATCTTTATTAGTTATACTTTGACGTCCATAAGGTAAATATTTTTTCATTGATTAAAAATTTTATAAATTTTCTTTTATAATAATTTTTTTTAATTCATTAATACTTAGAAATTTATTATTTGTTCCACTAGTATAAGAAAAATTTTTTTTAACTTTTTTGAATTTTTTATTCATGTAGAATTTTTTGATTTTAGGAGAAGCATTATTTAAAATTACGTAATAATTTCCTATATCTATAGTACTCCTGCTTTCACTTTTAGTAATAAGCTCTTCTTCAATTTTTTCTCCTGGCCTTATTCCTATTTTTTTTATTTTGCAATTTGGCTTGATAGATTTAGCTAGGTCTAAAATTCTATAACTTGGAATTTTTGGTACAAAAATTTCTGCTCCTTGATTATTTTGCATAGACCATAAAACCATATTTACAGAGTCCATAATAGACATGTTAAACCTTGTCATATTTTCATCTGTTATTGGAAAATATCCTTTGTTTTTATGTTTAAGAAAAAAGGGAATTACAGAACCTCTACTTCCCATTACATTTCCATATCTAACAACACTAAATTTAATTTTTTTGTTACCCTTAATATTATTTGCAGCCAAAAAAAGTTTATCCGAACATAATTTTGTAGCGCCATAAAGATTAATAGGTGAAACAGCCTTGTCAGTTGAAAGTGCTATAACATTTTCTACATTTTTATCTAAACAAGCTTCAACTAGATTTTGTGCACCTATTACATTTGTTTTTACATATTCAAAAGGATTATATTCTGCTTTAGGAACTTGTTTGAGAGCAGCAGCATGTACAACTATATCTACATTATCTAAAGCTCTATAAATTCTGTCTTTATCTCTAAGATCACCTAAAAAAAATCTTAATTTAGTATTTTTTTTAATTTCTTGTTCCATCTCAAATTGTTTTAATTCATCCCTACTAAAAACAATTATTTTTTTTATTTCTTTATGTTTTTTTA